>CP017039.1:1309108-1636385 GCA_001717545.1 Anaerolineaceae bacterium oral taxon 439 | reverse complement strand
ACGAAGCCTACTTTCATCCGGGTTGGCACCGGGCCAACGACTATATCTTTGAATGCCGCTGCTACCAGGCGGAAGCGCCCGAATCCGAGCGGAACCGAACCGTCCCTTTCACCTTCGGATTGAAGCAGGTTACAGAAACCGCCGCCTGGATCGAATTCGCGGCCGCGCCCGGGCCTGGCCTCGTGACCGCCGCGGAAGTCCTGACGATCCGCGACGCCTGCCGCGCGCTTGGAATCCGGGAATGCCTGATCCTTCCACGCCGACAGAACTTTCTAATTGACATACTGCTGCGAACGCTTCCGTTCCGCCCGATCGACCGCCTGATCACGCTTTACAGGAGTCAGGCCCAACCGGAAGATCGGTCGGGAACGGACTTCGGCCCGCTCGAATACCGTCCCTGCGCTCCGGATCGCCGAACCGAATCGCGTCGTCTTCACGCGATCGACAGGTCATTTCCGCCGATCTGGCGCCTGACGCCGTTCGAATTTGACCTGGCGTTGAACGCCGCGTCCATCGTTCGAATCCTCGCTGCCCGAGACTCAGGAGAAGCCGCGGCTTACCTGCTCGCGACGCGCGATGAATTTTCGATGCATATCGACCGCGTCGCGCTGATCCCCGAAATGCGCGGGATGGGGCTCGGAACGAAGATGATCCGCCGATTTGTCGATGAGTTTTCTCATGAAATCGATATTTTCACCGTGAACACCTACGAAAAAAATACCGCAGCCGTGCGAATGTACAAAAAACTCGGATTTATCGAAGAATCCGAATCGTGGCGGCTATACGCAGCGCATGTCTGAAATCAAATCCGGGAAAGATTCGTCAATCTTCACGCCTTGGCCGAACGTCTCCTTCCGCGTCGCCCGGTAACCGATCAGGATCATCAAAAAGTCGGCCCAACGGGACCGGTCCAAGAACAGGACAACCGGAAAACAGCAGGCAAACCGGACAACCGGCCTGACAGGCAAAAAAAAGGCTACGCGAATCTTTCAACGAACCACATCATCAGCGGAGCCAGGAAAATCGCCGGAATCGCGGAGGACGCGCGAATCTTTTTTAGCCCCAACAGCGAAGAAATCCCGATCATGCCTAAGAGTATCCCGCCGGTCCCGGTCATCTCTGAAATCATCGCGTCGGACAGAAACGCATGAAACGGACGCGAAAAAAGCGTCAGGAAACCCTGATAGACCAATACGGCGAGCGCCGAAAAAGCGACGCCGATTCCCATGACCGATGCAAAGACAATCGCCGTTATTCCATCCAGCAGCGACTTCATCATCAGCAAATCGAGATCGCCGCTCAACCCGCTTTGAAACGCGCCGAGAATTCCGATCGGTCCGGTCACGAAGAAGAGAGAAGCCGTTACAAACCCCTTAATCATGCGCTGCCGATCCGATTCCTCCTGACGCGTCACGCCATAAAAGCGCGCCGAAAACGCGATAACGCGCGCGCCGGCCGATTCGACCTTCTCCTCAAGACGCGTGACTTCTCCGATAAACGTACCAAGAACGAGGCTCGTTAGGCATACAATCGCATTCTCCGATTCAAGGAACATCCCGATTCCCATGAAGATCGCGAACGTCCCTAAAATCGCGTAAAAGGTATCGCGGAGGGAACCGGAAAACTTCGATCCGAAAAAGACGCCGATGAAAGATCCGAGGATAATCGAAATACTATTCAGAACCGTCCCCAACATCGCGTCTCCACGAACGTCGTATCGGAAAACCTAATCGTTCACTTTTGTTTTCAAAACCATGAACCAGCTTCGGATCCCAGAGAACCGATCCGCCGTCTGATACATGGGGCCAACCGAAACGCCTTGAACGTTGGAACTGACGGCGAAATTATAAACCGGATTATACAGCGGCAGCGCCGGCAGCTCTTCCGCAAAAAGGACCTGAAAATTCCGATAGAGCCGCTTCCGTTCCTCTAAATCCGTTTCAACGCGCGCGGATTCCAGGTACCGGCTGATAACCTTGTTGTTCCACTGCGTATAATTCTGACCGCTTGAAATTTGCGTCTGGTCCCAGAACGGGTAGGGATCGGGATCGGGAAGATCGGATAAATTCAATTCGACGAACGCCGCCTCATAGCGCCGATCCTGAAGACGAACGTTAACGAGTTCATCATAAGGGACGGCCTCCAGGTTGACCAGAACGTTAATCTCCGCCCAGTTCCGTTGAATCGCTTCAGCGATCTGACGATGCTGATCGTCGTCAGGGTAGAGCATTGTAAAATTCAGCGTTCGCCCTTCTTTCGACCGGACTAAATCCTGTTCATTGGCAATAACGTATCCGGCTTCTTTTAAGGTTTCGACCGCTTTATACTGATCGAATTCCGTTTTGGGGAGATCGGCGTAATACGCCCAGTTCCCCGCCAGGATTGGCCCATGCGCCTGAATCGCCTGACCTTGTAATAGATCAGCGATAATCCGCTCCCGATTCAACCCAGCGAAAAGCCCGCGCCGAACTTTCTGGTCCTGAAAGAATGGGACGTCGTTATTATCCAGATTAAAGAAGACCATCGATAAAATCGGCAGCCGCGCGGTATACAGGTTCAGATTCGCCTCGGTCAGCGCCGGCTGGAGCGTTTCGCCGGAAATCAGGCTGACGCCGTCGACAAGCCCCATCTGATACGCCTGGAACGCCAGGATCGAATCGTCATAAAAAACGAAATGAATCGCTTCCAGATACGGCCGCTCGCCGTAATAAAGCGGATTTGAAACGAGATTGACGCCGGTAATATGACCGCCATCCAATACGAGCTTATCCAACCGAAACGGACCGGAGCCCAACGGCTGAATATTCATCTTCGAATCGACCATCTGGGCAAACGTCAGGTTATTCCAGATATGCCGGGGCAGGATCCCGATCGACAGGTAATCCAGAAACGGGGCGAAGGCTGCGGTCAATTCGAATTGCACCGTTTTATCGTCGATCGTACGAACCTGAATACTGTTCCAGAATTCGATCAGGTCGTCCGGGACGTACCCAACCCCCTGTTTCAGCATCTCAAACGTAAATACGACGTCGTCCGCAATCACCGGCTGCCCATCCTGCCATCTGGCGTCCTTGTCGATCGCGAAATTATAGAGCGTCCCGTCGTACGAGATCGCCCAGTTGCTCGCCAGGTCGCCGACCGGAAGCCCCTGCCTGTCGAATTTGATTAACCCGCTGTAAATCAGGCGGGTCAGGTCGAGATCGGCCTCGTTATAAAAGGAAAGCAGCGGATTGATTCGCTGAACGCTGCCGACGAGCCCTTCCGTGTAGATTCCGCCGATCGTCGGTTCAGACTCAAACGTATTCACCGGCACGGTATTCGAATCGCTTAACAATAAAATCCCGACCACCAATCCGGTCAAAAAGATAATTACCAGCTGCCATCGTATTTTTCTCATACTACAATTTTAGCGGCAACCGTTAAAAAATCAATTCTTTAAACCTGTATTCCATCACAGCAAAACAGGCGACCACATAACGAAACCGTAGCTTTTTTTCGAAAACACGAGTACTATTTACTCCACATTATGGCAGAACGAAGGAGAACTTCATGAATCTTCAAACTATCATCCCGACCAGCCATATTCTTGAATGGCGGCGGCATATTCATCAACACCCTGAACTTTCGCATCAGGAAAAAGAAACGGCGGCCTATATCCGCGCTCAACTCGAAAAAATCGGCGTCGACGAGATCGTGAGCCCCACGCCGACGAGCCTGATCGCTACGATTAACGGAGCCAGCCCCGGAAAGACGGTCCTCTTCCGCGCCGATATCGATGCGCTCCCAATCGAAGAAGAAACCGGATTACCGTTTCGCTCAGTCAACCCCGGCGTCATGCACGCCTGCGGCCATGATACCCATGCGGCAATGCTGCTAGGTACGGCGGAAGTCCTGACGCAGCTCCGCGGCGAATTCGACGGAACGGTCAAGCTCCTCTTCCAGCATGCCGAAGAGGTCACGCCTTCCGGCGCGGAAGAGATCGTCGCATCCGGCGCGCTGAAAGGCATCGACGCTGGATTCGGAATGCATATTTTCCCCAATCAAGTTCCCGGCGGGATCGGAATCGTCCCGGGCGGACACGCTTCGTCGAATTCGGATAAGTTCGATTTAAAAATCTTTGGGCATGGCGCGCATAGCTCAACGCCGCACGTCGGCGTCGATCCAATTCTCGTCGGCGCTGAAATCGTTTTGGCGCTGAATACGATCGTTTCGAGAAACGTCTCCCCGGACGAGACCGCCGTCGTCTCCGTCGGCGCGATCCACGCTGGAAACGCGAATAATATCATTCCGGACACCGCCGAAATCCGTGGAAACGTTCGCACGATTCATCCCGATACGCGCGCGTTAATCCGGAAACGCGTTGAAACGATTGTGAAATCGATCTGTGACGCGAATGGCGCGTCGTTCGAAATGAACTATGAATATAGCGTCGACATGATGATCAACGATCCCGCGCTGTCGGCTTTTGCGAAAAAAGTCTGTATCGACGCGTTGGGGGAGGATCATGTCGTCGACGCGAAGCCCATGCTTGGAAGCGAAGATTTCGCCTTCTACTGCCGCGAATTTCCATGCTGCTTCCTGTTCCTGAGCGGCGGACTGCCAGTCGAGGGTCCTGTCTACGCGAATCACCATCCCAAATTCGATATCATTGAAGACGCGCTGCCGTCCGGAACGTTGGCGCAGGTCCGGATCATATCCGATTTCCTGAAGTCGGACCTGGCGCTCATGCGGTAACTGAAGCTGGGAGAATCGGTGATTTGACTGAGGAAATCGCAAAACAGATTAACCCCCAAGAAACTGAAATATTTGCAATTAGAAACACTTGATAAGAAAACATTAGATACATATACAGAGGAAATGGAGAAGATAGAAGCGCTGTCTGATACATTTGAACAACTTCCCAAACACAAACCTCCCGTATCAGCCCATTCCATTATTCAAACAATTTTACAGTCAAAACCATTCACAAGGCACAGAATTTTTAAGAGGAATCATGAACGACATAATACTTTCATATTTATCAAATTTAGAGGAAAACAATAATCGCGACTGGTATCACAAACATAAAGCAGAAAATAAGGCAGCACAAATTGAGTTTGAAGAAATTATACAAATGCTCATTTTTGAAATCGGAAAATTTGATAACAGCATACTTCATAACAATCCAAAAGACCTTACATTCAAATTAACGCGCGATACGCGTTTTAGTCATGACAAGTCGCCATATAACCCGACTTTTAGATGTCATATATCATCGGCAGGAAAACTTCCTGTTCCTACAGGATATTTTCTTTCTATTCAACCGTGGAGTCGGTCGTTTTTAGGTGGTGGATTATTTACTGATATGTTCAAAGATGCAACACAGAAAATCCGAGATTATATTTTCAAAAATGCTGATGAGTTTTTGCATATTGTTAATAATCCGGACTTTTGCAATACATTTCAGGTTATGGGAAGCACCTTGAAAAATGTACCTTCTGATAAGAAAAAAATATTTCAGGTGTTTATATTTTATAGAAAAATCGAGCGGCAAGATTTCAGGATTTTCGCCTGCAATGGACTTACCCGGACTGATGGATGCTACAACTAACCATAGAATAGAGTTGGATATATAGAGATGGTTAAATAGGTTAGACCTTGAGCGCCAGTATTAAAAAAACCGAAAGTCCTGATAGCAAAAGTCGAGGCCGGCAATTGACTGAAAATATTTTCAAAACGGTGGGCTTTGCGTCCACCGTTTTGAAAACTTTCATCTCGCTTTATCACAAAGCAAGCATAACTATAAATTCAACAGATTAAAATTCAATCCAGTGATAGGCAAAAACTCAATCGCAGAATTTTAAATAAACGTCCCCATCGCCTGTCATGCAATATTGTTTATTATTTGTCATTACCTTAAACGATGACCGCAATATTTTAGCCATTTCAGATTCTTCGCCGCTGCTCAGGGTCGCGGCGATCGATTCGAATTTTTCGTTCAACGGAAGAAGGTTTGGTTTTTCTGTTGAGAAAGCTTTTGCAACAGGATTGAACAGTCCGGGCTTTTGCTCAAAGACACGAAGTAACCCGAGCATCCGACTGATATCGCTTAGTATCCTGCCGTTGCATTTATTCAAATAATATTCTGTCTCATTTTTAACGTTTGTCAGGTAGGATTCGTCATAGTTTTGCGCGACGTGAATTTCGACAAGGTTAGCCGCAATATAGAGTTGGATCGATAGTTCAAGACTTTCTTTAATTTTTAAAACATCGTCGGAAATACTTTTGAACTCGGCGACGTCTTTTGCGTTTGTACCTGTTTTTCCGTCAAGGTCGGAAAGATAAAACTCGATGTCCTTCATCGCAATTTTACGTGCGGCCTGTAAATTTGTGATCGCTGCCAAACGCTGTTCTTCATGAGCCATGATTGAGCGAAAGTTCCTATGGACGCTCTGAACGAAGGATATTTCAGCAAGTAATTCCGATTTTTTATCTCCATACAGGAAATCGAGAATCTTGTCTATTTTCAAATTTATCAACTTTAAATCACGGTTTATCTCGGTCATAAAGTATTGACCGGAGGCAATCGCCATTGCCTCAAACGCAAGCAACGGAACCATCACCGAGGACCCGAGCGGATGAATCGAAGCGCTTTTTGTGAACCGCCCGTCAGCAGCCTTCATCATGGTACTATAGCCGCCTTGACGAAGCTTCGTCAACATCCCTTCGATTCCTTTTGGAAAAGTCAGAACACAGGCATGCGCACTGGCTAAAGCGGTCCCAATAGAAGGAAGTTCGCCCGCCAGCGCGTTAAGTCGCCCTTTTTCTTCAGGGGATAATGACAGCTTGGTAAAGTTATTGCCAGATAGGTTTACATTCGGGTCCAGCGGCGTTATTGAAAGATCACCGTTGGCCTCCAATATTTGCAGATATTCGTTACCGCTGATATTTATAATTTCACTTTCACTCATACATCAACTCCCTATACGTAGGTGGACATAAACAATAGTATATCAGTTTTTTCACCAATGGCGTATAAGTATTTTGCAAGAATAAAATCAGCGGGCTACAATCATATTCAAAAGTATTAATTCTGCTATCAACTAATGATTACTGTTTTAACCGTTCCCGAATTTCATAGGCCCAAATTTGAGGCAGGCCTCCAATCACAGAAAGCACGATCGCCACGATTCCGTCATCAAGAAGAGAACCGGGAATAAGGTCTATCGGCGATATTAAATAGATCAAAGCGATAACGATACAAATCCATGTTTTAGCGGTAACCCTGGGAGCGTCCGATTTTTTTCCAATTGTGGAGACACCGTTACAATCCATACGATCCACGAATGATAGATAAGCAATAATACGGTCAGGCTAATATGTTTTTGGGCATTTTTCTGTTCCATAGGACATTTACACTTTCTTTCTTTTGCCCTGAAACAGCCGTAATTTAAATAAAAAAGAGCGGGAGACGAGACTCGAACTCGCGAATGTTAGCTTGGGAAGCTAATGCCTTACCACTTGGCTACTCCCGCATCAAGACCCAAAACAGTTTCTCAACGACGCTCCTGATTCTACCATATCCCGATATTTTTGCAAAATTCCCCGCCGTTTTAAAAATTTTTCCCGGAGACGAAACGTCAGCCCCCATAAAAAAGGTATAATAAAAAAAACCTCTGACATACCGAGCCATGTTTTACAGTGCATCTTAATTAGGAGTTGATTCATGACGTACGACTACAGCCATCTTCTGCAAAAAAAACCTTTCGCCGTCCTGGTCCTGACGATCGTGATCCTCGCCGGGGCGCTGACCTCCGGATGCGCGCCGGATGAAAAACTGACCCTTCAAATCGTCGAGACATCGGTCCGATCCACCGTCGAGAAAATCCCGACGCAGACCGCATATCCGACGTACACGTTGGCGCCCACGAATCAGCCGGCAAACACGTACACGCCGCAGCCGACCTACACCCATCCCGTCACGCAAACCGCTTATCCGACGAACACGCCATATCCGACCTACACATCCGTTCCTACAAATACGGCTTACCCAACCTATACCCTCGCTCCGACGGCCACGAAAACGCCGGTGAAGCCTGTTCAGCCGACAAAAAAAGCTACGCCCCCGCCAACGCAGACCGCGTATCCGACCTACACAGCCCTCCCGACCTATACGCCCGCTCCGACGCAGGAGCCGCAGACGGTTTTTCAAATCGTCACGGCGACGAAGGATCCCGACCAGCTGAAAGCGGATAAGAAAGACGGATTCTATCTCGTCGGGAAAGATATCGCCGTCGGAACCTGGCAGATCGTACAGGACGACGCTTATCAGAAATGCTACTGGAAATTAACCGATCATAATAACCAGATCCTCAATAATTATATCGGCCCTTCCGGCGGCGCGTTCACGCTGGACGATTCGATCTTGCAGCTCGAGATCCGCAACTGCGGCACAGCGCAGTATGTCGGCGAGTAACAGCCTCTGAAATTCAGAGCACAACTTTGATCTTCATCGTGCCGCCGAAAACTCTTTTCGCCCCCGAAACCGGGCAGGCGAATTTCTTGAAAGGATATTCTGTATGAAAAATAGAACCCTTATTCCGTTAATCGTTCTCGTTCTGATCGCCGTTTTCTGCGGATTCGCGCCCGCACCGCAGGATAACGCGTATGAAGAAACCGCCGTTTCGTTTCCGTCAAGAGGCGTCACAGTCCCAGCGGTCGTTACGCTCCCAACAACAAGTGAAGCGTCGCAGTTCGTTGTCCTCGTGCATGGGCACGGCGGAAATAAAGACGAAAATATCGGATTCCCAGCTATCGCCCGGGAACTGGCTGAGCGTGGAATCGGTTCGATCCGAATGGACTTTCCCGGCTGCGGCGAATCAGAAGAAGAATTCGCGATGAATACGCAGTCGAATATGAAAGCGGACGTCCTCGCAGCGGTGGATTTCGTTACGGATTCATACAGCCCGAATCCCGATGCGATCGGAATTTTTGGCTACTCCATGGGCGGCCGGATCGCTTTGGAGCTGATCGCCGACAGAGCGTACATTTTTCTGGGCGCCGCGCTCCTCGCGCCCGCGGCGGACACAGACGACCTGAAAAATTTATTCGGTGGGGAAGACGGATGGGAGGACCTGAAAGAAACCGCAAACACTTCGCCGGAAGGTTACGCGCCTTTCACGACAATCTACGGGCAGGAACAGCAATTATCGAAAGAATGGTTCGCGGATCTGGAGAAATATCCCGGAAATACGCTGATCGACGCGGCCGCGAATCAGTACGCCGGACCGTCGCTCGTCGTTTACGCGGTTGACGACGAAGCCGTCAGCCCGAGCGTCAGTCAGACTGTTGCCGAAAAATTCGGCGCACAGAGAGTTGTTATCCCGGAGGACGGTCATAGCTACGGATTCTACAGCGATAAAACCGAAATCTTAAATATGGTCGCCAGCGCGGTTGCGGATTTCTTCGCCAATTTATAGCAGCCGCAACAATCAAAGGGCGGACTCAGATTAACGGCCCGCCCTTTTTTTACGCACACCGCTTCTTCAACCCACCCCCGACTACGGAGGCATCAGGCCCGGGTCCTCCGTCGGCAGGGAATCATACAGATTCGGATCGCGCGTCGGGATCGCGTAAGGATCCGGATACGGCGTCTCCGCTGGATAAACCGTAATCGGCGTTTCAAAGAAACGAATTTCTTCCATAACCTCGGCCGGCGGTCGATCGATTCGAACGCGCGCCCGCGTCTCCGCCGTTCCCCCGTTCGAATTCATCGCCAGCAACCGCACCGTATATTCCCCATTTTCCAACCCTGCAATATGCCAGGTTGCTAACGGCTGAACCGACTGGATCATCAGGTCGTTCCAGCTTTGAACCACGTACCATTCGCCCGGATCCACGCCGCGTCCGAACTCGATCGAAGCCATACGGATACCGTCCGGCGCGGAAAAGACGCCCTGAATTTCGACGGAATCCTGGCTGAGAATCATTCCGTCGTTCAGATTCGTCAGCGCCAAAGACGCCCCGCCCTGACCCGGGGCGCAGCTCTCCGTCGGAGTAAAATAAACCGGCTCACCGTCGCGGATCAGGCCGTACCGTTTCGCCCATGCGTTCCCCGCCGCCGACGTCAGGATCCATCGCCGCGCCGCCTCGTCGCGAACGTTCAGCGTCTCGACCTCCTTCGCATTCTCCGGGCAATACTCGTTCGCCCGCAGCCCATTCCAGGAATTGATCCACGTTTTCTGAAGCAGATCCTCTGACGCCGGAAGCGGCGCCTGATACACGGCGAAAAGCTCCAGCTTCCGCGCGCCGCAGCTTTCCGACGGAACTGTCCCCGACAACGCGCAGACCTGATAATCGACAACCCCAGCCGGACGGCGAAAAACGCCTGAAATTCCGCCGGGCCAGGCCGCCTCCGCGCCAATCATGAACTCATGCCAGATCGGCGCAGCGCCGCTGACCCCGGTCGTTGAAATCATCGGCGTATAATCCGGATTCCCAACCCAGACGCCAACCGTCATTTTCGGCGTGTACCCGAGCGTCAGGTTATCCCGGAAATCGTTCGTCGTTCCAGTCTTCACGGCCGCCTCGAACGGCAAATCCAACATGGACGACGCCCCGAACATCGGCGCGCGCGCCGTCCGATCGGATAAGATCGAGGTCAGCTGATAAGCGTATTCCTCCGCCAGAACCGAGAAACGTTCCGGCTGGTCCGCTTCAAAAACCGTCACGCCATTCTGATCGATGATCCGCAGGATCGTCTGCGGCTTGACGTATACGCCCTGATTCGCTAAAACGTTATACGCCGCCGTCATATCGACCAGCGACGTCTCAGCGCCGCCCAGCGCAATCGACAATCCGAAACCCGGACGATCGAGAGAGGTCAGCCCGAACCGCTGCGCAAAGGAGACGAACCCCTCCCGGTTCGGATCCTCCGGGTCCTCGTAAATCCCGACCCGTTCGAGCGCCTTGACCGCGGGGATATTATACGAATTCGCGAGCGCATCGCGGACCAGGACCAGACCATGAAAATTTCCGTCATAATTGACCGGCGAGTACGGAGCGGAATAGAGAAGGTCCTCCGCCTTTCCCGTCGGCGAAAAATCGGTCGGAACGTCCCAAAGCTGCGTCGCCGGCGTCCAGCCCTTTTCAAAAGCCGCCGCGTAAATCAGCGGTTTAAGCGTACTGCCGGGCTGACGCGGCGCCGTCGCCATATTAACCTGACCGCTGTTCTCTTCGCTGTGAAAGTCCGGCGAACCAACCATCGCCACAATCTGGCCCGTCTCAACCTCTATCGCGACCAGCGCGCCGCCATGCGCGTTATTCGCCGCCAGTCCCGCGACCTGCCGCGTAACGATCTCCTGCGCCGACTCCTGAAGCTCCGGATCGATCGTCGTATAGACCGTTAATCCCATGCGGTATAACGCCTGCGCCCCGTACGTCTCTTCGAGCTGGCTGCGAACCAGCGTCACCCAATGCGGATATGTAATCGAGAAAGTCGCTTCCCGAAAATTCGTCGATTCAATCTCCCGGATCGCGTCCGAAACGTCCGTTTCCCGGACGCAGACACGCGAACTCGAGTTCCCCACCGCAATACAGTTCTTTTCACGGCTGACCAGATACATCAGCGTTATAACCGTTTTCTGCCGCGCCATCGTCGCTTCATAATTGTTATGCACGTCGTAAATCGACGGCGCCTGCGGAAGGCCGGCGAGGAAAGACGCCTGAGCCAGATTCATGAACTTCGCCGGAACGCCGAAGTACGTCTGCGACGCCGCCTCGATCCCGTATGCGAAATTCCCAAAATAACTCTCGTTAAGGTAGAGTTCGAGAATTTGATCCTTACTGTAGCGGCGGGTAATCTCCGCCGAAAGGATAATCTCCTTAACCTTACGTTCGATCGTCCGCTGATTCCGTTCGCCCACGTCAAGAAGGAGGTTCCGCGCTAACTGCTGCGTAATTGTCGACGCGCCGGATACTGTTTCCCCAGCGCTCAGGTTCTGAATCGCGGCGCGGACGATCGCAACGAGATCAAAACCCGGATGCGAATAAAAATCCTTGTCCTCCGTCGCGATAATCGCGGCGATCATGAACGGCGAGATATCGTCGATCCTGATATATTCGCGCCGCCCCGCGTTTGGATCAATAATCTCATAAAGCAAATTCCCGTCGCGATCGAGAATCCGTGTCGTTTCGAATTGCGACGCGTACGACTGCAGGTCGTCAACGCCGGGCAGCGACGCGGTAATCCGCAGGTAATAAAAAAATCCGACGCCGGCCCCAGACAGGAAAAAGAATAATAGAACGAAAAAGAAACCACGGAGGACCCGCCGCCAGCCAGCTTTTCGCGGTTTTCCGGGACGGCCCTGCGCGTTTTGACCGACGGGCGCGCCGGATGGAGCGGATTGCGGCGCGATTCCCGCGGGATGCGGAGCCGCTGAATAGGAGGGATAATCGTTCGAAGGATCCATAAATTTTTCCAAGTTTCCTTTATAATCTATTACAATTCATAAAAGCTGACGCCCGCGTCTCCGAACGCAGCCTGATAGCCGTCAAATCAAGTATAATGAATTAAAGAAAATCTTGACAACAAGACGCATTCTCGGGAGAAAAAAAGATGAACGCCACACCCGAACAGAAAATTCTTTTCGCAATTATTCAAAGCCAGGATCTGGATTGCTGCGCGGACGCGCTGACCGAAGCGAATCTCGAAGTCAACCGTCTTCCGAGTATCGGCGGATTCCTTGGGAAACGCAACGCGACCGTCCTGATCCGCGTCGACGAAGAAAAAGTCGAGCTGGCGACACGAATTCTGCAAAATACCTGCAAAGAGCGCATCGAGTATATCGTCGTACCGTTAGAAACCGCTTCAATCCCACTGGCAACCCCGACCCCGGTAACGGTCGGAGGCGCAACCGTTTTCGAATTGGATATAGACCGCTATGAGGAGCTGTAATCATGAAACTGATCATTGCTATTATTCCCGATACCGTTACCGACGATTCGTCGCTGGCGTTGACCGGTCAGGGCTACCGGGTTACGCGAATCGCGTCCACCGGCGGCTTTCTTCGCCGGGGAAATTCGACGCTCCTGATCGGAGTTGAAGACGATCAGGTCGATAACGCGGTCGAGACGCTTAAGACGCTCGTCAACGCCAGCGATTCAAATTCCAAAGGCGTTTTATTCGTCCTGAACGTCGCGAAATTTTTGCATTTTTAATCGGCGCCAATCCGCAAAAAACGTCGGTTTGAACCGAAACTGAAAAAGAACCGTACATGATAGATAACGGAACAAAACGCCGTATCGAATACAAAAACATACATGGAGGAAAAATGGACATCGCAAAAACGTTTGATTTTATAAAAGAAGATAAGGATTGGGTCGTCAAGCTGCTTATCGTCGGGTTGATCTCCCTGATCCCGGTCGTCGGTCAGCTTTACGCCTGGGGCTGGATGATGGAAATTTCGAAGCGGACGGAGCTCGGAAAAGGCGGAACGCTTCCGGACGTCGATTTCGGGACCTTCCTGAAATACGGGTTCAGGTATACCGTTTTGGAAATTATTTATTCGATCCTGCCCTCGATCGTTTTATTTGCGATGATGTTTATCGGATCGGTCCTTCTCGGCGTCGACAACGGATTCCTGAACTTCATCGGCTCGATTTTCATGCTCGTCCTGTTTATCATCATGATCGTCGTCATCGTCGCGCTTTACGCGCTGTCGTTCGCCGGATATCTTCGGATCATGGATACCGGGACGATCTCGGCCGGTCTCGATTTTGACCTGATCCTCAACATGGTTCGGAACAATCCGCGCGAATTCCTGATCGTTATCGGCATGTCGATCGTTTACAGCATGCTGGCGTGCCTGGGACTCATCGTCTGCTGCGTCGGAATTCTCTTCACGATGCCGCTCGCGTCCGCAGGATTAGCAACCCTGCTCGGGCAGCTGTCCCTGACAGTCAAGAACAGACCCGCGTCCGGAACCAGCGCCGGATCGTTCTTCAACCGCCCGGCTCAGTCCGCGAAGCCCGACACAGTCGTCCCGCCAACGCCGGTAACGATCCCGGTCGAAATTGACCATGAGCCGATGCGCGGGACGACCGGCGACATCGTCGAAAAAGCCGGAGAAGCGATTTCCGAGGGCAAAGACGCCGCGGCCAGCGAGATCGTCGACACGGCCACTCCGAAGGCTGATTCCGACGGCTCGGAAGAAAAACCACAGGAATAAGAATCGCACGTTTTTAAATCGAGATTCGCTGCGAAACGCAGGAAAAAACGATCCGCTGAAAGGAGCGCTCTTCTTTATTCAAGAGCGCTCCTTTCGCTTTCAGCGCCGCCCGTAATAAAACTCATATCGCCGCAACAACTACGCGCAATTCAGAATAACTACTCGTTAATATCCAGGTATCCGATCTCCCCAATCGCGCGATACGCTTCCGGATAACGCTGCAGCGCCAATTCGCGCGCCGCCTCGTTCAGCAGGACATATACTGCGCCCTCCTCAAATTCGCCACTTTCGAGCCGCGTTTCGACCGGAACCAGGTCGCCGCCTGCTACCGGACGCACCCCGCGCGCGGCTGAGCCCTTGTTAATCGTCAGCCCCAAATCGGCCGCCAACATTGCGAACGCATCTTTAAGCTCGGCCGGGCCGTCCGTCAGCTCCAAAGAATCCGCCGCCGCGAGAACCTCTGTCCAGGCCGCCGCGTCAATCCGCTCGGGCGCTTCGCTCGTCATGACCTGACAAACCCGGTCGGATACCGAGCGGTAAAACCCGCTCAGGTCATACAGCTGCAGCGCGAACGCGGCGGTCAGGAGAATCCAGCCCGCCATGGCCCGCCTTCTTCCGGCGGACGCGCCGTCCTCTCTTCCTGCTAATGCGCGGAAAACCCAGATCAGGCAAAGATAAAACAGCGGCCAGACCAGCCGCCCAGACGAACGGAAAATCGAAAAAACCGACTCAAGCCGCGCCGGAAGCCGGATATCGACGAGAACAGTCCGATCGAACGCGATCCGATTCGAAGCCGCGAATAAAATCAGCCCCAACGTCGGAACCAGCAGCGGGACCCAACGCCGGAACGCGCTGAACTCCGTGAACGCCAGCGAGAGAACCGCCAGCAGCAAAACGCCCAGGCCCCAGTAATTGAACCCTTCATACTGGAGCGGAAACGTCGGCCGGGCCGGCAGGATTCGGGACGCGCCGTCCGGATTAAAGAACGCGTTCAGGTTCAGCGACAACTCGCCGAAACTCGCCGTTCCCGCGTCGATCAAGTCATAACCAAAAAAAACATACCCAAGCCCCACCGCCCCGGCGCAGCCGATCGCCAGACCGCAAACGTACCGCCATGAAGCCCTTTCGCCGATCAGGACGATCAGCTCCAACGTCAGGATAAACAGCAGCATCGGCAGAAAATAGACATGGATCCCCAGAGCGGCGAAAATCAGCCCGAACCAGGCGTAAATCGTCCGCCGGTCCCGCCGGTTCAGCGCCAGCCAGATCGCCGCCAAAATCAGCCAGTGCCCCGCCAGAGAATCATGGATCAGAGCCCGCTGGATCGGGACCGGATTCGAAAGCGCAAATCCGGTAAACAGGAACGCGCCCCAGCTTCGCCCCGTCAGCCGATATCCGATACAGCCCGCGAAAAACCCCGAAAGCGCGAACGACAGCAGCAGCCAGATCCCGTTATATTGAAATGTCTTCGGAAGCGCCCAGCGGAAAACCTTGAAGATCATCGCCGCCAACGGATTCGAATCCGTCGCAACCGTCGTCGACCCGATCGGATAATTTAAATTTCGATAAAACGTCAGGTAGCGAATCCAGGGCGCGTTCCGATAAAACCGCCAGCCGATATAATGCTGAAAGTTATCGCCGCCGCCGAAACGGACCCAGCGCGTCTCGGTCGGATTCAGCACCCCGCCGCCAAAAAGAAGAAAAAACAGCGCCGCACCCATCAGCGCGCAGCAAACGACAGTCAGATAAAAACCTTTATTTAAGCCCGATTCAGCGGTCGTCAGTCTCTTTTTTTTCATGCCGTTTCTATTATAATTAATTCGTTCATCGTTCGCCTGTTTTTCAACTCACTGCGTTCGGAAAGGAAAAATTCATGAATATCAAATCATATTTCACTGAGATCTGGCAGGAAAAAGGCTGGTGGAAATCGATCCTTCTGACCGGGTTAATTACGCTGATCCCGATCCTTGGGCAAATTTACCTCCTCGGCTGGCTGTTTGAGATTTACAGCTTGAACCACACGCCGAAACGCGCCATGCTCCCTTTTACCCCGACGGCCAAAATCCTCCTTAACGGCTTGAAGCTCGCGATCGGCGTTCTGGTTTATTTTATTCCGTTCCTGATTCTCTCCGGAGCAATCGGCCTTTTAGCGAACTTTTTCTATTGGACGAAGATCGGCTGGTTCGCGACCCTGATTTTCAACCTGCTCGCGTTTATCCGGAACATTTCATTCGCCGTCGGCATTCTCGCCGTGCTGTTGATTCTCCCAATATTGATTATCACGTATGATCAGCGAAAAACGATCGCCGACTTCTTCCGCGTCAACCATATCCTGAAGTCGATTGCGCAGAACCTGCAAACGCTGGCGACGTTTTTCGTTTTATCGGTTCTCGCGATCTTTATAGCCTCGCTGGGCGGATCGTTCCTGATGATCGGGTTTATTTTCACGGTTCCGTTCGCGGCGGCGTTCTACGGGAACGCGCTCGGCGACCTTAGCCTGATTACCGTATCCGAGCCATGACCAGCTCTGATTGAACCGTTTCCGCCGGAAAGACCGCTTCATCAATTAAATCCTGCGCCTGCCTGCAGGGAACCAGATCGGCGTCGAGGAATCCTCCGAAACGGAGAGCCCGGCGCCGATCCGTCTGCGCGGGCGGACCCGTTTCAGCGAAAACCAATTCGGAATGACGGTAAACGCGGCCCGGCAGGAAGCCAGGCAAAATACTTATTATTTTCTGATACAGATCGCTTATACTTTAAGCGGAAGAGACTATGAAAAGGATTTCGGTTTTCAGGGCGATATTCATGATCCTCAGCACGGCAGCTTTCGCCGCGCTGTTCCTGCTGTTTTTCTCCGCCGACCGGAATCAGAATTTCATTTTCCTCTGGGAACCGTCCGGCGCGCAGCCGGTACATCCGACCCTGCTCCCCAACGAACGGAACCGGATCGGGATCGTTGCGGGCCACTGGGGTTTCGATTCCGGGCATGTTTGCGGGCCGGAACTGAATTCCCTCCGGGAAGTCGACGTCAATCTTCGCATCGCGACATACCTCCGCGATATCCTGACCGAACGCGGTTATCAGGCCGACCTGCTCCGCGAGTTCGATCCGGCGCTGAACGATTACGTCGGGATCGCGCTGATCGCGGTTCATAACGACGGCTGCGAATATATCAACGGGAACGCGTCAGGCTACAAAATCGCATCGATCGGAACCGTCGCTTACCCGGCGGAAGCGCAAAAGCTCCTCAGCTGCCTCGACGACCGCTTTTCGCATATCACGTCTCAACCGTCGGCAGGAAATATCATCATTTCCGATCCGGATATTTTCTACGACTACAGCATGGTTAACGATTACACGACGGCGGCGATGATCGAGACCGGCTACATGAACCTCGACTATCGCTTCCTGACCGAGAAAACCGAACTGATCGCGCGCGGGCTTGCCGACGGCCTGATCTGCTACGTGCGAAACGAATCGACCCGGCCGCAAGCCGGACAGGTTTATATTCAAAACGAGCTGTCGACGCATTTTTTCGAATCGCCGGCGGCCGTCCGCTACGTTCTTCCGGGCATTTCCGGAATTACGCCATAAATGAAAGGAAAATCATGGCGCAGCATCCTCTTTTTCCGGGCTTGATTTTTGACGAAAACGACCAGCCGCTCGAAACCGAAACCGTCGGACAGGAATCCTTCTATATCGTCGACGATAACGGTTTCCGGCGTTACGTACCCTCGGCTGACGTTGATCGTCAGATATGGGAAATCTTTACGAAAGGCGTCGAGGGAAATGAAGACCTGCTGTCGACAAAGACCGCCGAGATGATCGGGAAGGACGACCTGCTGACGGTCGCGATGATCAAGTCAGCGATGAAAGATTTCGGAAACCAGCTTGACGAACTGATGCGCGTCGGGATTCCCAAAGACGCGTTAAAAATGTTCGGCATGCTGGGATATAAATTCGTGGTCAACGTACACGGCGAGCTCATCCATATCAATACGCCATCGGAAAGCTGCGAGGACGAATGACCGCGCGCCCCGATATTATCGAAATCGACGAATTCAATTTACAGGAGGAGGTCATCGACTTTTCCGTTTCCTCGATCGTCATGATGGCGTTCTGGGCTCCATGGTCGAAAGAGAGCTTGAAAGTAAAGAAGACGCTCGAAGACCTGATGGATCGGATCGCCGGTTCGGTCCGACTCGCGCTCGTCAATATCGAAACCAGCCCGGTCGTCACGTCGCAGTTCGCCGTGTTCAGCGTTCCCTGCGTCAAGTTCGTTTTTCAGGGCCAAATCGAAAACCAGATTCTCGGGCTGCATTCGACCGCAGTCTACCTGACCGCCCTGAAACAGATCAACGCGATCGACCCGATGACGCTGACGCTCGAAAAAGCTGAAGCGAGCCTGAATTCCGGCGACATCGTTGAAGCCAAAAATCTTTATGAAGAATTCCTGGACGAGCGCCCGGAAAATCCGCGCGCTTTATTCGGACTGGCGGTCGCCTACCTGAACGATCGCCGCTGGGGAAACGCCGCCAGTCTCCTAAACGACTTTCCGCCAAGCCCGTTTTACGCCGCGGCGGAACGGCTTCTCCCGCTCGCGGAAATCATGTCCGCGTTTGACGAAGGGCGGCTGACGTTCGACGAAGGAACCGAAGCAGGGCTGCAGTTCTGCTCCTCGATCCGCTTCCTGTCGCAGGGCAAAAAAGAGCTGGCAATCGAATCGCTCTTCGAACTGTTAAAAATGGATCGCGCGTACGGAAACGGAGCGGCCCGTAAGCTCGTCGTCGCGCTGCTGGAAACGCTCCCGCCGGACAATCCGACCCGCGAAACCTACCGGGCGGAACTGGCGAAAATTCTTTTTTGATCGATCGGGCGCGCTTCCTGTTCCCTCTCCGGCTGAAATAAAAGAAGGATCCGGCCTCCCGCCCGATCGGCGAACCCGAATCCTTTTCCAAGGATCACTCAGACTTACAGCTCGCGAAGCAGCTCGCAAAGCTCCCTGAAGTCCTCTTCATAAAGATAAATCGTCGCGCCGGTCACGTCGATCGTGTACAGCGTATCGCCGTCCTCGGACGTTTCCACACCGGCGTAGTAAACCTCCGTCTCGGCAATAACGCCATCGGCGTCCGCCTTCGGATTTTTCGCGAACTTCGCGGCGAACGTCTTAAACTCGTCCCATTCTTCCGTAAAGAACCGGACGACGAGATTGTTAATATCCAGGTGATAAAGCGGTTCGCCGTCAGCGTCCTGAACCATCCAGATCACAAAGTTCTCAGTCTGAGCGATTGCTTCCGGCTCTGAATTCGAGGGCATCATCATTTTCATTTTCTCCTAATGAACGGCCGGCGGATAATTCTGGCAGGCCTCCGCGCTCCACAGGAACGAGAACCAGTCGCACCACAGATAATTCGCATCGACATAAACGATCAATGCAACGATAATCAGGATCACCGCTAACACGATCCCCAAAATAATAAACAGCGTCTTTTTCGACTTCAACCCGTCCGCGCCCTGTTCGTCATCGACGGGATTGTAATTCGGGTCGGCGTAACCATAACCCGGCTGCTGACCGTATGGATTCTGGCCATAGGGATTGGGCTGCTGCCCATATCCGTAAGCCGCCTGCGGCTGAGCATACGGATTATTCGGGTCAAAACCCTGCGGAGCCTGCGGCTGCGCGTATGGATTCGCCATTCCCGGCTGCGCCTGTGCGTAGGGGTTCTGCTGCGAATATGGGTTATTCGGATCAAAACCCTGCGGAGCCTGCGGCTGCGCGTATGGGTTCGCTATTCCCGGCTGCGCCTGTGCGTAGGGGTTCTGCTGCGAATATGGGTTATTCGGATCAAAACCCTGCGGAGCCTGCGGCTGTGCGTATGGGTTCGCTATTCCCGGCTGCGCCTGTGCGTATGGGTTCGCTATTCCCGGCTGCGCCTGTGCGTAGGGGTTCTGCTGTGGCTGTCCATACGGGTTATTCGGATCAAGTCCAGGCTGCTGTGGCTGTCCATAGGGGTTCATTGGATCCAGGCTTTGCGACGGGTTGGCTTGATAACCGCTGTATTGTGAAACCGGCTGAGGCTGCGGATAGGCGCTCTGACTGAACGGGGCCATTGCAGGAGCGCCCATCGGATTCATCGGGTCAGCTCCCCCGTTCGGCGCGCTGGTCCCGCTCGTGAAAGCTTCCTGAGCTGGAAACGCGCTCATCCCAGGCATGCCCTGCGGCTCCTGAAGACTCGGCTGAACCGTGTCCGGATTCATGCCCTGCGGCGCCGGTTCAGGCTGCGGCTGCGGATAACCGGCGGGCGCCGAGGGGGGCCCATATGGATTCGCGGCCGGCTGCGCATATGGATAAGCGGATGCGGGCGGCTGACCGTATGGGGCCTGCCCGTAAGGATTCGCGGGATTCATCCCCGGATGATAATTTGGGGCCGAAGGATTCGGATACGCGCCCAGCGGAGGTTGTACGAAAGGATAATTTGCGCCCTGCGCCGCGAGAGGATCGGGCGCCGGCTGGCCGTGCTGCGGCTGGTTCGGGTCGTACGGCGCGGCGAACGGCGGAACCGGCGCAGCGCCGGCGTTATCGTTCATCGGCTGCGGCTGAGCCTGCTGCCCCCCGTCGACGCCGGCGTTAACACCAGCGGGAACCCGCTCGACCGCCAGCGCGACTTCTCCGCCCAGCATAATGACGTCGTTTTCGGATATTTGAACCGGAGACGTCACCTGCAAATTATTAATCGTCGTTCCGTTCGTCGAATTATTATCTGCCAGAACGAGCGTGTTGACGCCCTGATTAAAGATAATCGCGTGAACGCGGGAAACCGCGGTTTCGGTCAGCGCAATATCACAGGACGGATCGCGCCCAATCTTGAATTCCGGTTTGTCGACGACGAACGCCTGCCCGCGCAAACCGCCTGAATGAACTCTGATTTGAAACTGATTATTCATTATTTTCTACTCCAATCCAAACGCCTG
Source organism: Anaerolineaceae bacterium oral taxon 439 (assembly GCA_001717545.1). NCBI lineage: Bacteria > Bacillati > Chloroflexota > Anaerolineae > Anaerolineales > Anaerolineaceae > Anaerolineaceae bacterium oral taxon 439. The sequence continues at coordinate 1,615,206 of CP017039.1, read as the reverse complement.
AAACGTATCCATGTACATTTCCGTAGAATTATATCATAGCATTCCTTCAGAAAATCCGCTTCGTTCCGCGCGGAGATGAAGGGAAGGATGGCCAGGAACAGATATCCCCATGAACCGACCTCCGGTCAACGCCCGCCTGGCGCAGCCGCGGATAGAAAAGAGACTGACAGGTCGTCAGCCTCTCTCCATTTTCGAATGATGCCTCCGAGTTGAACCAAATTACGCTTTCGCCGCTTTTTCGGTAATGAATTTATGGATTCCTTCGGCGGCTGTCTTTCCCGCGCCCATCGCCAGAATGACCGTCGCCGCGCCGGTAACCGCGTCGCCGCCGGCGAAAACCTCCTGGCGGGACGTCTGACCGTTTTCTTCGTTAATAATGATCCCGCCCCATTTCTGCGTATCGAGCCCGTCGGTCGTCATCTTGATCAACGGGTTCGGCGTCGTCCCGATCGACATGATCACCGTATCGACCGGCAGGAAATATTCAGACCCCGGGATCGGCTCCGGACGGCGGCGTCCCGACGCGTCGGGCTCTCCCAACGCCATCCGCTGAACCTTCATCCCGGCGACGAACCGTTTTTCATCGGCTAAAATCTCGACCGGGTTGACGAGCGTCCGGAAGATAATTTCCTCTTCTTTCGCGTGATGAACTTCTTCGATCCGCGCCGGAAGCTCCTCTTCCGAACGGCGGTACACGATATACACTTCCTCCGCGCCCAATCGCTTCGCGCAGCGCGCCGCGTCCATCGCGACGTTCCCGCCGCCGACGACGGCGACACGCTTAGAATGCACAATCGGGGTCGCCGAATCGTTCTGATAGGATTTCATCAGGTTCACGCGGGTCAGGAACTCGTTCGCCGAGAAGACCCCGTTCAGGTTCTCGCCCGGAATATTCATAAATTTCGGGAGCCCGGCGCCGGAGCCGACGAAAACGGCTTCGTATCCGTCGGAAATCAGGTCGTCGATCGAAACCGAACGTCCGACGACAACGTTGACATGGATCTTGACGCCAATCGCTTCGAGCCGGTCGATTTCGCGCTGAACGATCGATTTCGGAAGACGGAATTCAGGAATACCGTAAACGAGAACGCCGCCGGCTAAATGCAGCGCTTCAAAGATCGTAACCTCGTACCCCATTTTCGCCAGATCGCTCGCGCAGGTCAGACCGGCAGGGCCGGAACCGACGATCGCGACCTTATGCCCATTCGGGACCGGTTTTTCCGCCGGCGCTTCCGGGAGGCTATTATGATAATCGGCGACAAACCGTTCAAGCCGGCCGATCGCGACCGGCTCGCCGCGGATCCCGCGGACGCAGCGCTGTTCGCACTGCGATTCCTGCGGACAGACGCGCCCCGAAATCGCCGGCAGGCCGTTCGTCTCGTAAATTTTCTGATAGGCGGCCTCGAAATCGCCTTCTGTAATCAGCTTGAGAAAATCAGGGATCTTAATATTCACGGGGCATCCGGCGACGCAGGGACGATGTTTACATTGCAGGCAGCGCTTCGCTTCGTCGATCGCCAGCTCCGGCGTATAACCGAGCGTCACTTCTTTAAAATTATGGTTGCGGACGAGAGCCGGCTGCTCCGGCATTTCATTCTTGGTTGGTCGCATGTTAGCCATGATTATTTAACCTCCTGTTTGAAGAGATTGCAGGATTCTTCGTACGCGTGACGTTCAAAACCTTTATAAATCCCGGAGCGCGAAATCGCTTCGTCGAAATCGACCTGATGCGCGTCGAATTCAGGACCGTCGACGCAGGCAAACAGCGTCTTCCCGCCAACCGTCAGCCGGCAGCATCCGCACATCCCGGTTCCGTCGACCATAATCGGGTTCATCGATACGACCGTATGGATACCGTATTCTTTCGTGAGCTTCGCAACAAATTTCATCATGATCAACGGTCCGATCGCGACAACCTCTTCGTAATTTTCCCCGCCGTCGATCAGCGAACGCAGCGCGTCGGTCACCAGCCCTTTCTCGCCGTAACTTCCATCATCGGTCATCAGGACCATTTTTTCGCTGACCGCGCGGAATTCGTCCTCTAAGATAACCAGGTCCTGACTCCGAAAACCCGCGATCGTATGCACGATTGCGCCGGCATTATGAAACGCTTTCGCGACCGGATAAGCGATCGCGGAGCCGACGCCTCCGCCGACGACCGCAACCTTCTTGAAACCTTCAACCTTCGAAGGCGTGCCCAACGGACCGACGAAATCCTGAATAAACTCGCCCTCGTTCAGCATGTTCAGCTTCTGCGTCGCCGCCCCGACGATTTGGAAAATAATCGTGACGCTTCCCGTTTCCGGATTAGCGTCGGCGATCGTCAATGGCACGCGTTCGCCGAACGCGTCGACCCGAAAAATAATAAACTGGCCGGCTTTCGCCTTTCGAGCGACAAACGGCGCCTCCACTTCCATCAGCGTGACAGTCGGGTTCAATGATTTCTTTCGTAAAATTTTATACATGCGCAATCCCTTTCGTTTTTCGAGGCTTTCGCCCGTTTCCCCAATTTTTCCCTGACGTTCTTTTTCAGGCAGTCAAAAACAACTGCACAATCCCTTGTACCTTCTTTTCACAATCATACCGCAAATCCGCCTTTTTTCAACGCATTCAGCCGGAATTGCTTCCAGATTCTTCGAGAGGCCGCGCGGACGCGAGCGGCCCGATCGCGGCGGAAACGCGGACTTTTTCCGCTCGATAATCCCGTGGCGTCCGGCCGGTATACCTCCGGAACAGCTTCGTAAAATAGTTGTAATCCAAAATACCGACCTGCGCGCCGATTTCCCGGACCGGAGCGGACGAGGTTTTCAGGAGCCGCTTCGCCGCATAAACGCGCTCTTCCGTAATTAATGTATTCAGCGATTTCCCACCGCCGGCTTCCTGTACGACGCGGTACAGCCGGCTCTTCGACATCGACAACTCGCCGGCGATCGTCTCCGCATTCAGCGCCTTTGCGTAATTCGATTTCAGGTAAAGCGTCAGCCGCTCATAATCGCTCATCTGCTCGATCGATAGCAGCTGCGATAAACGAACTTCGCTGACGCAGGTATTGATAATTTCGTAAGCCGCGCGAATCGCCCGGCTCGACAGCCGCGGCAATTCGTAAAACGCTTTTTTCAAACTGTACATTTCAGTATGCCATTCGCAGCTCTGCGCCGAACGCCGCCACTGATCCTCGATCGGCGAATCGTCAAGAATCTGACCGAAGAGGATAATCGCGGCGAGCTCGCCACGGTTATAAATCGGGATCGTCGTATCGATCAACCCGGCGTGGCAGCGGTACTGATACGGTTTTTCGAGGAGCTTCGCCATTTCGATTCCTTTCAGGTCCGAATTGAAACACTTCTGGTACCCGTACTGTGTTTCGCAAATCAAATTACAAAAATCCGACCGCCGGTTGACCGTGATAATCTCCTGCGCGCCGGTCGTATGCAGCGAGAAACGTAAATTCGTCAGTTCCTGTAGATTTGTCAGCATCTCGCGAATACGATTAATATCTAAACGGATTTCATCAGTTCCTCTCATTTTACACTTTTCCCAAATAATCCTCTATCTTCAAAACGAACGCTGTACAACAACAATTTTACTATTTCTCATGATTTTTTTGCTATTGTAAACCGGTTCGTTTTCAATATAATTGGAATTAACAGGCCAACTCAAAGGAATTTGAGAGTCATCCAACAGGAGTCATCATGATGAAAAAGAAGTTTCTTGTCTTAGCGCTTACGCTTATTGTCGTTCTTTCCGCCGCCTCCGCCGCGTTCGGCGAAGGTAAAACGATCGTCTACTGGTCGATGTGGTCCGACGCGGAGCCGCAGGCAATCGTTATCAAAGAAGCAATCGAAGCTTACGAAGCCGAATCCGGGAACACGGTCGACATCCAGTTCAAAGGACGGACCGGGATCCGCGAAGGGCTTCAGGCAGCGCTGGACGCCGGTACGGTTATCGACTTGTTCGACGAAGATATTGACCGCGTCAACGTCCAATGGGGCGCTTATACGATGGATCTCGAAGAACTCGTCAAGAGCAGCAACTATGAAGAAACCGCAATCGCGGGCCTGATGGCCGCCGCGCGCGAAGTCGCCGGCGGAACGCTGAAATCGATCCCTTATCAGCCGAACCTCTTCGAAGTTTTCTACAACGCCGAAATTTTCGCCGAAGCCGGCGTTGAAACCGTCCCGACGACCTGGGAAGAATTCGTCGCCGCCGCTGAAAAGATTAAGGACGCCGGCTACGTTCCGTTCACGAGCGACGACGCCTACATTATCGGCAATTACGGGTACCAGTTAGCCCGTTACATCGGCGTCGACGGCGTCAAGAAAGTCGTCGACGAAGGACTATGGGCGGAGACGCCGGAAGCCCTCCTCGCCGCGCAGGACTACGCCATGATGGCCGAAAAAGGCCTCCTCTCGGAAACGTTCGGTACGGCGGCCTGGCCGACCAACCAGAACGGCGAATTCGCGCTCGGCGAAGCCGCGATGTACCTGAACGGGTCCTGGCTCCCGAACGAAGTCAAAGATCTGACTGGCGACGATTTCAGTTGGGGCTGCTTCGCGTATCCCGCCGTCCCGAACGGCAAAACCGGCCTGGATGCCGCGAACTTCGGCGCTCAGGTTTTCGCGATCAACGCAAAATCCGAAGTCGCGCCGGAAGCCTTCGCGATTATCGAGAAAATTACCAAGGGCGAATACGACCTGAAGCTTTCGACCGAATCCGTCGGGATACCGGCCGACACGACGAATACCGAATGGCCGGAAAAACTGACCGCCGTCCGCCCGGTCATGGAAAGCCTGATGGTCCGCTTCCCCTGGTCAGCCGGTATCGAGAATAATCCGGATATGACGCCGCTGATCAAGGAAAACTTCCAAAAGCTTTGCACCGGCGCAATCGACGCTCAGACGTTCGTTGACAACCTCGAGGCCGCCTCGGGCAAATAGGCAAAAGCTTTTCAACAATACGTTAAAAAAGAAAAAAGCCCTGGGGAAGAATTCTTCCCCAGGGTCAAACAGAACAATTCAGTACCCGAAGAGCGAAAGCAGAATTACAGACAGTTCTTCATTCTTCCGGCCGATTCGAACAAATAAAGGATCCGCCAAAAAAATAACGGGATTCGGTTGAAGCGTTTCCATTCGATTTTTCTCCGACCACGCTGGAAACGACTCGAGCGAAACCCGAATATAAACGATTGACGCAGTCCGAAGCAAGCCCCGAGCATTCGCTCAGTTTCGATTGCCGTTCGCAGCCGCGGTCCGTCAATACCAATCAATGCCAGTATCAAAGAAAGGAATCGACGTGAGACGAAATAAAGCGGTTATCGCAGCCTTTATCGCGCCAGCGGTTTTAATTTTTTGCGTCGTTTTTGTCTATCCGATCCTGAGAACGGTCTACATGAGTTTCTTTCAGGTCGAAAACGCCACATCCTCGATCAGCCAATGGGTTTTCGTCGGGACGAAGAACTTTACCGACCTGGCCCGGATCGAGCTGTTCAAAATTTCGCTTTGGAACCTGTTCCGGATCTGGGCGATCGGTGGCGCCGGCGTCCTGACGCTGGGGCTCCTCTTCGCGATTATCCTCAACAGCGGCATTCGCTTCAGGAAATTTTTCCGCGCCGCGATTTACATGCCCAACGTTATTTCGGCCGTCGCGCTGGCGACGATGTGGATCCAGTACGTGTACAATCCGAAGTTCGGACTGGCGACGAAAGCCTGGCTCGGCGTCGCGAATTTTCTCGAATCGATTGGCCTTGGGCCATTTGGGAAAATTAACTGGACCGACTCGGATCATAAATTCTGGTCGCTGCTGATCGCTTACTGCTTTGGCATGGTCGGATACCATATGCTGATCTTCTCCGGCGGGATCGAAAAAATCCCGGTCGAGCTTTACGAGGCCGCAACGATCGACGGCGCTTCCAGGCCGCAGCAATTCTTCAAGGTCACGTACCCGCTTTTAAAAGGCGTCATCCGAACGAATATCACGATGTGGTCGATTACGTCGGTCGGATTCTTCGTCTGGTCGCAGCTGTTCGCGATGGTCACCGCCGACACGCAGACGATCACGCCGATGGTCTACATGTATCTTCAGGTTTTCGGCGCCGGGAACGTTGTAACCGAGCGCAACGCCGGGCTGGGCGCGGCGGTCGGCGTCGTCCTGAGCCTGATCGTTGTCGCCGTGTTTATCCTGACGACGGCGATCGTCCGTGAAGAAGAAATCGAATTCTGAGAGGCTGAACGATGACCCGAAAATCTTTCCTGAATATCAATTGGCGTAAAGAGGCTTCGCTCCTCCCGGGCTACCTGATCCTGACGATCTGGGTCGTCTTTACCTTCGTCCTGATCGGCTGGATCCTGGCCGCGTCGTTCGCGACGACGAAAGAGATCTTCAAAGGAACCTCGCTGCAGTTCCCGTCGGGGCTGCATTTTGAAAACTACGTAAAAGCCTGGAATTCGCAGAACGTTTCCGTCTTTTTTACCAACTCGCTCTTTTACTCGGTCATATCGGCGACGCTCCTGATCCTCGTCAGCGCGCCGGCGGCGTACGCGCTTTCGCGTTTCAAATTCTTCCTGAATAAGCCGATTCAATCAAGTTTCGTCGCCGCGATGGGCGTCCCGATGGTCATGATCATCCTGCCGCTCTTCGGCGTCGTCTCCCAGATGCAGCTGCTCAAACAGGATTGGACGGTCCGGATTTTGATGATCTTCCTGTACGTCGGGATCAATATCCCATATACGACGATTTTCCTGTTGACGTTTTTTTCGAACCTGTCCGCGAGCTATGAAGAAGCGGCCGCGATCGACGGATGTTCTCAGATATCGATCTTCTGGAAAATTATGCTCCCCCTGGCGCAGCCGGGGATCATCACCGTCAGTATCTTTAATTTCATCAATATATGGAACGAATACTTTATGTCGCTGATTTTCGCGAATAACGACCGGGTCAAACCGGTCGCAGTCGGATTATACTCGATGATCGATGCGATGAAGTACACGGGCGACTGGGCGGGAATGTTCGCGGCGGTCATTATCGTTTTCCTGCCGACGTTCGTCCTGTACCTCTTCCTGTCGGAAAAAATTATCGCCGGGATTACCGCCGGCGGCGTCAAAGGATAACGCAGTCACGCCGGCTCCCGGACGCGAAACAAAACTGATTCATGAATAGGAAAATCGATTAGAACATGAACGAAAAACCGGTACTGATTATCATGGCGGCAGGCATGGGCAGCCGCTACGGCAGTCTCAAACAGCTCGACCAGCTTGACGAACATGGAAACGTGATGATGGATTACGCGCTGTACGACGCGCACGCGGCAGGGTTCCGCCGCGTTATTTTCGTGATCAAGCCCGAAATGGAAACCGATTTCGAGGCCCGGATCGGATCGCGGATTCGCGGCCATTACCAGGTCGACTATGCGTTTCAGCTTCTTGAAAACCTTCCCGCCGGATTCTCCATCCCGGAAGGCAGGACAAAGCCCTGGGGCACGGCGCACGCGACGCTGAGCGCGAAGGAGCTGGTTCATGGACCGTTCGTTGTCATCAACGCTGACGACTATTACGGGCGGACAGCGTTTCGCTCCGTCTATGATTTCCTTTCGTCCGAAACCGGCCCGACGCGGCACGCGATGGTCGGGTACCGAATCGAGAATACGCTGACCGAAAATGGGAGCGTCTCCAGAGGCGTCTGCGAGCTTGACGCAAACGGAAATTTAGCCGGGATCGTCGAACGGGTCAAAATCATCAAAGCCGACGGCGGCGCGGCAATCCAGGAAGACGGCGCCGATCTTTTCGTCCCGAACGGAACGTACGTTTCGATGAACCTCTGGGGTTTTCAGCGTTCGATGATGAAAGAAATTAACGATACGTTTGCGGAATTCCTGCGCGCGAACCTGCCGGGCAACCCGCTTAAATGCGAATACTTTTTGCCAATTATTCCGAACAAGCTGATCCAGGAAGGCCGGGCGACGTTCAGGGTTCTCCCAACGCAGGAAAAATGGTACGGGGTTACGTATAAAGAAGACAAACCCGCGGTCATGGCGGCGCTGAAAGAGATGCGCCGGAGCGGAATATATCCCGAAGCTTTATGGGGTTGAGTATGGAAACGATCCGGGCCGCTGAGCTGTTTGAACTGACGGGGAAGGTCGTCAGCTGCGAGAGGTACGGGAACGGGCATATTAACACGACGTATAAAGTCGTTACCGACGATGGCGCCTGGTACATCCTGCAAAAAATTAATACGTTCGCCTTTCGCGACTATAAAAGCCTGATGCAGAATATTATCAGCGTCACGCGGCATCTGGCAAAGAAGGCGAAGGATCCGCGCGAGGTTTTGACGCTGATCGGGACGAAGGCCGGACGCGATTATCTCGTGACGGAAGACGAAGAGGTCTGGCGCCTATATGTCTTCGTCAAGGACAGTATCTGCTTTAATCAGCCAGACAACCCGGCTCATTTCGCTGAATCCGCCGTTGCCTTCGGGCAGTTTCAGAACCTGCTGTCCGATTTTCCCGCCGCGGAACTGACCGAGACGATCCCGGGGTTTCATCATACGGTCAAACGTTATGAAGCGCTCGACCGCGCGATCGAAACGAATTATCAGGGACGGCTGGAATCCGTCCGCCCGGAAATCGAATATGCCATGTCGGTCCGGCCGTTCGCGTCGACGCTCTTAGACTTACTCGACGAGGGGAAAATTCCGCTGCGCGTGACGCATAACGATACGAAGCTGAATAACGTATTATTCGATAAGACGACGAAACGCGGTGTCTGCGTTATCGATTTGGATACCGTCATGCCGGGCCTGTCGGCGAACGACTTCGGCGATTCGATCCGTTTCGGCGCGGTCCGCGCGGCGGAAAACGAAAAGAATTTATCGAAAATCTATCTTCATCGCGACTACTACGAAGCCTATACGAAAGCGTTCATCTCCGAGACGCGCGAGAAATTGACCGAAACTGAGCTGCGGCTGCTCCCGATCGGGGCGAAGATGATGACGCTGGAATGCGGCGTGCGGTTCCTGGCGGATTATCTCGTCGGCGACAAGTATTTTCATATTCAGTACCCGGACCAGAATCTGGACCGCTGCCGAACGCAGTTCCAATATGTGCGCGACATGGACGCGAACTGGGATTATATGAACGAGGTCGTCGATCAGGCGATCGCTGCGCGATAGATTTTCGGCCTCCCGCTGGTTTCGCCCTGGAACGGTCTGCCGTTTCAGGGCGATTTATTAAATCGCAGGCGACCCGATCCGCGTTGGCTTTGTGGACTGAAAGAAAGAAACTTGCAAAAGGTTCTAAATACATTATATAATAATAAGCGTATCACTTCTCACCATAAAAAAACCTCTGATCAAAGGAACGGATCATAGATGAGATTTTTCAAGTTGCTATTTCGCAAGTTAAAGCAAAAAAATAAATCCACAAAAAGCAAGAATTCCGGGAATCTTCTTCATCGCCTGAGAAACCTTTGGAAGACGCTTTCTGGCGCAAATCGCGCTAAAACGAAGCCCCGCCGTAAAAAAAAGAGCAGCCTGCCGAGGGTTTCCGGCGTACAAATTGAATCACAATCTGAATTGAAGTATATTCAATGCTCAAATGAAACAGGGTCAGACATAGAAAATCAACCGACCAAAGCCTCATCCGCAAACGAGCCAGAGCCAGTCACGTTGCAGCCGGGCGAATCGATCCAACCAGCGGAACCGATCGAGGCGTCAGACCCCGTCTCTCAACCCGTAGAAATCCCTCCTGCGAAAGAAATAACTCCGACCGTTCCGGCGATCGAGCCCGAAGCTTCCGCGCAGGAGCTGCCTCCGCCTGGTCCCAATGCCATGAACCCGCTGAAAGACGCGCTACCCTCCGTCAGCAAACTCGCTTCAACCCCAGCAGAAATCAAAGCCAGAAATGATGGAGAAGAAGAAAATCCGATCGCGAAGACAACTGAAACGAATCATCCAGCTGCCTCATTCACTCAACAGGCTCCTCACTATGAACCAGCCGCCTCGACAGACCTTAAAGAACGCTTTACTGCCTGGCTCCATGAGCAACAGAACTGTTCCGAGGTTAGCGCAAGATGGACCGCGACGATTCTAAGAAATTTACCCGCGGAATTTAGTTTTCCTGTCCCGACTTACGATTTCTACCAATGCGAATCCATTGCTGAACTGGATCAGATCATCGACGCGTACAAACAGTCAGATCATTTCAACGCACACGACAATAGATTAAAAGGGAAAGTCACACATGCGATTTCGAAGTATCGCGAATATATCCGGACGATCAATCCGGAAGCAGATAGAATAGCGCTCTATCCCGGCGGGAAAACGTATCGAACGCACTCTCTATTCAATCTATCGCAGGAAACAACAGCACAACATATCGCGGAGCTGCAAAAATATATCGTTCAGGATAACGTCGTTTATCTCCCGGCGGATTCTTCCACTTATCGAAATCTGAATTCTTTTGTATACGGAAAAGGGATCAGCTTAGAAAAATATATTGAAAAATTAGGCTTTGTACGGACGCAGCAGCGGCCTGTCCCCCAGGACGATGGAATGGAATCGGATATGGAAATTCGGACGAGCGAGGGAGATTTTATCGCCCGCGCGTTCGCGGAAAATCCTCTGATCGGAAGCGCGATCCTGACAGAAGAAGAAACCCAAACCATCCTTCAGGAAGCCGAAAAGATTCTCAAGAAAAGATTATCGGGTTCAATCAAACGGCTCTTACGCAGGGATCAGGCAATTCTTACGCTCGCCTTAACTCACTACACAAAAAACTGGGATCCGGATGTCCAGCCAAAATTCTGGGAATATGCGGCTAAGCAATTCGGGTACCTTGATAAAGATAAAATTGTTGAAGAAATCCTGAAAGGCGCCTTGGAAGGCACGCTCGATCGAAATCACAGGTTTTTTATCGAAAACGAAAGAAAACGGTCCTTCCGCAGTACCGTTACGATGCACGCTTTCTCGCCCCGTGAATCCTGGATGGCCTTTTTTGATTTTCTTTTTGACTTCTATAAAGAAAACCTGGGGTGGACGATCGATCCGGACGAACCGCTGATCGGGGACATGCTCCAGGTTCTGAGCCAGCGATTCAGCGACGAACAGGGCGTTCAATCGGAAAATCTCAACATCTCGATCAGTTCCCGAAGTTATTCGTTCCGAGAAGGGATCCGGAAACTGATTTTACTTCGGCCGAAATTTACCCGCAGCCTCGTTGTGCGAATGCTCCAGAAAATCGACTCGCTCATCAACAATAACATTGAAGAAATAAAACATTATGAGGAAAAGCTCTGCGAAGATTGGTTCGAGAGAAAACTCACGGAAATATCCGATTCAAGAAAATCCGAAAAAGATCGAGCGAGCGAGCGGCGGGAAATCGTCTGGGACTATTCAAAAATCCGAGCCAGATTTTATTTGAAAAATGAAGACGAACTTCAAATTGGATTGCCTGAAATCCGTCTTCAGCGAACGATCGAGCCAAACCTGACGCTCGAAGTTTACAGCGCGGACAGGCTTATTTCAACTTGCTCAATGGCATGGTACGGGAACGAACTGGGCAAGACGCTGAAAAGTAAAACGATCGATCTTCATTCGCTGATAAAGAATGAATTTCCAGGTCAGCTTCGCCTGCGGCTGGCCAGCGAGGAGGAAGCGATTTACGATTCTGAGGAAAGACTCTATCGGACCCGGTTCCTGTTTTCCGGGAAAAACGAACTGACCGGTTCGATCCTTCCGCCGGGAGATTACACGCTGATCCTCCCGTCTGACAAACGGGTTCAGGTCGAACGCGGAGAGCAATCGCCGATCCAGCCGCTGAAAGTCCCAGCGGCGAACGGGTATTTCGTTGAGTTAGAGCCCGGATTTATCGTCAGGATCGATTCAAAAATCGCTTATTACGACCGCGGCGAAACCGAAACTGAGTTCCGGATTCTTTCGCCTCAAGAATCGGAATCGCTTCCGACTTATATCGAGGACGAGGAAGAATTCGAATTCGCGGATCGAAAAAGCGCCTGCCATCTTGTTCTAAGCCGGCCCGAGGTTTCAACCCGATACGTTATCCGGAAAGATGAGGAACGAATCGATTTATCAGCGTTGGACTGCAACGAGGAAAAAACGCTCTACGCCTTGCCGCTGGATAACGGAAAAGACGTCTGCAGAATTCGCATCCTGGACCTCGGCGAAGAAAAGCTCCTTTTCAAGCGGGATTATCTCCTGATCGACCAGGCAAGCTGCAAATTTTCGCGCGAGTTTTACTATTCCAGCGAAGATTATCGAGACGCGAAAGTGGAAATTCAGTTGGATGAGCTGTCGGAATCGATCGATTTTTCCGCGGGTGACGAATTCATATCGTTCCCATATCGGAACGGCGACGTTCAGATCGCGATTCCCAAAATCACGCTTTCCGAGTCCACCGGTAAATGGCTGAACCCGCCGGCTTCCGCCTGGTATTATCGGGATATTGCGCAGGACAGTCGATTACAGATTACGGCTCCAAAGGGCGCTTCAGCGTCATTGCTGATTGACGGAGAGCCAACCCAGTTTGATAAAAATGGCTCGATGCTGATCGGGAACAAGCTCCATTCGATAACACTGCCGAACGCCAGGGTCCATCTCGATTTAAAGATCGAAAGAAATCAAACTGCAGCGACATACCCGCTTGGCTCCGTCTTCTTCAAAGAAGGGTTCCTTCGCAGGCCGAAGCTTTGGGAAGAGAACGGGGTCTTATTCTGGGATCTGGGCGGCGCTTTTATCGGAAGTCCGAATCAAAAGTTTATATTGACACTGAAACTCGGATCGAACGCGCCAATGACGTTCGATTTAGACGAATCCACGGACAGCCTCCTGCTTCCGGAGAACGTACCGGGAGGCGAATATCAGTATAAAATCGCGATCCGATCGAAGAGCCTTTTCAGTCAAACCGAAATTGAACTCGCGCAGGGCGAATGCATTATTGGCGATAAGAATCTGCTGCGTTTCCAGAACCGCCGGATCCGGATTCCGTCCATTACCAACGGTGAAAAAACGATCGAGGTCCATCCATGTTATATCGATCAGATTAAATTCGAGGGAATTCAGCCCACGTCCGAAGGCAACTGCCCTGTATACAGCGGAATCCTCTTTCGCTATAAAGATGGAAATAATCGGAAGAATTTCTCATCCGAAGCGTTTACCGATGAACGCGGGATTACGCGCTATCAGGTTAACCCGGTCCTTGTGATCTATATCGGGGAAAGGACGATGAGTATTACCAATTCGCATGGAGACGGCTTTTACTATCGGAAAATATTTGATGAGATGACGAAAACCGAGTATAGTCTGACAGATCGAGAGCCAAATCAAAAAAATAAAAATCGCTACGATTCTGTTGATTTATTTTTTTACACGACTGAAAGGCCATAGCTGATGTTTGACCCGATCCAAGCCTCACAAAATATTAAAGACGAATTTATCAGTTATATTACGACATCCTTTAATATCGCCGACCCGGATTATTCGGAACAATTCCGAAAGGCACTCCAGAAAGAAGGCGCAGTCACAAAAGGTCCTTTCCTGGAGATCAGCGATTCCTTTAAAAAGGGCGCCAGCCTCGCCGCGCTGATCAAAGAAGGCGTCATATCCGATTTATTCAACGAATTAGAAGGCGATCTTCCGGACGGCGAAAAGGAAATCCAGCTTAACCGCGGCTTATATCTGCACCAGGAGCAGGCGATTCGAAAAGCCAATCAAGGAAAGAACCTGATCGTCACGACCGGGACCGGCTCCGGGAAAACGGAGTGCTTCCTGATTCCGATTATCCATCACCTGCTGCATGAGATCGAAGATGGGGAACTTGATTCGGGCGTCCGCGCGATCCTGATCTATCCGATGAACGCGCTGGCGAATGATCAGATGAAAAGGCTTCGCAAACTATTCAGATACTATCCGAAAATTACGTTCGGCGTCTACAACAGCAGCACGAAAGAAAAAGAAGAGCAAGGGCGAATCGGGTACGGAAAAATATTTAAAGACGCAACTGGAAAGCCGATGACGCCGTTGAAAAACGAAGTCATCTCGCGCGATCAGATGCGCGCGACCCCGCCGCATATCCTGATCACGAATTACGCAATGCTTGAATATATGATGCTGCGGCCAAAAGACGATCTGGTCTTTTCTGGCGCAAAGCTGCGATTCCTCGTTCTGGACGAGGCGCATATCTACCGCGGCGCAACCGGAATGGAAACTGCGATGCTCCTGAAACGTCTCAAGGCCCGGATCAGCGATCCGGACAACGTTTTGCATATCCTGACGAGCGCGACCCTCGGAAAGAAAGACGTAAACCCGGAGATCGTCAAGTTTGCAGAAACGCTTTGCGGCGCAAAGTTTCGGTCCTCCGATATTATTCGCTCCGAACGAATTCCGCCGGATTTCTCCGACGCTCCGCTCGATATCCCGGCGAAGCTTTTCGCGGATCTGTCCGATCCGAATAAGCCGCTGAACAACATTGTCGCAGATTACGGGTTAGCGATTCCGGAAGGGCAGGCGGACGCAGAATATTTGTATGATCTCTGCACGCGGGCGACGCTTTATCGGGAGTTGCGAAAAATCCTGACGGAGCCGATGACGATTCCGGAGATCACGAAGGCGCTTCAAAAAGATCACGAAATAACCGATCAAGACGTTATTCATATTATCCATATCGCAGCGCAGGCTGTCAAAAACATGACGCCTCTGATCAAAGCCAGGTATCATCTGTTCGCCAAAGCGCCGGAAGGCATGTACATTACCTTGGATTCATCAAAAAAGCTGATGTTGACGCGGAAAAGTACGATCAAGCTGCAAGGAGAAGACAGGAAAGTTTTCGAATGTGCGGTTTGCGATGATTGCGGACGCGTCGCGATCGTCGGGAAAAGTTTCCAGGATAAGATTGAATTTGGGTCAGGCATGTTTGATCAGGATATCAGCTTTTATCTCATTCGCGATCCGAAAGATTCGGACCTGGACGAGTACGACGAAGAAGACGAAGCCGACGGCAAATCTCAAAGCGACAGTATCGAAATAGAAGATTATCTGATCTGCGCGGCCTGCGGATCGATCTGCGATGAAAGCCTGCGCGGGAGAAAACCGTGCGACTGCGGAAAGAATCAATATATTCAGGTCCGAAAAGCGAAGCCTTCGTCCGGAACGAATCATTCCCCCAAATGCCCAGTCTGTAAGCAGGGCTCCCTCAAATTGTTCTACCTGGGGCAGGAGGCGGCGACGTCTGTCCTGGGAACGTCGCTTTTCGAAGAGCTTCCTGAAAGCGAAAAAAGGCTGAAAAGCGAAATCGACGAAGCCCGCCCCGCGAAGAGCGGCTTATTCGGAGCCGCCAACCGAACCCAGCCGGTCGAAAGAATTCAGCGTGCAAAACAATTCCTGACCTTTTCAGACAGCCGCGGAGAAGCTGCTTTTTTCGCTTCCTACATGCAGGCGTCCTACGGAGAATTCCTGCGTCGCCGAGGAATCTGGCATGTCGTCGAGAAAAATCGCCGGAACATGGCGAATCATCCCTGGGAAATTCAAGCCTTCGTAGAAGAATTGACTGCATATTTTGATTCATGCCGGACGTTCGCGGATCCCGGAGACGACGGTTCGAGCAACCTCACTGCAATCAGTCGGAAACACGCCTGGATCGCGGTATTGAACGAGATGGTCAACGCCCGCCGGTCGACCAGTCTCGTCAGCCTGGGACTCATAAAGTTCAATTACAAAGGCAACAGTCAGGATATGATCCAAAACGCTGCGAGGGAGCTTGGCCAAAAAGCTGAAGATACGCAGGCGTTATTCGACCTTCTCGTCATGGATATCGTTTATCATGGCGCGCTGGAAGGAGACTGCGAATTGACAGATTCCGATCGCGATTATATTTTTTACTCGACGCGCCCGAAACGCTTCAAAATATTGAAAGACCGCGATCAGGATACAAAGAAAACGCACCTGCGCGGATGGGCCTGCGCGATTCGAGACAACGGCTCGCTCATTTCCAACAGCCGGCTGAAGCGGGTCATGAAAGCGCTTGACAAGAATGAAGCCGCTGCGAACGAGCTTTTAAAGGATTATTGGAATGGGGTACTCTGCGGCACGGAGGGACTGTCCTCGGCGGATAATCAGGAATTTTATATCCATACCAATCGATTCACGATTCAGGCCGGAACCGAAGCGACCCCGCTCTTCCGCTGCGACACATGCGGAAAAGTTACCATGCATAATTGCAAAAACTTTTGTCAGAACGTACGCTGCGGCGGGCGGCTGCAGCCGATTTCACGCGAAGCGATTCTCGCAGAAGATCACTATGCAAAACTCTATCAGTCGGAAGAAATGAAGCCGCTGCATATCAAGGAGCATACGGCGCAGCTGGGCCGCGAACAGCAGCAAAAGTATCAGGAGATGTTCATCAATAAAAAGATCAACGCGCTGAGCTGTTCGACGACGTTCGAAATGGGCGTCGACGTCGGCGATCTGGAAACGGTCTTCCTGCGGAATATGCCGCCGTCCCCGGCGAATTACGTTCAGCGCGCCGGCCGCGCCGGTCGGGGGCTCAACACGGCGTCATTCTCGCTAACCTACGCGAAACTTAGCTCGCATGATTACACGTTTTATAGCCAGCCGACGAACATGATCACAGGGAAAATCGGCGTCCCACTTTTCGCCGTCCGGAACGAAAAAATTATCCTGCGCCATATCTTCGCGGTCGCACTCAGCGCCTTTTTCGCGAAGAACCCGGACGTATATAACCTGAATGACGCAGACGTATTTCTCAACGGCGACGGCTGGGAAAAGTTCCGCGAATATCTCGCGGGAAAGCCGGCAGATTTAAAGCGCGTTTTACTGCGGTCCATACCAGAGAACATGCACGCTCCAATGGGCCTCGCGGATTACGCCTGGACGGAGAGACTGATCGGCGCGGACGGCGTACTGAAAATCGCGGTTGAGGATTATCGAAAAACGATCGAGTTTTACGAAGCGGAGGTTGACCGCTTTTTCAGAGAAGGAAACGTCCAAAAAGCCGCGGCGATTGAAAACAAACTGAAATCGTTCCGCCGGGGAAAAGAAGATCAACGGGGCAGGAATGAACTGATTGAATTCTTAGTCCGGAATAACGTCCTTCCCAAATATGGGTTCCCGGTCGATACGGTTGAACTTCACCAAAACGCCAACGCCCAGTCTGATAAAAAGCTGCAGATGGTTCGCGATTTGCAGCTGGCAGTTTCGGAATACGCGCCGGATTCGCAGGTTGTCGCCGACGGGAAGCTGTATACGAGCCGATACATCCGGAAATTGCCGCTGAAAACGGGGCAGGATTGGGAAATCGCCTATATCGCGCAATGCAAAAATTCAGCCTGTATGACTTGGAACTATCGAACGATTCAACCGAATGAGAACGAAGAACTCTTCTGCATCGCATGTCATGAACCGATCAGCCGCGGGCAGTGGCAGCAGGCGATTGAGCCGCGGAAGGGCTTCATCGCCAGCGCAAATCCAACCGACGTCCCGATGCGTAAACCGGAAAAAGCCTATCGCAGCGAAGACTGCTACATTGGCGACACGCAGCGCCAGGTTATTGAACAATTCAAATTTATTTTGAAAAATGGGAATCAGGTTCAGCTGGAAACCTCCGTCAATGATTCTTTGATGGTTGTCTGCACGGATGATTTTTATGTCTGTTCGCATTGCGGCTACGCGGAAAGTCTGAGCGAACAGAAAAAGAAGGAAAATTCAAATTCGCACAAGAAAACGCTTGAGAAAAAACATTCAACGCCCTGGGACACAAAATGTGAGAATAAACTCTTTAAAAATAAGCTCATCCATGTATTCAGGACAGACGTCGTTCGAATAATCTTCGACCATCCGCAAGCGGGAGACTATAGCGTCATGGTATCTGCGATGTACGCGCTGCTTGAGGCGTTATCGGCAACCCTGGATATCGAGCGGAACGATATTAAAGCGTGCCTGCAAAAAATCCACTCAGGGAAAAATCTGATCTACGCGATTGTATTGTACGACGCCGTAGCGGGCGGCGCCGGGCACGTCCGAAGGATCGCGACGAGTGACGGCGCGGTCTTCCGCCGGGTCATCAAAAAGGCGATAAAAATCACGACGGAATGCACCTGCTCGCCGTCCTGTTATAACTGCCTGCGCAACTATTACAATCAGAAAATCCACGATATCCTGAACCGCGAATACGCGGCTGATTTCCTGAAAAAATATGACGACGCGATCGAAGCAACGGAATCCCATGAAAAAGACGGCGCCTCATCGTGACGCCATCTCCTGGATTCATCCGCTTACACCAGCTTGAACCGCTCTGGAACAGGGTACTTTGGACATTCCGGCGCGCGATGAAGCTTTCCAGATCACTCATCCACCCACAACGAGGTCGTCAATCAGGCGATCGCTGCGCGATAGATTTTCGGCGTCCCGCTGGTTTCGCCCTGAAACGGCCGACGGTTCCAGGGCGAAACCAGCGGGACGCCGTATTTCACTTAACTTAGCGGTAATCCTCGCGACATCCGATTGTTTTTCTGATCCAGGCGTCCAGAAACCGCATTTGCGCCTCTGTAT
Organism: Anaerolineaceae bacterium oral taxon 439; assembly: GCA_001717545.1. Taxonomy (NCBI): domain Bacteria; kingdom Bacillati; phylum Chloroflexota; class Anaerolineae; order Anaerolineales; family Anaerolineaceae; species Anaerolineaceae bacterium oral taxon 439. Next base: position 1,596,636 of record CP017039.1, on the reverse strand, counting down.
GAAACCAATGCCCGCCGCCATCCATAACAGTGAGCCTTCCGTTATGTTTTTCTGCAAAAGTCGTTACGATATCAATAGATGTCATAACATCCTCGCTGCCATACAGAATATCGGTCGGAACATTCCAAAGGATCGGATTATTCCGAATATAGCAAAGATATTCCCATGACAGTTCTTCACCAAAGTCATTTTTTATGACGCCCTTTTCCCTTAATTCCGACTCAGTAACCTTCACCCGGCGCATCATATCTATGATCAGGCTCTCCATATCAACGATCGGAGAAATAAAATAAGCGTGCGCTATCTCTTTCTCGATATCTGCATGCATCGAGAGGAATGCGCCGATACTGTTTGCAACCAAAATCACATTTTCATATTTGACGCTCAACGACCTGGCCGCTTCCCTTATTTCATCTCCCGCCGCCCATGGGGTATCGTTTTTATAGTCCAGTCCAAATACATCACAGAATGGAAACAATTCTTTATAATGATCCGCTTCCGCTGCATTCCCATCTTTCCCGTGGATATATAAAACTGCATTTATCATAATATGATCACCAGCATTTCCTTTTCTTCAGAGATGGAAGCTTCTCGCGCATGGACGCGATCGAATCAACGGAAAACCATGAAAAAAGACGGCGCCCCATCGTGACGCCGTCTCCTGGATTCATCTGCTTACACCAGCTTGAACCGCTCCGGAACAGGGTACTTTGAGACATTACGGCGCGCGATTTCGTTATGCCGCGCGATAAAGCGTTCCAGATCGATCGTCCGCAGCTCTCCGCCCTCGACAACGATCTTCCCATTGATGACCGACAGATCGACCTTTGGAACGGAACAAAGGAACAGCGACGCCAATGGGTCATGCACAGCGCCGCCGGCCAGGCCGATCGTATTCAGCGGCACGCCGATAAAGTCCGCCGCCATCCCGGGACGCAGCACGCCGATATCGTCGCGGCCCAGGACCGAAGCTCCGCCCGTCGTCTCCATCCTGAAAACCTCGCGAATCTTGAGCGCGTTCGCCCCTTTCGCAACCCGCTGTAGAAGAAGCGCCTGCCGCCCTTCGTTGATCATGTGACTGCAATCGTTCGAAGCCGAACCGTCGACCGCCAGCGACACGCGCACGCCCGCGTCCAGCATCTCGCGAATCGGCGCGACGCCCGAGCCTAAGCGCATGTTTGACGACGGACAATGCGCCACGCCGGTACCGGTATCCGCCATCAGCTGGATCTCGTCTGGCTGGAGGAAGATACAATGCGCCCACCAGACGTCTTCACCAACCCAGCCCAGTTTCTCCATATAGCGCGCCGGGCGCATATGATGCGTTCGGGCGCACCACGTTTCCTCGTCTTTCGTTTCCGCGACGTGCGAATGCAGCCGGACGCCGTCATACGACCGCGCCATCCGCGCCGATTCGACGAGGATCCGCTCCGTGACGTTGAACGGCGCGCATGGAGCGAGAACCAGCCGGCACATCGAGTAGCGCGACGGATCATGATACGTTTCGATCAGCCGCTGACTGTCGGCCAGAATTTCATCTTCGCTCTGGATCACGTGATCCGGCGGTAAGCCCCCCTGGCTTCGCCCCAGCGTCATCGACCCGCGAACGGCATGGAACCGCATCCCAATTTCGGACGCAGCGCGAATCTGGTCGTCGAGTTTTGAATCGCCGGGCCAAAGATACTGATGATCGCTGGACGTCGTACAGCCGGAAAGAATCAGCTCCGCCATCGCGATCGTCGACGAAACGTAGGTCGCTTCCGAATCGAGTTCGCTGAAAATCGGGTAAAGCCGAACCAGCCAATCGAAAAGCTCTTCGTCCTGCGCGCCCGGGACCGCCCGCGTCAGCGTCTGGAAAAAGTGATGATGGGTATTAACGAACCCCGGTAAAATAAATTTTCCCCGCGCGTCGATAACGCGGTCCGCGGTCGCTGGCAGCTCAGACGTTAGCCCGATTTGTTCGATGACGTTATCGCGGACGAAAATCGCGCCGCCCTTCATATCGCCCAAATCGGTGTCGTTTGTGTACAAAGTGTCAATATTTTTTACGAGTAGCGTTGCCATTTTCTGCTCCTTTTCAGATATAGAGCGTTTCCCATCCTGATTTTACTATACTTGTCCGACACGGCAATCCGTCAAAAATCACCTTTTTCCCGGACATTTCACCGGGTTATATACAGCCGGAACATCACGAAAAAACACGCGATCGATACGATCAGGAAGCTCCGATAACAGAGCTGCCGGATCGCACGGACGCGTCCCAAATCGATCGACGCGACATCCAGATCATTCGATCTGCGCTTGAACAGGACAAAAATCAGCGGCAGCAGCGTAAAGTAATACCGTCCCAGCAGTCCGCGGATCACCGGAGCCCCAACCGGCGTTTCTTTCAGAACCATAATCGGCGTCAATATCAGTGATAAACCGACGACAGCCCCGGACGCAGCTCGAAGGATCCAGCGTATCCGAACCGCGTCGCGCTCCAATAAAGACTGCGTCCCAATGATCAGGAAAAGCGCCAGGATCATAAGATCCGGAATCGTTTTCTCCGTCCAGCAGAGCTTCGATCCGGCCGCCTCGATAAAACTCAGGATCCCGGTCGCGCGATACGTATTCCAGGCCATGTTCAGGAAGCGGATCGGATCGGTAAACGCGAAAGAAGCCGTCAGCTTCCCGTCATCGCCCATTCCTAACTGAAAATGGCTCCCGCTCAGGATCGCCGGATTGAAAACAAAGAAGGATAAAAGGCCGACCGCGACGATCGACGCCATGATCCAAAGCGTTCGCTTCGCTTTCCGATTTGGAATCGCCAAAACGATCGGCAGCAGGAGCAGCGCGCTTCCGCCTTTAACCGCGCCAGCCAACGCCGTCCAGACGATCGTCTCAGCCCACGCCTTTTTTGAACCGCTATCGTAAGCCAGCCGCAGGACGTTCGCAACCCAGCAGAACCCGACAACCAGAACGACGCCATCGTACGAAATCGAGCTGCATGCGTATAACGCGCGCGGAAGCAGCGCCGTCAACGCGAATACGCTCTTTCCGATCGGCACGATCCGGATCGCATGATAGCACGCAAACAGATACGTCAGAATCATCATCAGCCTCGCCATGCGCGCCGTAAAAAATCCGTTCAGGTTCAGGAGCCGTCCCAGCGCATATCCAGGGACCTGCGGGAAATAGCTGAGCGGGGAATAACTCGAAAGGCTATCGGTCACATAGCGATAATTTCTCATTTCACCGCCAAAACCGAATTTCGCCGCGTTCTTAATTTCTATCATGTAGATCTGTCCTGACGGATAAAGCAGCAGGCCCTCCGCGTTGTTGCCATAATAATGCGCGTCGGTATCGCGCACGAGCCACGCATGATCCCCATCGCCAATTAACAGGTTCGCCCAATGATACCCCGATGAATAATGAAAATAGGCGTCGTCAACGCAGAACGTCGGCAGGATCAGAAAATACGAAAAGACCAGCGGGACCGCCGCAAACAGGAAGAACCGTTCCGGGGTAAACGCCGCGCCCCGGTTAAAAAAGACGGCGGCGGCAAACGCCCCAAAAACGAAGAGAATCACGGCGACGGCAAAGCGATACCCATTGTAGGAATCCCGATGAAGAAAGATATGCGGCGTGCGAGTTCCGTTCCCATCCTGAAGGACCTCGATTTCCAACGGTCTTTCCGTATCCGCGTTCGTAATATAAAGAATGTACTGAATATCCGGGAAATAACCGCCTTCCAATCCAATCGCGTCCGCGGCGTTCAGCGAAACGCTCGCCCTCCCCGGATATGGAGTTTCGAAAAAGTCTTCGCCGGTAATGACCTGATCGTAATAAACGGCATGATCCTTTTCCCCGATCAATTGAACCTCAAGCAGTTCGGACTGCCCGCTCGTGATAAAGAACTCAAGCGACGTAAACCCCATCTTGTTAGCGTCGACATGGCCCTCCCAGATCGTAATCGGATCGATCGTTTCCATGACGCGCGCCGCGCCCCGCTCACGCAGCGCGTCCCAATTCATCGTCGGCGCCGAATCGATCTTCTGAAAAACCTCGGTCGAAATAAGCCGCAGCGCGGTTATCAGAACGACAAATACCAGAATCAGCTGATACCCCTTTACCCGGGTCGGATCAAAGGTCAGCACGGCAACTCCCAATAGGATTAAGAACGGAACCGCGAACAGGGGCAGCGTCTTCTTCCGATTCGCCGCGTCCAAACCTCCAAGCCGATAGGCGGCCGTTTTTCCCGCGATCCGATTTCCATTGGAAAAAAAACGGTCGCCGCCGCCCGACGTCCAAAGCGCCGCGCTGGACTCCCGATCGAACCGCGGCTGAATCGTAAAACCGGGGGCGTCCTCTGGTCGAATCGGAACGGTTCGCCCGAACGAGAATGACGTATATCCCGAATCGCTGATCTTCGAAACCGGTACCGACCAGTCCTGAAGCTTCGTCCCGTTCGCGTAAAACGCAACGTCAACCATTCCAGAAGCGTCAGGGGCTATCGCGCCAAAACGGATTTCGATCCTCCTGAGCCATGCTTCTCCGGTCAGCGCCAGCTGCTGTTCATAGACGCTTCCGCTCTCCAGCGGAAGCAGCTCGGTCAGATCAGGTCCGGGACTCAGCTCAAAAAAAGCCGTCGTTGGAAAGAAAGCGAAAAGATAAACTACGACGAGTCCCCAGAGGCCTAAAGCGGCGATCCGTTTCCGATCCTTCAACAATTTCAACTTCCGAACCCAGTCAGTCATACAGCCCCCGCAAGAAATTCATCAACTACCCTGCTCGCAGGCTTTCGCCTCCAGATATTCCAAAAACGCACGCAGCCCCGCCCTCAGCCCATAATCCCGCCGGTGGATCATGAAAATATCGCGCTGAACCGTCGGATCGTCCCCGCCAAACGCGAGAAGCCGGCCTTCCTCGATCTCCTTCCGAACCGCCAGATCCGAAATCATCGCGATTCCCAGACCGCAGGCAACCATGCGCTTAATCGCTTCGGTATCATCGACGCGCGCAACGATATTCAGCTCGTTTTCCGTCAAGCCGGCCTGCGCCAGGAAACGCTCGGCGCTCTGAAGACTGCCGCTCCCCTGTTCCCGGAAAATAAGCGGTTCGCGAAGCAGCTCCAAAACTGGATCCAACCGGCTCAGCAGAAGCTCCTGATACTTTTCAACCGGCGGCGTAATAAAAACGAGCCGATCGGACCAGAGCCTGACGCAGGCGAAGGCGCTATCCTGATAAGCCAGACTGACAAACCCGACATCATACCGGCTTTCGATAACACCGTCGATAACCTTCTGGCTTCCGGATTGATGCAGCTCGAAGCTGAAATCCGGTACCCGCCGGCGATACGCCGTCAGAAGATCGGGAAGCAGGTAAGCCGACGGAATCGTCGAAGCGCCGATACAGACCGGCACGCGACGGCCGCTCGAACAACGCCGGTAAATTTTTTCTCGAACCGCTAAAATTCCGGAAGCATATTCGAACAGCTCTTCACCCGCGGCGGTCAGCCGAATCGATTTTGTCGTCCGTTCCAGGAGCTTCGTCTGCAGCTCCTCTTCGAGCTGGCTGACCTGCGCGCTGACGCTCGGCTGCGTCAGGAATAACGCTCTGGCGGCCTTGGTAAAGCTCTGATAGCGAACGACCGCAGTGAACGCGGCTAAATGCTTAAACTCCATGGCTGAGTTCTTCCAGCGCCTTGACGGCGAAACGCACCTCGTCGAGCGTATTCCGCCAGCCAAACGAGAAGCGGATCGTTCCGTCTGGAAACGTCCCCAACGCCTTGTGCGCGCCGGGCGCACAGTGCAGCCCCACGCGCGTCATAACGCCGTACGCCTCCGCCAGACGATCGGCGGCTTCCGCCTGATCCGTATGGAGAAGCTGAACCGAGACGACGCCCGTCCTCCCGGAAAGGTCGGGCCGCCCAACGACCCGGAGCCTTCCGTCGTCGGCGAGCGGCCGCAGCCCAGCCAGAAAAGCCTCGGTCAGCGCCATTTCATGCGCATAAATCGCGTCGATTCCGCGTTCGCGAATCCAACCAAGCGCAGCGTGAAGCCCCATAATGCCGGGCAGGTTCAGCGTTCCCGCCTCGAACCGATCCGGCATGAACTCCGGAACGCTTTCGGAATAACTGACGCTTCCGGTTCCGCCGGAGATCAGCGGCTCAATCGCCGTCTCCAGCCCGGAACGCAGCAGGAAACCGCCGACGCCCTGCGGACCGAGCAATCCTTTATGCCCGGTAAACGCCAGCGCATCGATTCGCATTTCCCGCATGTCGATCGGAAGAACGCCGGCGCTCTGCGCTGAATCGACGATAAACGTCAGCCCATGATCGGCGCAGAAGGCCCCAACCCGCGCAACCGGCAGTACCGTTCCGCAAACGTTGCTCGCATGCGTCATCACCACCGCCCTCGTCCGCTCAGTCAGGAGCGCCGCCATCTCATCCAGATTGAGCGATCCGTCCGGATTCGCCGGTACTCGCGAAAAGGCGACGCTCTCTCGGCGCAGCTGCGTCAGCGGGCGCATAACGGCGTTATGTTCCATGGAGGAAACCAGAACGTGATCCCCTGGGCGGAGAAAACCCTTCAGGAGAACGTTGAGACTCTCGGTCACGCTCCGGGTAAAGACGACAGAGCGCGCGTCCTCCCCATGGAACAGATCGCAAAGCCACTCCCGCGTTTCGTAAACCGTCTCCTCCACGTCGTACGCCCCCGGGTAACCGCCGCGATTAATATTGCAGCCCTGTTCGGAAATATAGCGGTAAACCGCGTCGGCGACCGCCTCCGGTTTCGGAAAACTCGTCGCCGCGTTGTCGAAGTAAATTCTGCCCATATTGATCCCTTATCGACGCATGATTCCTGATTATAGTCGCTGCTTATAATAGGCGCAAATAAATCCACGCTGTCAGCCGATAAATCCTATTTGAAGTTTTCAAATCGGAATGGTAGGATAAAGTCTGCAATGATTCATTTTATGAACGGAGTCAAATCGATATGATCAGGAAAAAAGAGAATCGGTTTATTATCCTCGCCGGAATCATCATCGGCATCGTCGCGTCCTTGCTTGTATATTTCGGGAACCCCAAAAATATGGGTTTCTGTATCGCCTGTTTCATTCGCGATATCGCCGGCGGACTGGGGCTTCACCGCGCCGCCCCAGTTCAGTATATCCGCCCAGAAATTATCGGAATCGTCCTGAGCGCGCTGATCCTTTCGGTCGTCCGGAAAGAATTCGCGCCGCGCGGCGGGAGCTCGCCGGTAACCCGATTCGTTCTTGGCGCCTTCGTCATGATCGGCGGGCTGATGTTCCTCGGCTGCCCGTTCCGCATGATCGTCCGACTGGCGGGCGGGGATCTGAACGCGATCGTCGGCCTGATCGGGTTTGTCTGCGGGATTGCCGTTGGGATCTTCTTCCTGAATAAAGGCTATACGCTGGGACGAACGTATAAACAGCGGCCGCCCGAAGGCGCCGTATTCCCATTCCTGCAAGCCGTCCTTCTCTTGCTCCTCGTCGCCGCGCCCGCGTTTATTTTCTTCACGGAAGCCGGCGGGGGCCCCGGGGCGAAGCATGCCGCTATCGCCGTCAGCCTTGCGGCCGGGTTGATCGTCGGGAGCCTGGCGCAGCGGTCGCGCCTGTGCATGATCGGCGGGTTCCGCGACCTGATCCTCTTCCGCGAAACCAGGCTCATCGCCGGTTTTATCGCGATCCTCTGCAGCGCGCTGATCGTCAACCTTGCGCTGACCGCGCTGACCGGAGAGGCCTATTTTTCATTCGCTTTCGCCGGTCAGCCGATCGCGCATACAGACGGCCTTTGGAACGCGGCAGGCATGTTCCTCGTCGGGTTCGCGTCGGTCCTGCTGGGCGGCTGCCCGCTGCGGCAGCTTGTCCTCGCGGGCGAAGGCAATATTGACAGCGCAATTACGATTCTCGGCCTTACTGCCGGCGCGGCGTTTGCGCATAATTTCGGGCTGGCTTCGAGCGGAGAAGGCCCGACCGCGAACGGAAAAATCGCCGTCGTCATCGGAATTGCCGTCTGCGTGCTGATCGCGTCGCTGAATACGTTCCGCAAAGCGAAAAACTAACTGAAATCCCAAGGGAGGAAACCAGAAATGAAAACGATTGACGTCAGAGGGCTGTCCTGCCCCGAACCGGTCATTCAGACGCGCGAAGCGATCCAGAGCGGTGAAAGCGCGATCCAGATCCTCGTCGACAGCCCGACAGCGCGGGAAAACGTCGTCCGCTTCGCCGAAGGGCAGGGCTTCCGGTCCGCCGTTGAAGAAGAAAACGGAACGTTTACGATTACGCTCAGGAAATAAGCGAGAACCGCTTGACCGTCTATCTCGCGACGTTCTATTCGCATTTTGGCGCAATCCGGTTCAAGAAGCGCTGCGACGCGTGCGCGTTTCCCGCCCGGCTGATGCCCGTGCCGCGATCGCTGAGCAGCAGCTGCGGAATCTGCGTCAGGTTCGAGACGGACGAACCGATTCCGAACGAATTCATTTCGGAGGACGTCGAACGGATCGTGGAACCGAACGAAGCGGGTTATCAGGAACGTTACCGCGCTGAATTCAGTTAAAAAACAGGGGGATCGGCCCCGAAAGGCCCGTTCCCCTGAAAAAATGTTATTGAAGCTCGTACTTGACGACGCCGCCGACCAGGTTAACCTCCAGCGCGTACCGCTGGTCCAGCTCAAAAGCTGTATATTCTTCGAGCGTCCCCGGCGAATACAGGTATTCCTTCCCTCCGTCGTCGGCAAATTCGACCCGATAACTCGTTGTATTCTCGCCTTCCCGCTGTCCGGGGATCAGGTTCAGCTCCGGGAAATACGGACGGTTATCCGATCCCGACGCGGTTCGGGTATCGACGATGTCCCACGCCTTATACGTGTATTCGCATTCATCATCATAAACTGTATAAGTACAGTCCTGAACCTCTTTCGAATAACCGTTTCCTTGATCGACGAAATACGGCTCGCCGCATTCTTCTTCCGCGCCGGCGATATAACTGCTGCTCGTTTCTCGAGGACTTCGATACCGGTTCGTGATTTTTCCGTCGGAAGGAACCTCGTCGCACCAAGCCGTCCCGGTCTTCTGGATAAGCTCCAGAATATTTACCGACGTCTCCCAGTTCTTTTCCGTAACTCGGGCCGTCAACGAATTCGTTTTCAAAAACAGGAACAGGATCACGCCGATCAGCGCCGCGAGGATAACCGCCGCAATAATACAACCGGTCGATTTTCTCTTCGGCTTCGGAGCCGGCGCCGCGGGCTCCGCTTTCACGGTTGTATCCAACGGCGATCCGCAGCCGGCGCACTTGAGCGCGCTGACCGGGTTCTCCGTTCCGCAAACACCGCAAGTCACCGCTTTTTCAACCGGCCCCGTCGGCCCGGCGTAAACGGCGCCCGATTCCCGAGCTTCGCCCTCCCCTAAATCCGCTCCGCAGTTCTGACAGCTCTTCGCGGTCGATGGATTTCGATTTCCGCAATAGGCGCAGTAAATATCCGGCCCGGAGGCAGCTTCCGAAATTTTTTCCGGATCGGCGACAAGTTCGCTCGAAAGAGGCCGTTCGAATTGAACGTCTTTCGGCTGCGCCGCGCCGCAGCTCGAACAATAGCGTACAGACCCGCGATTCTTCGCCTGACAATTCGGGCAAGTCCATACCATTTCTACGTATCCTAAGCTCTTCTGAGCCATTGCTGAAATCCTCCTTAAACCCCATGATCAAGTCGGTTGAATCAACCGATCCATTATATAATACCTTATAAAAAGCGAGAGGGAGAAATTGGAATGCTCTCCATACTGGATTATATCCAACGGATTCAGACGCTGAATCAGCATAACTATCGCTACCACGTACTTGAACAGCCGATCATCACCGACGCCGAATTCGACCGCCTTCTGAATGAACTGCGGCAGATCGAAGCAGCGCATCCGGACTGGATCCGGGCCGATTCGCCGACCCAGCGCGTCGGCGCGCCCGCCTCCGGGCGGTTCCCTGCGGTCGCGCATCCGAAGCCCGTCCTCAGCTTAGCCAACGCCTTCTCGGCGCAGGACGTCGCCGCCTGGGCCGAGCGCATCCGAAAAATCGACCCGGACGCGGACAGCGCTGGCTACGTCATGGAGCCCAAAATTGACGGACTGACCGTCGTTCTGACATATCGGAGCGGCGCCTTGACGGGCGGGACGACGCGCGGGGACGGGCTTGTCGGCGAAGATATCACGGCGAATATCCGCGCGATCCGCTCCGTTCCCCTCCGGATCCCGCTTTCGAACGAATCCGTCCCCGTCCCTGAAACGATCGTCGTCCGCGGCGAAGTCTACATTGAAAATCAGGATTTCGAGCGGCTGAACGACGAAATCGTCCGGAACGGCGAAAAACCGTACCTGAACCCGCGGAATACCGCTTCCGGCTCGCTCAGGCAGCTGAACCCCGCGGTGACCGCCGCTCGTCCGTTGAAAATCCTGATTTACCAGGTCCTGGACGATTCGCACGACGTTCCCATACCCATGCAGCAAACCGAACGGACCGACTACCTGCGAAAGCTTGGCTTTCCGACATTCGACGAAGCCAGATACTTTCCGACGCTTGACGGCGTTCTCAACGATATTCCGAACTGGACGCAGATTCGCGAAACGATCCGCTACGAAATCGATGGCATTGTGATCAAGGTCAACGACCTGGTCACCGCGGACGCGCTCGGATTCGCCGGAAAAGATCCGCGCGGTGCGATCGCGCTGAAATTCCCCGCGCGCGAAGCCATGACAAGACTCCTCTATATCAGCGTCGCCGTCGGGAGAACCGGGATCCTGACCCCAACGGCCATGATGGAGCCTGCGGAAATCGGCGGTGCCACGATTCGTCAGGCCTCGCTCCATAACTTCGATTTCATTCGCGACCGCGATATTCGAATCGGGGACCAGCTCCTGATCAAGCGCGCCGGCGACGTGATCCCGTATGTCGTCGCGTCGATCCCTGAACGCCGCGATGGGAGCCAGCTTCCCTACGTTCCGCCGGCGAAATGTCCTTCCTGCGGCGAGCCGGTCGAAAGCTTCCCCGGCGAAATCGGCCTTTTCTGTATCAACAGCCGCTGCCCGGCGCAGCTTATTCGCGTCGTCGAATACTTCGCGTCCAGGACCGCGATGGATATCGAAGGGCTGGGGATCCGGATCGTTGAACAAATCTGCGAAAGCGGAATGGTCGCGGATTACGCCGACCTGTACGCCCTGACCCGGGACCAGCTCCTGACCCTCCCGGGCTTCGGAGAAAAGAAAGCCGACAACCTGATCGCCGCGATCGAGGCCTCGAAATCCCGTCCGCTCGCCCGCGTGATCAACGCGCTCGGGATCCGTAACGTCGGCGAAGTCATCGCCGCGTCGTTAGCCAACCGCTTCGGATCGATCGCCGCGCTTCGCGAAGCGGCGGACTCGGAACTCACCGCGATCGACGGCGTCGGCGAAACGCTCGCTGAATCAATTATCGAATGGTTCCGTTCCCCTCGCAACCTGGAAATCGTCGGGAAACTCCGCCAGGCCGGAATCGATCCGACCGTCGAAAGGCGCGACGCTGAAGGCGCTGATAAAAACGCGCCGGAAAACCTGCCGCTCGCCGGGCAAACCGTCGTCGTCACCGGGACGCTCAAACGCTTTACCCGCGAATCGATCCATGAACAGATCGTTCGCCTGGGCGGGAAAGCTGGCGACTCGGTCAGCCGGAAAACCTCATTCGTTATTTATGGCGAGAAAGCCGGCTCAAAACTCGAAAAAGCGCGAAAACTTGGCGTCCCCGTCCACGCGGAAGACGAATTTCTGAATACCTATACGCAGTTTCTTGAATCGCCCGGAGAACCGGAATAACGAGAGAAAAGACCCTGGATCAGCGCCAATTCCGGCCCGCGTTCTCCAGATTCGCCAGCCAGCGCGGCAGCTTCCGCCGCAGGATCGGCGAACCGCAATACTTTTCCTTAAACGTCGCCTGCGTCAGCTCAAAATCGCGCTCGTCCGGAAACGCGGCCCCATTGGGGATCAGGATCCCAGAGGACGTTTTCGCCGGGGTTATTTCGAGACGCATCGCCGATCGATTCCAAGGGCAGACATCCGTGCACACGTCACAGCCGAAAACCCGGGTTCCGATCCGTTCCCAAAGTTCCGCCTCCAGAGACGATTTCCGTTCGATCGTCAGGTAAGAGATACAGCGGCGCGCGTCAATTTCGCGCATCTCTCCGTCGATACAGCCCATCGGGCAAGCCTCAACGCAGCGGCGGCAGCTTCCGCACCATTCCCCGATAAACGGCGCGTCTGCCTCGAAAGCCGCGTCCGTAAACGCGACCGCCAACAGCGTTTTCGAACCGAACCGCGGATGAATCAGCATCGAGCTGCGTCCGATCCAGCCCAACCCGGCGCGGACCGCCAGCGCGCGCTCAAAGACCGGCGAAGAATCGGCGCAGATTTTCCATCGCAGTTCCGAAGCGAAAACGCGGTTATAACGTTCGAAAAGCTCGTTCAGCCGGACAGGAATCGTATCGTGATAATCGTAATAACGGGCGAAATCCGCGACCTGATACCCACGGTCGGGTCGCGGCCAGACGCCGATCCGGACGCCGAAAACGATTGCGCTCCGCCCGTCGGGGAAAAGCGCGCGCGGATCCGCACGTTTCGCGATCGTATCCGCCCGTTCGAGATAAACCATTTCGCCATGACAGCCGCGCCGAAGCCAATCCAGATAACGCAGCGTTTCGGCTTCGAGCGGATCGGCCGTCGTGAACCCGGTAAAGCTAAAGCCGAGACGGTTCGCCTCGGCTCTGATCCAGTTTTTCCGATCGCTTGAAGTCATGAAGGACTTCACCCGCGGTTATTTTACCAGGACCGCTGAGAAAATATTATCTAAAATAACCGCCCCGTCGTTGTCGATCAGCTCGAAATAGGCGTTATAAATTCCCGGCGAATCGCGTCCGTCGAACGTGACTTCGACCGTAACGCTCTCACCCTTCGGAACCGCAGGGAGCATGATAACTTTTCCTTCGATCGGGACGACGCCCTTATAGTAGCGAAGATAAAATTCATCCGTCCAATCGAGCGGCCCGACGTTTTTAAACGTCCAGCTCATCTTCCAATCTTCGTACATCTTGATCTGCATGTAGTTCTTCCCCTGTCCCGTCATTTTCGCCATATACGAATAGACGGTCGGCGTCGGCTTCCAGACGCCCGGCCCAAGCCCCGTAACGCCCGGGGAAGCCGGAGCCAGCGCCGCCTGCGTCGACTGCGCGGAGAACTGCCAATAGACGGTTGAATAGATTTCGCCGTAGACGGTCGCGGCGACCTCCGTCCGGAGCGCGTCGAACTCCGCCGGAGCGAGCTGCGCGCTGAAATGAGTAAACCCGATCAGCGTCAGCGCCAACACAGTAATTATAATTAAAAGAAACTTTTTATTCATACGCCGCTTCGCTTACTCAACCTTAATCGTCACGTCGACCATGCAGAAATTATTATCGCCTTCGTCGGAAATGACCCAGGCCATCTTATACTCACCCGCTGTCGACGGCGCGACGATATCGATCGTGAACTGAGCGGTAGCCTGCGGAGCCGCGGCAACCGGGAGCTTATAGCGGGTATTCCCGGCTTTCGCGAAGTTCGTCCCGGAATAGAACCGGATCGAGTAATCCGTCGTCCAGGTCGTCGTTCCCGTATTCGTCACGTACCAGGTCAGATCGGCGGTCTGGCCGGCCTTGAAGACCGTCCCGTCCTTGATATTCTGGTCCGAGTAGACGCACTGATTCCCCGTCTTTCCCAGCGTCGCGGTCGGGAGCGCGGCGGGAATCGTCGGGATCGCTTCTCCCACCGCCGGGATCGCGCCAGGCGCGGCGTCACCGCCGGTCGCGATCGTCGGAATCGCCATCATCGTTGGGATCTCCGTCGGGATGATCGGCGTGTACGTCGGCTCCGGCGTCTCCGTCGGCATCGCCCAGGCCGTCTGGGTATATTGCGCGGCGATCGTCGCAGCGGCGTCCGTCGCCAGAAGATTCAAATCGACCGTCGGGACCGGGGTTTCCGCCGGACCACATGCGCTCAGCACAAAAACCGCGATGCCCATCAAGATAAGATAAGAAACTTTTCGCATTTTCATGAACTCCTTCAATTTTCAACTGATCCGTTTAATATTCTACCAAAAAAACCGGCCGGCTGAGTTCGCGGCGGAAAAACCGGCAGCCCCGGTCCGGACAGACCGCATCCTTCGCTTCGCTACAAAATCCGACGCGCTTCAATATAAAAGCGCTTTTCCTGCGCCTCGCCCATCGAAAACGTCTTGCGCGGGAGCGCGCCGTCTTTGATAATCCCTTCGAAGAAGCCGTTTTTCTGAACCGGCGGGAGATAAATCCCCGCGTTCCCTTTCACGTCGGACAGCGCGCTCAACTCTTCCGTACCATGCAGGTAGTCGACTTCTTTAAAGAACCCGGCCTTCCTGAGCTGGTCAAGGAACTGCTGAACCGACCCGACGCAGAGCGCAGACCGCGGCTCCGCGAACGTAACCTTGACGAACTCGCCGTCTTCGATCAGTCCGAACGACTGGACGCCGTCCTTCGTCGCGTCGACCGCGGCGAAAAGCGTTTCCCGATTCGCGAACGGCTCGAACGTAACCGTCCCGCCGAATTCGCCGGTCAGCGCATTCTTCAGCGAACCGCTCAGGCCTGAAACGATCCGATGAATCGGCTCAAATTCCTGCGCCGCGGCATGAAGATTTTCCAGCTCAACCATTGCGTATCGGGCCGGGTGATCCGGGCCCCAGGCCTTCTTATTCTTTTCCCAGATTTCCTTCGCCGTCGCTAACGAATGATTCCCGTCGCCGATTGCGAAAAGAATCCGATTTCGCTCATTCAGCGGACCATACTTCTTCGTCAGCGTCTCGTCGGAACGGAGCCGATCGACCGCCGCCAGGACACGCCGTTCGATTTCCCCGTCGGCGAGCGAATAACCGCGGATATGCCCACTCCCCATCATCAGGTCGAAGTCATACGCGACCGGAAGCGTATCCCTGATTGCGACCAGCGGCTCGATCAGCAGCTTTTCCGTATCGTCGACGAGGACCAGAATATGCGGAAGTTCGAGCGGCGCGCCTTCGCGGATCTTCATTCGCGGCGGGATCCGTTCGGCGACCGTCCCCTCCGTCGCGCGGATCCAGCTCGTCGAAGCGCGCGTGTAATCGTACGCCTCCAGATCGATCGCAGCCATCAGCCCATACCGCGTCGCGTGGCCGATCTGACGCTCGACTAAGATCATGCCGCGATGCGTCGTGAAAACGTTCTCTTCGTCGTACGCGCGCATGGCGGACCGGATTTGCTGAATTTTTTTCGCTTCGTCGACCTTCCCTAAATAATATTCCGGGAAAATCAGGTTCAGCGTCGACGGCGAATCGCCGACGAACGCTTCAACGCGCTTCCAATACGCCTCGTTCGACGTATACTGATCGCAGGCGATCACAGCCCACTTCTCCAGATCGACCGAAGCGTTCGGAAGCAGGATTTCGGGGGGCAGGACGACAGGTTTTTGACAGTCCATTTAAATTCTCCTTTATCGATGACGTTTCGTTTATTCTATCCTAAACCATGAAAATCCGGCCGTTTCCGCCCGGAATTCCCGGCTCTCGACGCAGCGGGATGAACTGATTCTGGATGGGAACATACTGGATTTTTACATTGCCTGCAAGCAGGTTTACGTTCTGACCTTATCCGGCCTGACCGTTGACAGGATCTTCAAAATCGACAGACAGACCCTGGAACGAAAAATGATCTGGACGGAATAAAAAACCGATGATAGGATTTATCTTTGATTTGGAGACGGACGCAGGTTATGGGCGCAATTAAAGGAATTTTGCCGCGATCGGCGCGAAGACGTCGTCGGTCGATCGCACGATGAAAGAAATTCCGAAGTCGACAGGAGCAGCATCGCAGAAGCTAAATCTGGTTAACCAGGACTTGCGATTCGGGACAGGAGGAAAATTCATTCGCGAAGATGCCGGACGCAGCGAATCCAGTAAGCTGTAGAATTGCGCAAGGCGAGCGGAAGTTCAGTGATCCGCGCTGGACATAAGCGGCGGATACCTGGGATAGTCGGGACTGAATACGATATCCACGTAAGCCGGAGCTGAGCGGCATTTCCCGACATAGTTCCTTCTGATATTCGTCCACTGGATCGCATATTGCTGTTTCACCGTTCGCGTAATCGCCTGCCTCGTACATTCGGCGCCGGCATGATAGGTCGCGACCGACAGCTTCCACAACGTCTGATAATCCGTAATATGCTGCAGCGGCCGATTCCGCAGATCAATAATGATCCAGCCAACCTGTCTTTCGCAGGCGAAAAGAATTCTGGCAGTCAGCATAATACCTTCGTCCGCGCGCGCTTCCCGGACGATAACGCCGCGAAGGAGGCGGCGATGCGGCTCGTCCATGGCCTCATATCCCGCGGCGCAGAGCTCCGGCAGAAGCGGGTAAACTTCCGCGCACGCGGACGCGAACGTCGAAGGCGACCATCGCAGCAACGTATCCACGCCAAGCTGAGTCAGATGACCCGCTCCGATTTCTCCGGGTTGTCCGGAAAATTTCGTGAATTGAGATTCGCCCAGCAGGACGTTTTTCAGGAGTCCCGGCGGAATTCGAAACGCGGTTCCGGCGCGCGTAATCTGCTGGTTCGCGTCGTTCTGGCGCAGGATAACCTGCTCACGGCATGCGTCGATTCCGCATCCGTTGGGAGTTTTCCCGTCTAAAAGCCCGAATCCTGGACAGTCGCGAGCGCGAACCGTGCCGTTTCTGATGAACTCTGCGCAGAGGCCGTAGAGCTGATATTCCGTATAGATATCGTCTTCCGTCTGACTGGGCGCTAATACGGTTCCGTCCAGTCTGCCCAGCTCTAAGGGCGACGGGACGACGTACCAGTTTTCCGCCCCGTATAGCGAGTCCCCGAACCGATCGCACCAGAGCCATTCCAGAAAAAAAAGATCCGGGGAGCGCATGAGCCGTTTAAATCGAAAAAAAATATGGTGCAGCTTTCCACTGGTTCCCTCCGGATCGATCAGGCTTGCGGTGATCCATGAATTCTTTTTAGAGGAAGGCGGCGCTAAAGCAATCTGGCAGACTGGCGCTGCGCATGTGAAATCTTCGTTATCGATCGTGATTTGGAAAACAGACTGCGCGTCTGACTGGGACCGTACGGAGAATTCGATAATCGGAATCTGATCGCAGATGGCGTTGGGTTCGCAGTTCAACGGACGGATTTCAATTTCGCGCAGCCCCATGACTGAGCTGCTGTCGATCCAAATGTCTTCGTGCGGATCAGACTGGAGCGAAAAGCCACGAAGAAAATAGCCGTCGCAGGCCAGGAACGTCGGATCGTCGCATTGCGGCGTCAGCGCGAATTCGGACGCGATCCGATCGCCGCAGTGGATACGAAGGACATCGTTCCCGGGCGGATTCGCGTCGCTTGTAGAAAAGGCGCAGGCGACGGAAAAGTCCCGATAAGCGCGAAGCTCCCAGTTGAATTCGGAGGTTGCGAAGACTTGGGATGGGATCGGGACGAGAAGGAACGCTGTGATGATTAAAACCAGACAGACTGCCTTCTGTCCATGCATAGGATCACCTCTGAGTGTAAAATAAATTTGGCCATATAATATATCTTATATTTTAGATGCGGTCATGAGAAAAGCAAGATGATTTTTGTCACTTATTTTGCTGGATAAGCGACATATTGTTTTTCCCATCTTGCGTCCTCGTCTTTGGTAGTTCATGCCAGAAACTTTAGAAAGCGGGTGGAAAAATATAAGGATTTCTTCGTAATTGACAGCCCTGCTTATAAAATAATAACTTGACAAGGCCCGGTTTTTCATGCTGTAATAATGGCGTTAGCGGCATTATTTCTGGGAAATTATGCTTTATTATCTCAAGAAAACGAAGCAGAAAAATCGAACCTATCTCTCGATCGACAAAAGCTTTTATTCCCCGGAGAAAAAAGGCACCGCGCATTTCTGTTATCAATTCTTAGGTTCGGTAGAAACCCATATTCAAAGTTAAACAGGATATAACCTGCTGGTAACTTCTGAGATCGGCATGCCGAATCAGCAGATTTACGACACCTGCCATAATCTTTGGCGCATTGAAGAAGCCTTTCGAATCATGAAATCCGATCTGGATGCGCGTCCAGTTTTTCTGAGAAAAAAGGAAACGATCCAGGATCATTTTCTGATCTGCTATCTGACCGTTTTGCTGGAGAGATTCTTCCAAACGAAAATTCTGAAGAATTGGTTCTCAGCCAGCGAGATCTTCGAATTCTTTCGTAAATTCCGGGTGGCCAAGGTCGATCGCAAGTATCTGCGCCTGGCAACCGATACGGACCTTATTGAGCATTTATCCGCAATATTTGGTTTGCCTCAGACGAATTACTTTGGGATATGAAAAAACCAGAGCTTAGAGTACTCCGGTTCTCGTTTAGTAGCGGGGGCACGATTCGAACGTACGACCTCCGGGTTATGAGCCCGACGAGCTGCCTCTGCTCTACCCCGCATCAACACTATATATAATACCGTCCTTCTCAGATTCTGTCAAGTTGAACAAATTTCACACTCAGTTGCGTTTTGCAGCGCCGATTTTTCCGCCATTTGGTAAAATTGAATCGATGATTCTATGAAATAAGGAGCTTACGCTTTCGTGAAATCCGAACCGCAAGGTTTATTTTTCAGCAACAGGAATTTTTTTCGATCCGATCGTTTCGGCTACGTGCTGCTCTTTCTTCTCAGCGCCGCGGCGTTCCTCCCGCTGATTACCCGGATCGGTTTTTACTGGGACGATTGGCCGATGCTCTGGTTCGAGGTTACCCAGGGGCCGCAGGGCTTCGCCGACGCGTTTACCAGCGATCGCCCGTTTCTCGGGATCCTTTACCGTTGGACCGGCGAAATCTTTTCCGTCAATCCGCTGAGCTGGCAGCTGCTCACCGTCGTCTTCCGCTGGCTCGCCGGCTGCGCTTTCTTTAAAACGCTGCGCCTCCTCTGGAAAGACCGGCCCGATGAAACGCTTTGGATCGCGGCGATCTGCGCCGTGTACTCGGGCTTCAAACAGACGCCGATCGCTTACGTCTGGGGAAACGCGTTCATCCTCCTGTTCTTCTACCTGCTCTCCTATGTCTTCATGTTCCTGGCGATCGACGCGTTCCAGGCGAAACGGACCGCTATCGCGATAGCGCATACCGTTCTGGGCGTCGTCTGCTACCTGCTCTGCACGCTCTGTACAGAATATTACACCGGGCTGGATCTGGCGCGCGTTGTCATGATCTGGGTTTACCTGCGCCGGGAACGGACGGAACCGACGTCCGGACTGCGCCTGATCCGCGATTCCGTCCTGAGCTGGGTCCCTTACCTGACCGCGTTTATCGGCTTCATGGTATGGCGCGTTTTCGTTTTCCGCTTTCCGTCGTACCGGCCGGTCCTGCTCGATCGTCTGACCGCGGACCCGCTGCGAACCGGACTCGGACTTCTCCGAACGGTTCTTCAGGACGCGTTGACCGCGACCTGGTCGGCCTGGTTCGAGTTTTTCCGCTTCCCATTCAGCGAATCCACCGCCGCGTTCTCCGACCGCGTTTTCTGGATCGTCGTCCTCCTGTCGTTTACCTTCCTGACCGCCGCGCTGATCCTCAGGAAAAACGCGGCGCCGAAGAATAACGGAGCGTCGGATCGCGGCTGGACCGGCGGCGCGGTCATCATCGGCCTCAGCGCCATCGTCCTCCCAGGGCTTCCCTACGTCGTCACCGACCTGTCGCCTGCGCTGACGTTCCCGCGCGACCGCTGGCTGACCGCGTACATGTTCGGGTCAGCGATCCTGCTGGTCGCGCTGATCGATTGGGCGCTGCGGACCAAGGTTCAGAAAATCCTGCTCGTCGCGCTGACGGCTGCGTTCATGACCGGCGGCAACGTCCTTAACACCAACAGCTATGCCCGCGATTGGCAGCTGCAAAAGAGTCTCGTCGAGCAGCTGCAAGCCCGGATCCCCAGGCTCGAAGAGCGGACCTACTTCTTCACCGATTTCAACCCGCTCAGCTATGAAACCGACAATTCGCTGACCGGGATGATTAATTTAGCGCTTTTCCCGGATCATCAAACGCTCGACCTTCCGACCGCGGTCGGATTCTTCGACGTCCGCTTTGATCGCGACCTGACCCAGCTCGAATCCGGCGCACCGATTTATCATGGCTTCCGTTCCGCCCTTTTCAGCGGCCGCGCCTCCGACCTCATCGTCTATTTTTACGCGCCGCCCGGATGCCTGCGCGTTCTGGACCCAGCTCAGCATGCCGATCTCCCGATTTTCCCGTCCTCGTTCTATGACCTGATCCCGCTATCGAACCTCGATCGGATCCGCCGCTCGGATCAGGCGCGGACTCCGTTCCTGCGAGAACGGGTCTTCAGGGACAGCGGCGGCGAAACCTGGTGCGCCGCGTTTCAGAAAGCCGATCTCGCCCGCCAATTTGAAGACTGGGAAGAGATCGCGAAAATCGGCGACGAATCGATCCGCCTCGGCGCGAAGGATCTCTCACCGGCGGAAGCCTCGGAGCTGATCCCATTCATCGAAGCCTATGCGCATACAGCGCAATGGCAAAAGAACATCCCGCTGATCCGCGAAACACATCGCATGAACCCGGATCTGGATCGGCCGCTCTGTACCCGGATCCAGCGTCTCCTGAGCGAGTTCCCAATCGACAAGATTGAAACCTTCAATGAAGTTCAGGCCGCGTTCTATGACGTCGGCTGCAGCTTATATGCGAGTGAAAATGATAAATAACGACCCGTCTCCCGATTTCGAAGCGTCGATCGTAATCCCCGTTTACAACGGCGCGGATACGATTCCTGAACTGGCCGACCGGCTCAGCCGCGTCTGCCCGACGCTGTTTTCCAACTATGAGATAATTTTCATCGACGACGGATCGCCGGACCCGAGCTGGGCGACGATTCAGCGCTTAGCCGCGACGGTTCCCAACGTCGTCGGCGTCCGGCTGCGCCGGAACTTTGGTCAGCATAACGCGACCCTCTGCGGAATACGCGCGGCGCGTTTCCCAATCACGATCACGATGGACGACGACCTGCAGCATCCTCCGGAACAGCTGCCCGCGCTCCTTGACGAGTTCCGGAAAGGCTACGACGTCGTCTACGCCGTTCCGAAAAAATTGCCGCATGCCTGGTGGCGAAACCTCGGTTCCAGAATGATCAAGCTGATCCTCAGTAAGATCATGAACATCCCGATTCAGGACATCGGCGCCTTCCGGATATTCAGGACCGAGCTCCGCGACGCCTTCGCCGATTATCATAGTCCTGACGTATACATCGATCCGCTCCTGAGCTGGGGGACGACATCGTTCAGCCATATCGCCGTCGAAGAAAAACCGCGGACCGTCGGCGAATCGAATTACACGATGAAAAGCCTGATTAGAGCAACGCTCTCGATCATGACCGGATACAGCACGATCCCGCTGCGCTTAGCTTCCATGCTCGGGTTTTTCTTCCTGATCTTCGGCGTGATCGTCCTGATCTACGTTCTGTATATCGCGATCGTCGTCGGCTCGATCCCCGGCTGGCCGTTCTTAGCCTCCCTCGTCTCGCTCTTCTCGGGGGCGGAGCTCTTTTCGCTGGGCCTGATCGGCGAATATCTGGCTCGGATGTACGTGCGGACGATGGACCGGCCGGTTTATCTCGTCGCCGAACAGAGCGCCGCCGCCGAGACGAAGGGACAGGGCGAATGACGGCCGACATCCCGGGAATCCGGCGCTTCTTCCAGGATCAATTCGCCAGCCACGGCGAATCGGCGGAGGGCGTCGGCTGGAACTCCACCTATGCGCAGGATGTCCGCTTCGAGCAGCTCCTCAAAGTTGTCGACCGCGCGCAGCCCTTCACGATGATCGAGTTCGGCTGCGGTTATGGGTATTTAATTGACTACATGGACCAAAACGGCTGCAAACCGGACCGTTACTACGGCCTCGATATCGTCCCTGAATCGGTCGAAGCGGCGAAAACCCGCTTCGCAGGCCGTCAGAGCTGTACGTTTCATCTCGACCCCTCCGAAATTGCAGGTGCGGACTACCTCGTCGCATCCGGGGTCTTTAATATCAAACTCGACGCGTCCAACGCGGACTGGACCGAATACGTCCTGGAGAACTTAAAAAAATTCGACGCATGGACGAAAAAAGGGTTCGCCGTTAATTTCCTGACGAAATATTCCGACCCTGAACGGATGGCGCTCCGTCCGGATCTTTATTACGCCGATCCCTGCGCGCTGTTCGATTACTGCAAGCGCAGCTTCTCGCGCAACGTCGCGCTGCTGCATGATTACGAAATTTACGATTTTACCCTGCTCGTTCGTAAAAGCTGAACGGAGGGAAGGCTTCTTCCCGCGTTCCAGCAATGATCGCCTGATAAAAAAAGCTCGTCCCTTTTCGGACGAGCTTTACCAAAGCTGTTATCCTGCGTTTCAGCCCTGCGTCGCCGGAACTTCATACCCGAGCGAGCGAAGCTTCTTCTTCAGGTCGATCAGCGATTTTTGACCAAAATCGTCGACAGTCAGGATCTTTTCATCGCCGCCGGCGTTGAAATCGGCTAAAATATCGGCAACCGTTTTATAACCGGCTCCCAGCAGGGCTTCCGTCTGGCGCTTTGACAGCTCCAGCGATTCGATAGTCCGTTCCGGAGACGTCTTCGACGTTTCGCGGGACTGCTTTTCGGCGATAAACTCCTGCCGCGCCTGCAATCGGCGATAGAAGCGGTCAACCTGCCCTTCCATGTCGAGCATACGCTGCTGCTGTCCGGTGTAAAACGGATGGCAGGCATTGCAGACTTCAGTTCGGATTTCTTTACGAGTCGAACCGGTTTTCCATGTATTTCCACAGGCGCAGGTTACCGTCGCTTCAGGGAAATAATCCGGATGAATTCCTTTTTTCATGATTTCCTTCTTTCTTTCACGCTTCGTTTTCTACTGACCTTCGAAAACGGTCCGGTGAAAACCGTTATTCAGCTTCTTCGGTAACTTCTTCTTCGTCATAATCGACGAATTCAACCGGATCGATATTGACTCGCTTCCGTCCGCCCGGCATCGTTTCATAAACGACAAAACCAAGCTCTTTCGCGTACAGCGTATAATCACGCCCACAGCCGACGTTCTCACCGGCATGAACTTTCGTCCCATGCTGACGAACCAGGATACTGCCGGGGAGGACCAACTCGCCGCCGAAGCGCTTAACACCTAAGCGCTGAGAATTACTGTCGCGACCGTTGCGGCTGGAACCGCCGCCTTTTTTATGTGCCATGATGTCTTACCCCTCTATTGATTCGATCTGAATACGCGTATAAATCTGGCGGTGACCAGTCTTGACGCGATAATGTTTCTTCGGACGATATTTGAAAACGATAATCTTCGGCCCCTTTTCCTCGCCGACGATTTTCCCGGTGACCTTCGCAGCCTTGACAGTCGGCTGACCGACTTTAACCGCGCCGTCGCTGACAAGCAGTAAGACGTCGTTCAGGACGATCTCTTCGCCGGCTTCGGCTTCCAACCGATCGACGACGATCGATTGACCTTCAACAGCTTTATACTGTTTGCCGCCCGACTCTACGATAGCATACTTCATAATTCTTTCTCCAATCTTCACTTCGCCGTCCTCCGCCGCGCAGCCGCCGCGGACCGGGGAAGTTGGCTCTGATCCGCCGGAACGTCTCGGCGAACCGTCTTATTATACATCAATTCAGCAAACTGTCAAAGCGATTTAAGCGGCTGATTTTTCCGAAATGTAGGATTACCATAGATGCGTTACAAATTAGAGAAAAAGAAAAGCGAATGAAGAAATCTCGTTTATAGTTGAGTCTGCGAAAACCAAAGAAAAGGAGATACCCATTCGCTATGAAAACGATAACACAAATTCTTAGATTCAGGGAGTCCATGGTAAAGTATTGTGAAAAGCATGGAGTTAGTGAAACAGCAAGAAAATACAAGGTCAGCCGCCCAACTGTATACAGATGGATGAAACGGTATGACGGGACACAAGATTCTTTGCGGGATTTCTCTCATAAACCTAAAAGTCATCCGAATCAGCATACAGAAGAAGAGCTCAAGCTGATTCATAACATGCGAAAACGGAATCCTCATGCCGGATTAGTCGTATTCTGGGTAAAACTGCGCCAGCGAGGGTATACCCGCACCATTACAGGTTTGTACCGCATCCTCTGTAAAAGTGGAAAAATGGCGATCAAGGTCAAAAATCCAAAATATATTCCTAAGACATACGAAGCGATGCAATATCCGGGACAACGCGTTCAAATTGATGTCAAGCACGTTCCTGCCGCTTGTATTGCTTCTGATTCATTCGGAAGTAAGAAATACTACCAATATACTGCTATCGATGAATATTCTCGCTTTCGTTACGTTGAAGGCTTCGATGAGCTGAGTACCTTTTCCTCTGCTGTCTTCCTGGAGAATATGCTTAAAGCCTTCAAATTCAAGGTTGAATGCGTTCAAACAGATAACGGTACCGAATTCACAAACCGATTTACCTCGAATCGCGATCGCCCCACGCTGTTTGAGCAGCTGCTCAAACAGCGTGGCATCGTCCACAAACTCATTCGTCCCTATACCCCTCGTCATAACGGTAAGGTCGAACGTTCACACCGTAAAGATAATGAGTACTTTTACGCAACTCATCGCTTCTATTCGCTAAACGATTTTAAGAAACAACTGAAGGTTCATAACCATTGGTACAACAATTTCCCGATGCGTCCTCTCGCCTGGCTTTCCCCTTCTCAGTTCCTTAAGATTCATCTTTCAAACTTGTAACGCATCATTGACAAACCAACATTTAAGCGGCTGATTTTTCCGAAACCCTACCCCTGCTTCCGGTAATCGTAGAAACCTTTCCCGGCGTTGACCCCGGTCTCGCCCCGATCTATTTTCGCTTTCAGAAGGTGATCGATCTTATAGCTGACCGTTCCCTCCGTATTCACGTCCGGGCGCATACGATTAATGTTATACGCAGTTTCAAGACCTACAATGTCGAGAATCTTAAACGGACCGGCGGGCGCGCTGGTAGCCAGCTGCCAGGTGAGGTCGATCGTTTCCGGATCGGCGACTTCGTTCGCCCAAAGCGCCTCCGCCGCGTTCAGGAACGGCACCAGCATCGAGTTCAGGATATAGCCGGGCTGTTCCTTATGGAGCTCCAGCGGAACCATATTGATTTCCGCCGCGAAAGCGACGACCTGCCTGAATACAGCCTCGTCCGTTCCCGCATGACCCATGATTTCAGCCGTGTTATTTTTCCAGATCGTATTCGCGAAATGCAGCGCGCAGTATTTTTCCGGACGTCCCGTATACGCGGCGAACGAACTGGGAAGCATCGTCGAAGAATTCGTGCAGAGAATCGTCTTCTCCGGAAGCAGGTCCTTCAGCGCCGTGTAAACGCCGATCTTGGCCTTCGGATCCTCCGACATCGTTTCAATCACAACGTCGGCGCCGGCAACCGCCTTCGCCATATCGAGTTCAAGGTGAATCAGGCTCGCGAACCGATCCTTCGCCTGCGCGATGAGCCCGTCGATTTCTTCCGCGGTCGCCTGAGCCCAGCTTTTAATCAGCCCGCGCGGATACAAAAAAGCGCCCATCGGATTCCCAAGAAGAGCCTTCGCCTTCTCCAGATCCTCGATCATCAGGCTTGAATAACGCTCGATTTTCGGTTGGGTACGACCGATCGACCCCTCGCTTCGCAGCCACAACGTCGTATCATGCCCCGTATACGCGGACATTAACGCAATCTGCGCCCCAAGAACGCCGCCGCCAATAACAACAACCTTACTGAAAGTCATCCTCTTATATCCTCGCTTTTTTCTTTTTTTATTGAATAACCCTGACGGTTAAGTATACTGCGAATCGGAGAAAGGAATCGTTACAATCCTTAGAGCCTGTCCACAGTTCAGCAAAGACATTTTAAGGCTACGCGAATTTTAAAGGGCGTCTTCAGGATCCAAAAGCGAGTCCGAGTCCCGTGGAATAAACCGATCCAGGTCCTTCGGCGCAGGCGTAAGCCTCGCCGCCGCCTCCAGCGCGTCAATCGCCAGCTGCGTCTGGCTGTCGAGCGGGTCGCTCTTCCGCCGGTCGACGCGCCGGTACGTTCCGTCCGCCGCCATAATCCGCGCCCGATCCGTATCGCAGAGCTGAAGCCGGAGAATCCGGAAAATCCGGTTGCGGACGTCCCGATCCTCGATCGGGAACTGAACCTCGATCCGCCGGTCCATATTCCGCTGCATCCAGTCCGCCGACCCGAGGAACAGGTCCTCGCTCCCATCGTTGTAATAATAAAAGATACGCGAATGTTCAAGGTAGCGGCCAACGAGACTTCGGACATGGATATTTTCCGAGAGCCCGCGAATTCCGGGGCGCAGCACGCAAATTCCCCGTACGATCAGGAAGATTTTCACGCCCGCCTGCGACGCGGCGTACAGCGTTTCAACAATTTCCGGATCCAGGAGCGAATTGATCTTCGCGACGAGAATCGCTTTCTTCCCTTCCTTCGCGTTTCTGGCTTCCTGCTTAATTCGGAAAATCGTATCTTCCCGGAGCCAACGCGGCGCGGCGATCAGCTTCCGCAATCCAAGCGGGATCGAATACCCGGTGATCATGTTAAAGAAATCCGTCGCGTCCCGACCGAGCGTCTCGGAAGAGGTCATCAAGCCTAAATCAGTATAAATACCGGCAGTAATATCGTTATAATTTCCCGTTCCTAAATGAACATAGCGGCGGATTTCGTCCTCTTCTTCACGAACGATGAGCGTGATCTTGCTATGCGTCTTCAGCCCGACCAGCCCATAAATCACATGGCAGCCGGCTTTTTCCAGCTTCTTCGCCCACTGGATATTATTTTCCTCGTCAAAACGCGCTTTCAGCTCAACGAGGACCAGGACCTGTTTCCCGGCCTCCGCCGCCGCCGCCAGCGCGGTAATAATCGGCGACTGCCCGCTGACGCGGTAGAGCGTCTGCTTAATCGCCAGAACGTTCGGATCGCGCGACGCCTGCTGAATAAGCTCGATAACCGGGCTGAAACTCTCGAACGGATGATTCAGGATGACGTCCCGGTCGCGGAGAACGGAAAAAATATCGCTTTGGCGAAGGAACGCCGGGGACGGCTGCGGAACGAAACTGGGATATTTCAGGTCGGGCCGGTCGCCGATAAGCTTCGGAAGCTTCGAAAAGAAAGTCAGATCGAGCGGGCCGGGGACCCGGTAGACGTTGATATCCGAAATTTTCAGATTTTCATAAAGCTCCTGAACGATCGCGGGCGCCGCGTCCCGATCGATTTCGAGCCGGATGACCTCGCCCCACTGGCGTTTATGCAGCTGGTATTCAATTTCTACCAGCAAATCGGCCGCGTCTTCGTCGTCGATTTCCAGATCGGCGTTCCGGGTAATCCGAAAACGCGCGATATCGCCGACCTTGACGCCGCTGAATAAGCGGTTGATAAACAGGATCACCAAATCCTCGAGAAGAATAAAACTCTTTCCGGTTGGATCCGGAAGCTGAACGATGCGCGGAAGGACGACCGGGATCTGGATAATCGCGAACGATTTTCCACCTTCGGTCTTCAGCTTCCGATCCGGCTGCTCGACCATGACGAAAAGATTCAGCGACTTATTCGCGATCAGCGGGAACGGCGAACCGGCGTCGACCGCTAACGGCGTCAGGACAGGGAAAACCGTCGATTCGTAATATCGCTGCGCAAATTTCAGCTGATCCTCGGTCAGCTGATCCGGGGTTTTAATAAAAAATCCTTCCTTTTCGAGCGCGGGGAAAAGCGACCGGTTCACGGTCGAATACTGCCGCCGGACCATCTCATGGACCCGCTCCGATATCCGCTCCAGCTGCTCCTGCGGCTTCAGGCCGGACGGATCGGCCACCGTGTAATCCGCCTTGACGAGGTCATGAATCGAGGCGACGCGGACCATGAAGAATTCGTCCAGGTTCGACCCGGTAATCGAGATAAAATTCAAGCGCTCAAATAACGGATTTTCAATATCGCGCGCCTCCTCCAGGCAGCGGTCATTAAACTCCAGCCAGCTAAGTTCGCGATTGATAAATTTAGAAGAAAACGCGCTCCGCTCAAACGCCGCCTTCCCCAGCAGGTCCTTATTCTCATCCAAAGATAAAAGAAAAGCGCGATCGAGATTTTCAGCATTCGGTTCCAATTTTTCCTCCATCTTCTCAGGCCCAACCGCGGTCTAAAGCGTTCGCCTGACGCGCAGGACCGGTTTATACCCGAATAAATCGGCGAACAGCGCCGTATGATGACTAAAGTTCCAATTTTCAATCGTCGCGTCCCGGTTCGCGCTGACGGTCAGCAGGAACTTGTCGTTCGCCGTCTTGGCGGAAAGGATTTCCAGCTTCTGTTTATGGCCCGCGTCAAGCGAATTCGCGACGGCAAGGATCGCGGTCAGCTTCAGGATCACGATCCGCTCCGCCTCGGTAAATCTGCTTAACATCGGCTCATCATAATTAACATGCCCGTTATGAAAACAGGCGATCAGCGCCACCATTTCTTTTTCAGCGTCGTCCAACCCGATCAGCTCGGCTGAATTGATAATATTAAACGCGCGGATCCCGTCGTCGTACATGCTGACGTATTTGCCGATATTGTGCAAAATTGCCGCGAGCGACAGGTAACGCCGTTCGGTTACGCCAAGATTATGAAACTTCTCGGTCAGATCAAACAGGCGCTCCGCTAATTTCTGAACATGGCGAACATGAAATTTATCCGTCCGGTACCGACGAGCGAGATGATGCGCCGCCTCTTCCATATTCTTGTACGGATCACGGATAAACTTCGTCCGGTAATACTCATGGCTCATTTCAAATAAAACGCCGTCGATTAAATCCAGATTCGGCATGTAAAATTTCTCAACGCCGGTAAACGCCAGGACCTCTTCCATGACCACCCCGCCGGGGATCAGGAGAGATTCATGCTCCGTCGGGATCTGCGCGACGCGGGCTAAAATCCTCCGTTCCCGCGTCTTCAGCCGTTCGAGCAGCGCCAGGAAATCTCCGGTCGAAATCGTCTCGCCGTCCGCCAGATCCCACTTCGCGACATACTTCATATAGCGCAGCGATCCGCCGATCACGATCAGGTTCTGAAAATCGGACTGCCGCGAGTTGATCGCGCGATAGTAGTTCAGCGCACCGGAAATATACTCCGCCAGGAGCGCGTTAAAATCGGGTGAAACGCGTTCGAGACTCCCTAACAGCTCGCGGACACGCAGCACGCCGAGGCGGAAATGCTGCGAGTTAATATATTGTCCGCCATGATACAGCGTCAGCTGAATCGAACCCGATCCAATCACCAGGATAACGCAGCCCTGATCCGCCAGCGCGGCGAACCCTGGCAGTCCTTCCGAAACCGCGATCTGAATATATTTATTATCCATGCTGTTCGAAAGAATTTCGACCCGGATTCCGGTCCGGATAAAAATCTGTTCAATAGCGTAGCTCCCGTTCGTCGCCTCGCGAAACGCGCTCGAAGCAAAAGCGCGGAACGTCGTCACGCGATACTCCTTCAGCTTATCCTTAAAATCGTTCAGCACGTCGACAATCTGCGTCAGGTTAACCTGACTGATCTTCCCGGTTGTAAACGTATCGACGCC
Organism: Anaerolineaceae bacterium oral taxon 439; assembly: GCA_001717545.1. Lineage (NCBI taxonomy): Bacteria > Bacillati > Chloroflexota > Anaerolineae > Anaerolineales > Anaerolineaceae > Anaerolineaceae bacterium oral taxon 439. The sequence goes on along the minus strand of CP017039.1, from coordinate 1,566,966 downwards.
GACAGGAATCGTCCGGGAGACTTCATCGATCAAAACAGGCGCACTTCCGCGGACCAGACGCGCAATCCGCAGCGAGGTCTCATGTGACCCGACGTCGATCACGGCTGCTATATTTTTCTTCGCGTTCATTTATATCGTTTTCTCATCGCCAAAATAAATACCGGTCTTCCGCGCCGTCTCGATCAGGTAATGATCCGCGGGAATCGCTTTCAGCTTATTCGCGACTTCGCTGAGCGGGACAGTGACGATCGCGTTGTTCCGCACGGCCATCATCAGGCCAAACTTCTTCGACAGAATACAATCCCCGGCTTTCACCCCCAGCGCCGTCGTCAGCACGCGATCGTAAGCCGAAGGCGTCCCGCCGCGCTGGAAATGACCCGGGACGACGCAGCGGATCTCGCGCACCATCATCTTTTCCAGCAACGCCGCCAAGCGGTACGCGACCGATAAATTCGCGGACTTCGTGATCCGAGCGATATAGTCCGCTTTCGACAGCGCAGCCTCTTCTTTGGATTTCGCCCCTTCGGCAATCGCAATAATCGAAAATCGCTTCCTGTCCGCTTCGCGCTTCTTAATTGCCTTAACAATCGCCATCGGATCGTAGGGAATCTCCGGGATCAGGATCACGTCGGCCCCGCCGGCGATCCCGGCGTAAAGCGTCAGCCAGCCGACTTTATGTCCCATGATTTCAATGATGAAAACGCGGCCGTGCGACGTCGCCGTCGTATGGATCCCGTCAATGACTTCGGTCGCGATATTGACCGCGCTCTGGAACCCGAACGTCATGTCCGTTTCGGCCAGATCGTTATCGATCGTCTTGGGAATCGTAATAATATTGAGGCCCCGCTCCGAAAGCATGTGCGCGGTTTTATGCGACCCGTTTCCGCCTAAGATAACGAGCGCGTCCAGCTTAAGCTCCTTATACGTCCGGATCATCGCCTCCGCCCGCGTCGGACCGTCCTTCTTCTCCGGATCGAGCGGATTATTCACCGTTTTGAACGGCTGCCGCGAGGTTCCGAGAATCGTTCCGCCTAACGTCAGGATTCCCGAAAAATCGGAATAAGCCATCTCCCGATAATTCCGATTCATCAGTCCTGCGTATCCGTCGGTAAACCCGATAACCCGCGTATCCCGATCCGCCTCATAAAGTCGTTTCGCGACGCCACGCATCGCCGAATTCAGCCCCTGGCAATCGCCGCCGCTCGTCAACATGCCAACGCACAGCCCCATTTTTCTCTTCCTCTCCCTGGAACCTTGTCGGAACGAATTCCTTCCTTCTTGTAATTATAATAGGAATATCGCCGAAACCCGAAAATTCGCATGAGGCAAAGCTCGGCCATCCGCATTTTTCATAGCAAAGCGCAGCCGTCTCCTGCGCTCAGACGAATTTCAAATAAAACTTTTCAAACTTTTCATGTATAATCACTAAGTGAAAAGACCGAAGCGAAATTGCGAATCCCTGAAAGACCCGAGGCAGCGTTCATGACGGAACAAGAGACAGCGGACAAAACCAATTACGAATACATCCAGCAGCCGCCGGAGAAGGACGGCGCTGGCTCCTCCGGCGGACGGCGCTGGCTCATCGCGGCGATTGTGATCGTGATCCTGATCACGGCGCTGATTACCATCATGATCTTCGCAAACAGCGAAACCGTTGAAAAAGCTAAAAATATCGCGATCGTCGTCAGCGCGACGTCCGCCTTGATCCTGATCGGATCGATTTTCGTCCTGATCTATCAGCTTTCCGCGTTAACCGGTCTCCTCCGTACCGAGATCAGGCCGATCCTGAATACGACGAAGGAAACGGTTCAAAACGTCAAAGGCACAGTCGCCTTCATGAACGATAAGTTCGTTTCGCCAGCAATTTCCGTCGGCTCCAAAGTCGCGGGGATCAGGAAAATCGGTTCATTATTGTTCCACAGGAAATAAGGAGAAATAAATGTCAGAAAAAGATAACGGGTTTGAATATTTTGTCGTCGGGTTTATCGCGGGCTGCGTCGCGAGCGCGGTCGTGTCGATCCTCTACGCGCCGAAAAGCGGCGAAGAAACCCGGTCGCTGATCCGCGGGAAATCGGAAGAATGGATCAACAGCGCCAACCGTTCGATCGACAACGTTTATAAGCAGGCGGAAGTCGCAACCAACAGCGCCGTTGGCAAAATCAACGAATTCGCCGAGATCGCGAGAGAACAGTCGGACACGCTGGCCGAGCGCGGCAAGGATTTCCTCTCCCGAACGCAGCGGAAAATCCAGTCCGCCGGCTCCGCATCGGCGGAAGCGGCCGACGAAATCCTGACGACCGGTTCATAGATCTCGCGGGCGTCTGCGTTGACCCCGGAGGCGGCGCCGTACGGCGGCTGCCTCCGGGTTATTTTCAAGCGCGGGCTCGACGCCCTGAGCTTCGTCTGAAGTTTTCTATACATGTATTTAATGAACTATTAACTTCTGAAAATCCGGAAATCCGTCATTTTCGTTTTACAATTGCTTCGCAAACTAACGATCAGAGAATGGAACTGTAAGAAAATGAAATTAAATAAAGCACTTCAAATTATCTTAGCGATGATCCTGATCCTCGGATTCATCGCCCCTGTTCGGACCGCATTCGCGCAGTCCGACGTTGTCCAAACGGTCAACGACATCCCGTTTACCGTCGATCAGTACGTCGAAAGCGCGAAATTCTATCGCTTCAACCTCATCCAGCAATACAACTATTACGTCACGATTTACCGGATGTACGGGATGGCGATTGACGACGAATTCAACCAGCAGTTCGTCGACATCCTCGGCGAAAACGGCGCCGAAAAAATCAGGGAGATCGTCCTGGCCAACGCCGCGCATCAGGTCATCGTCGCCGCCGAAGCCGAGAAAGCCGGGCTCAGCGTCAGCGACGAAGAGGTCGAAACGCGCCTGAAAGATATCTTTGGCTACGGAGCCGACGCCGAAGTCGAGCTTGAAACCGCGGCCAGCCCGGAAGGAGGCGAAGCCTCGTCCGATACGCTCGATTCGCTCGGCGGCGAAGGGATCAGCACGGAGCCGGAGATCAACAAGGAGCTCGAATTCCGCAACAAAGTTGACGAATACTTCAGCGCCTTCGTCAAAGACGCGTTCACGGTCGATTTCTTCAAGGGAGATCTTCGCTCCCTGATCCTCGAAGAGAAGCTGCGCGAATACGTCTTGAACCAATCCGACGAAGTCTATGAGCAGGAAGAAGTCAAAGCGCGCCATATTCTCGTGAAAACAAAAGAAGAAGCCTCGGCAATCCTCGAAAAACTCGCCGCGGGCGAAAGCTGGGAAACGCTGGCCGCCGAAAACTCGCTGGACACGGGAAATAAAGACAATTCCGGCGATCTTGGCTGGTTCAGCAAAGGCATGATGGTTCTGCCGTTTGAAGAAGCCGCGTTTGCGCTCGATCCGGGCGAAATCAGCGATCCGGTCAAGACCGATTTCGGTTACCATATTATCGCTTTAGACGGGAAAGAGCTCCGCCCCATGGAAGGAAGCGCGCTCGAAGAAGCGCAGACCGCTGTTTACGAAGCCTGGTTCGAAGATATTTCGGCTGGATATGAAATCGTGAAGACCGGCGCGGCGGACAAGGTCGTCGTCACCGAGCCAGTCTTTGAACCGGTTGAGCCGACCCCGACCGAAATTCCGGTCGAAGATAACAGCGCCGAAGACGCAGCGATGGAAACGAGTGGTGATGAGACCGGCGCAATGACCGAAAAACCCGCCGACGGCGCGGCAGCTTCGGAAGCAACGGCGGAACCGACGAAAAAGCCGTAACCTCGAAGCGTTCGAAGGAATCCAAGCAAAAAGCGATGGCAGTTGCCCCATCGCTTTTTTTATGCTTTTTTTGATCCGCGGCGTGCTGTTTACAGCGCGGCAAGCTGTGCTAAGACCTGATCCGTTGTCGCCTGCGTCCCGGCCTTGCCGCCCAGGTCCGCCGGGAGTTCGCCATTCCCAACCGTACGCTCGACGGCGGTCTCGATCGCCGCCGCCTCGTCGTTCAGTCCGAACGCATACCGCAGCATCAGCGCTGCGCTCAGGATCGTGCCGAGCGGATTCGCAATTCCTCTCCCTGCGATATCCGGCGCGGAGCCATGAATCGGTTCGTATATACCAGGAGACTCATCGCCGATCGAAGCCGACGGGAGCATCCCCATCGACCCGGCCAGGACGGACGCTTCGTCGGTCAGGATATCCCCGAACATGTTCTCCGTTACCATCACGTCGATTTCGCGCGGATTCGAAACCAGCCTCATCGACGCCGTATCCACCAGAACATGGTCCAGCCGGACATCCGGATAACGCTCGTGAACCGCGTTCGCCGTCTTCCGCCAGAGACGGGACGAATCCAAAACGTTGGCCTTATCGACCGACATGACCCGCCGCCGCCGTCCGCGCGCCATCCGGAACGCCAGTTCCAAAACGCGCTCGATCTCCGCCGCCGAATACCGCAGCTCGTCCACAGCCCAGGCGACCCCGGAAGAATCGACGCCGCGCTCCTTCCGCCCGAAGTAGATCCCGCCGGTCAGCTCGCGGATCACCAGAATATCCGCGTCACGCAGGACTTCATTCTTAATCGGGCTCATCGCATACAGCCGTTCGTACGTCTTCACCGGGCGTAAATTCGCGAACGCGCCGGTCTCCTTCCGCAGCCGCAGCAGCCCCTGTTCCGGGCGGACGGCCGCGTCCGGACAATCCCATTTCGGACCGCCGACCGCGCCTAAAAGGATCGAATCGCATTTTTTCGCCGCGTCGATCGTCTCGTCCGTCAGCGCCGATCCGGTTCGGTCGATCGACGCGCCGCCGATCAGGAACCGCTCATAGATAATCGAATGGCCCCGTTTCACGGCAACGGCGTCAAGGACCCGTTTCGCCGCCTCGATAACCTCCGGACCGATCCCATCTCCCGGGAAAAGCGCAATCTTCATTTCCATATCAAATCTATCCTATCGTTTTCCATTTTTCAACTCAAACGCGCGGATCGCGTCCGCGTTTTTCAGGATGTACCCGAAATCGTCCAGCCCCTGGAGCAGGCACATTTTATAAAACGAATCGATTTTGAACGACAGCCGAAGCGAGCCATAGGCGATCGCCTGCGCCGGGAGATCCACCGTCATCCGTTTCCCGCCGTCTTCCGCCAGCGCCAATTTCAGCTCATGATACGAATTCTCTGGCAGCGTTATCAGCAATAATCCGTTTTTACGACTGTTGTTGCTGAAAATATCGGCGAATCCGCGCGCGATAACGACGTCGAAGCCAGCCTGAAGAATCGCCCAGGGAGCATGTTCCCGCGAGCTTCCGCAGCCGAAATTATCGCCGGTAAAAAGAATTTTCGCCGATCGTCCCGGCTCGCGATTCATCGCGAAATCCGGGTTCTCCGTTCCGTCGGGGCGATAGCGCCAATCATGAAACGCGTTTTCGCCGAATCCGGTCTTCTCCGTCGTCTTCAGGAAACGCGCCGGGATGATCTGATCCGTGTCGATATGATCCACCGGCAGGTTCAGAACCGTCGAAGTCAACGTCGTAAACGCCTTCATGATTTCCCTCCCATCAACGCGCGCGGGTCGGCGACATGCCCGCAAACCGCCGAAGCCGCGGCGGTCGCCGGCGAGGCTAAAATCGTCCGTGCCCCCGGTCCCTGACGCCCTTCAAAATTGCGGTTACTCGTACTGACGCAACGCTTTCCGCTCGCGACGAAATCCCCGTTCATCGCCAGGCACAAGCTGCATCCCGGTTCGCGCCATTCCGCGCCGGCGTCCGTAAAAATCCGATCCAGCCCCAACGCCTCGGCCGCGCGCTTGACCGCGCCCGATCCCGGGACAACGATCGTATCGACTCCGGCCGCGACCTTCCTCCCTCGCAGGATTTCCGCCGCGGCGCGCAAATCCTCCAGCCGCCCGTTCGTACACGAGCCGATAAAAACGGAATCAACCGGATAATCGCCAAGCCCCCGGCCGGCTTCAACCCCCATATACGTCAGCGCTTTCCGGAACGCGGCTTCGTCCTTCGCTCCCGGCGCGGCCGCCGCGGCCGAATCCGGGATCTTCCCGTCGACTCGAATCGCCATCGCCGGATTGATCCCATACGTAACCATCGGGGCGATCTCCGCCAACGAAATCTCAACAACACGGTCATATTCCGCGTCTGGATCGCTCGGAAGCTTCCGCCATTCGGCGACCGCCCGTTCCCAGGCTTCTCCCGCCGGCGCATACAGCCGGCCCTTCAGGTACGCGAACGTCGTTTCGTCGGGCGAGACCATCCCGGTCCGCGCGCCCGCTTCGATCGCCATGTTGCAGAGCGTCATCCGCCCTTCCATCGACAGTGTCCGGACCGCTTCGCCGCAGAACTCGATCGCGTACCCCGTTCCGCCGTTAACCCCGATCGCCGCAATCGTAAACAGCGCCAAATCCTTCGCGCTGACGCCTTCCGGAAGCGTTCCCTGATACGCGATCTTCATCGTTTTCGGCTTCCGCTGCAACAGGCATTGCGTCGCCATCACGTGCCCGACTTCGCTCGTTCCGATCCCAAACGCGACCGCGCCGAACGCGCCGTGCGTCGCCGTATGCGAATCGCCGCAGACGATCGTCATTCCCGGCTGCGTCAACCCCAAATCCGGTCCGAAAACATGGATCACGCCGCGGGATGGATGATCCAGTCCGCAGAGGTCGATCCCGAACTCGGCGCAATTCGCCTCCTGCTGAAGGATCTGAGATTTCGCCTGCTCGTCGGCGTAGATCAGCGCGCCATGCTCGCTGCCGTCGGGACCAAGCCGCGTCGGGTTGCAGTGATCCGTCGTCGCTTTATTTCGATCGGGGTTCCAGATTTTCAGCCCGCGCCAGCGCAGCTCCTGAAACGCCTGCGGCGACGTGACCTCGTGCGTCAGGTGCAGATCGATATACAGGACCGGCGGCGCGCCCGTCTCCTGCAAAACGACATGCGCGTTCCAGATCTTATCAAATAACGTTGCCCCACCCATCGTCTTTACCCCTTGTCCTTCTTCGCCGTCATCTCGATAAGCTTATTCAGCGCTGATAAATACGCTTTGACCGCGGCCACGACAATATCGTTATTCGCTCCATACCCGCTGATCAGGAGCGTCTTCGCCCCGTCGCTCTGCGGATGCACCTCGGCGGAGGGGACGGCGTTCTCGATCCGAACGGTCACCTCTCCGACCGCGTCAATTCCTTCCGTAACCGCGTGAATCATGAACTCCTTCAGCGTGTTTTCGACCTGAACGATCGCGTCGATCGCCTTATACGCGGCATCAATTGGACCCGTTCCAATTTCGGCGACCGTCCGCGTCTCCCCATCCGGACAAATCAGGCGAACCGACGCGGTCGGCATCCCGATCGTTCCGCAGGAAATCTGCAGCCCGTCCAACTGATAATAGGGATTCAGCTGTCGGATATCCGACGAGACGAGCGCTTCGAGGTCCCAGTCGGATATATGCTTCTTCTTATCCGCTAAATCCTTAAATTTCACGAAGAGGACGTCGAGCTCTGCTTCGGTCAGGTTGTACCCAATCTCCGCCATTCGGTTCGCCAACGCGTGCCGGCCCGAATGCTTTCCCAGAACGAGGTTCGTCTGGCGGACGCCGACGTCTTCCGGCTTCATGATCTCGTACGTCAGCGCGTTTTTGAGCATGCCGTCCTGATGAATCCCGGATTCATGCGCAAAGGCGTTCCGCCCGACAATCGCTTTATTCGGCGCGATCGGGAAGCCGGTAAAATTCGAAACCATCTGCGAAACGCGCGCCAGATGCCGCGTGTCGATATCGGTCCGCAGCCCATAATACGACTCGCGCGTCCGAATCGCCATGACGACCTCTTCCAGCGAAGCGTTCCCCGCCCGCTCGCCGATCCCGTTGATCGTGACCTCGATCTGCCGCGCCCCGTTTTCACAGCCGGCCAGCGTCGTCGCCACAGCCAGGCCCAGATCGTCGTGACAATGGGTCGACAGGATACACTTCTCGATCCCCTTCGTATGCTCGCGGATCTTGCGGATAAGCTCGCCGTATTCGTGCGGCGTCGCGTATCCGACCGTGTCCGGGATATTCAGCGTCGTCGCGCCGGCCTCGATCGCCGCCCCCAACAGCTCATATAAGAATTCCGGCTCGGAACGGCTCGCGTCCTCGGGCGAAAACTCGATATCGGAGCACAAGCTATGCGCATATGCGACCATCTCCCGGGCCCGGGAAATGACCTCGGCCGGCTCCATCCGCAGCTTATATTTCATATGAATCGGGGACGAAGCGATAAAAACGTGGATTCGCGGACGGTCAGCCCCGCGAACCGCTTCCCAGGCCGCGTCGATATCCTTCCTCGCGCAGCGCGCCAGGCCGCAGATCGCCGGCGCGTACGAACCGTTTCGAGAGACCCCGACCTCGTTCGCGATCCGCCGGACCGCCGCTAAATCGTCGGGGGACGCGATCGGGAACCCAGCCTCGATCACGTCGACCCTGAGCCGCGCGAGCGCGTGCGCGATCTCCATTTTCTCTTCGGACGTCATCGACGCCCCGGGGCACTGCTCTCCGTCACGTAACGTCGTATCAAATATGATAATCTTTTCCGACATAGGTCAAACTCCTGTCCTGATTTGATTTGGTAAACCGCGAACGGCTCCGGCATAAAGAAAAAACCGCCTCCCGGGCGGTCCTTTTTCTTCCTGAAAACTTCCTGCTGTCGTTTCGGCGCGAAACCTGCCCTATACGTCCGTATACAGGCGGCTAAGCAACAAACCGAAGAAGAGGTTAACGTCGATTAAACGGTTCATGTAGACTATTTTAACCAGTCGCCCCGCTTTCCGCGAAGCTGCCGCCGATTTCATTACATCCGGCATCGAATCGTTCTGGTATTTGAGAAAACCTGAAATCCGCTGGAAACCATTCTCCACGATCCATGAATGAAGTATGATAAGTACACACAACCTCCGCCCAAAAGAAGGAGCGAAAAATGATGACATCAGAACGGCGATCGCTTCATTTATTCTTCATTTCGTCTTCAATCCGATTAATTGGTACAGGCATATTTAACACCCTGTTTAATATTTATTTCCTGGAATCGGGCTTTACCGAATCTTTTCTTGGGCTCTTCCTTGCGACCGGAAATATAGCGATGGCAATTGCAAGTTATCCGTCAGGAATCCTGATTGACAGATTTTCTAAAAAAACGCTGATGCTTTTATTCACGGCGATACTTTGCCTCTGCTATTATTTTCAAACTATAATAACGTTTCGCCCTGTGTTGCTGCTGATCTCCTTTTTTTTCGGAATCGCTTTTATTGGACTGAATAATCTGACCGGCCCAACCTTGTATTCATTCAAAACGATTCAGTCAAGATTCAATTTATTTTCAATTTTCAGATTCACGAATATCATATCAATAACAATTGGCGCAGCGCTTGCAGGCTTCTGCCACAATTGGGATATCCCTGTAAAAAAAATCCTCTATCTATCCGCATTTTTTGGATTCATTTCCATGATCCCCCAATTTTTCCTGACAGAAATAAAAAGTGATCCTGATCATTCGGGCCCTTTACCGCACGAACCTGTCAAAACGCAAAAGAGTGACGCTTTGACATCAGAAAATCCCAGAACGCTGATCCTGATTTTATTCATCCTTTCGGTAGTCGGTTTCTCGCCAATGATAATAAATTACAGCAACGTATACTTACAACTGAAAACAAATTTTGATATTGACCAGATTGCTTTTGGGCAAGCCGGAATTCACCTTATTTCAGGAAGCCTCATATTGCTGTTTTCAAAATATAAAATTAAAAATTCCGATCTGCTGAAGAACCTTCTGATTTTCAGCGGATTAAGTTTTCTGCTTTTTACGTTAATATACCTGTCCGATTCGTTTATATTACTCGTCAGCTGCCTGACCGGACTCATCTGGATATTTGACGTACTATTCTCGCTGCTGAACGATTTCATCTTCTCAGCAACCAAAAGCAAAGATCATGGAAAATACGCCGGATTGATAAATCTCGTCTCAAACTTCTCTGAAACCGCAGGAATACTGCTTTGTGGATGGCTCATTCAACAAAAAAGTTTTATCGGAATCTATATCGGAAGCACGATCCCCATATTCTTAATTGCACCCATTCTCTTCCTTTTCGCCAAATATTCAGGAAATAAAGCCAACGCAGGATAATCATATTGAATATTTCGCCTTAACATTAAACAAAATGATATGCGCCCAGATAATATCGGAGAGTATCGGATGGCGATACCTCTCCCGGGCGCGCCCACGGCGGAGGACCCGCCCGCCCGACACGGCATTTACTTCACTTAGTTTAATAACTCAACGGATTGCCTCCCAATCCCTCAAGCCCCAGCCCGGAACTTACCCAGAATGCCCGGACAGATGTCACAATAACAAGGTGACATTCATCGTCAGCCTTCATGTTATTATTTATCTGAGGTTATTAATGGACACGATACAAATCGAAATCTGTTGTGGAAGCGCCGGGGACGTCATCGAGGCCGAGAAAGGCGGCGCCGATCGCGTCGAACTGAACAGCAACCTGTTCCAGGGCGGGTTAACCCCGACGATCGGCGAACTCGCCGTCGCGAAAGCGAAAACCAGCCTGCCGATTATGACAATGATCCGGCCGCGCGAAGCCGGGTTCTATTACTCGGGAATCGAATATGAAACAATGCGGATCGACGCGGAACGGCTTCTCGACGCCGGCGCGGACGGTCTCGTTTTCGGTTTTCTGACCCCCGACGGGGAAGTCGATCCAGTCCGGACGAAAGAATTCGTCGAGCTGGCCGGCCGCCGTCCGGCGGTATTTCATCGCGCCTTCGACGTCGTCCCCGACTGGCGAAAAAGCCTGGACCAGCTCGTCGATCTCGGCGTGACCCGTATCCTGACCAGCGGCCAGGAGCCGAACGTTTTCTTCGCGACCGATACGATCCGCGAGATGATCGAATATGCGGACGGGCGGATCGAAATCCTCCCCGGCGCGGGGATCACGCTGAAAAACGCGGCGCGGATCGTCGCCGAAACCGGCGCGACCCAGATCCATTTAGCCTGCCACAAGGAGATCAGCGAACCTTCCGTCCGGAACAACCGTCAGATTTTTTACGGCGGCGCGCTTTATCCGGCCGAAGACCGGGTCCAGCTGATCGACGCGGCAACCGTTCAGAATATCGCGGCCGCGGTCGCGAGAAAGTAATAAAGAATGAGTATCTTTAAGGAGAGTCAAATGAAGAAAAGCCTGTCTGTGTTTGTCCTGTTTAGTCTTGTCCTCCTCGTAGCGGCAAGCGCGGTTTTCGCTGAAAAAGCGGAATTGAACGAAGTCGGGACGTACCCGATCGTTAAAGAACCGATCGAAATGTCCATGTTCCGGTTGTCGATGCCGAACGTGATCGACTTCGCGACTAATGATTTCACGAAATACATGGAAGATCTGACCGGGATCAGCTGGAAATTCGAGGTCACCAATAACGATTCCGCGGAAGAAGCCGTAAATCTGACAATGCTCTCGAATCAGCTCCCGGACGTCTTCCTCTTCGCGACGCCCGGGATCGCGAAATACGGCGTCGCCGAAGGCATGCTGCTGCCGATCGAAGACCTGATCGAAGAAAACATGCCGAACTTCTCGAAGGTTCTTGAAGAAATGCCCGAGCTCCGCGGCCAGATTACCGAAACCGACGGGCATATCTACGGTCTTCCGGCGATCAACCAGTGCTACCACTGCCAGTACCGCAACAAGATGTGGGTCAATACCGCGGCGCTCGAAGAGTTAGGCATGGAAGTTCCGACCACGACCGAGGAATTCAAGGAAGTCGTCAAGGCGTACGTCGAGAAGAACCCGACCGGCGTCGCGATTACCGGCTCGACCGACGGCTGGGGTCAGCAGTTCGCAGACTGGCTTATCAACCCGTTCATTTTAGACCCGGGCTCCGGCTCAACGCGGTCCGACGCAAAACTCGTCGTCAATAACGAAACGCAGAAAATCGAAACGATCGCGACGAAAGACGAATATCGCGAAGCGCTGAAATACATGCGCGAGTTATTCGATCTGGGCGCGATCTACGACGGCTCCTTCACGCAGAACCACGAACAATATCGCACGCTCATGAATCAGGACGGCGATCCGGTCTTATTCGCGCCCTACGGAACGATTTCCGACGGCTATGACGTTTCCAGCAAACCAGAATCCTACGCGAAATATCGTGTTATCGCGCCGCTCGTCGGCCCCGAAGGCGTCCAGAACGCGACCTACTTCAAACATGACGGAATCGGCCAGGGCCGCCTCGTGATCACGGCTGACGCCGAGAATCCCGAAGCGATTTTACGCTGGGCCGACTTCTTCTACACGATGGAAGGCTACTTGTCCATGCAGTACGGCGCGGAAGAAGGGAAAGACTGGGAATTAGCCAAAGAAGGCGAAATGGGCCTCGGCGGCGATCCCGCGCTGTTCAAGGTTTTGAATCCTTATTCCTCCGAACCGCAGAACCACGACTGGCAGGACGTCGGGCTGAACTACGCGACGGCGAAAATCCGAATGGGCGAAGTCACGGCGCAGGATATCGATATCGCTTCCGCCGAAGGCCTCGAAAAACTCCTCTTCATCGAAACCCGCGATAAGATGGAACCCTATGGTCAGGGCGATGACGCCCCATACAGCGTTACCCCGCCGCTGAAGCTGACCGCCGACGAAGCGACCGAACTCCAGGTCATTTCGAAGGAAGTCGCCGACTACGTCCAGACCAACAGCACCGCATTCATCCGCGGCGACCAGGATATCAACGACGACGACGCCTGGAACGCTTACGTCGAAGGTTTCGAAGCGGTCCAGCTCCCACGATTCCTCGAAGTCTATCAGGCCGCTTTCGACCGGCAGTCCGCGGAATGAAAGCCTGAACGATTGTAAATAAGGTTTCGTTTCGTCCGACAATCCAATAACAGCAACCGAACGGGGCAATGGGATCCTTTGTCCCGTTCGAAATTTTCGGAGCAAAAGAATCATGATCACAGCGACAGGAAAAAAGAAATCGCGAACAGACGCAATCAAAATTTACCTGTATAAAAACTGGCAATTCTGGGCATTGATTGCGCTGCCGGTTATTTACCTGATTATTTTCAATTACATCCCGATGGGCGGGATTATCTTAGCGTTCAAGCGATTCAGCCCCCGAAAAGGAATCTTCGGTTCGGATTTTGTCGGATTGATGTACTTCCGGCAGTTCCTCGGCGCCCCGTCCAGCCTCCGGATTATCAGGAACACGCTCCGACTGGGGGTTTATTCCCTTCTCGTCGGGTTCCCGATCCCGATCCTCCTCGCGCTGGCGATCAACGAAGTCAAGCACCAAAGGCTCAAAAAATTCGTCCAGATCGTTACCTACGCGCCTTATTTTATTTCGCTCGTCGTCCTCGTCGGAATCATGATGCGAATCATGGACCTCAGGACCGGTATCCTGAACCACCTGATCGTTGCGCTCGGCGGAAAACCGGTCAACTTCTTCGGATCAAAAGATATCTTTCCGCATCTTTACGTCTGGAGCGGCGTCTGGCAGATATCCGGATATGCGTCAATTATCTATATCGCCGCGCTCTCGGGCGTCAATCCTGAATTACAGGAAGCGGCGATTATCGACGGCGCATCCCGGGTTCAGCGGATCTGGAACGTGGACCTGCCCGCGATCCGCCCCACAATCGTCATGATGCTGATTTTCAACGTCGGCCAGATCATGAATATCGGGTTCGAAAAGGCTTACCTGATGAAAAACTCAGTGAATCAGGCGAACGCGGAAATTATTTCAACGTTCGTCTACGAAATCGGGCTTAAAAACGGCGATTTCAGCTTTTCAACCGCCGTCGGGCTGTTTAACTCGGTAATCAGCCTGCTGCTTTTCGTTTTCGTCAACGAAATTTCGAAACGGCTGACCGAAACGAGCGTCTGGTAGGAGGAAAAACGATGTTTACTGCCCGAAAGAAAACGATGCAGGAAAGCGCGCCGGATAAAGTCTTCCTGTTTTTTATCTATCTGCTGATGATCCTCATCCTGCTGATCATCCTGGTGCCGCTCTTGTACGTCGTCAGCGCCTCCTTCTCCGATCCGCAGGCGGTCATATCCGGAGAGATGAAGCTCCTTCCCGTCCGGCCGACGCTTCGCGGCTACGAAGCCGTCTTCAGGTACCATAAAATTATCCTTGGCTTCCGGAACTCGTTCTTTTACATGGTCGCCGGAACGCTGATCAATCTGGTCATGACCATGCTGGCGGCGTATCCCTTATCCCGACCGGAATTCAAAGCGAGGAGGGTCCTTTCGTTTTTCTTCATGTTCGCGATGATCTTCAGCGGCGGGCTCGTCCCGACGTTCATGGTCGTCGAAAAGCTCGGCCTGATTAACACGGTCTGGGCCATGCTGATTCCGAACGCGCTGTCGATCTGGAATCTGATGCTCTGCCGGAACTATATTATGAACAACATCCCGAACGAGCTGTACGAAGCCGGCGTCCTGGAGGGCTGTACCCCGTTCCGGTTCTTTACCACGATCGTCATCCCGCTCAGCAAGCCGATCCTTGCCGTTCTGGCGCTGTACTACGGAATCGGCCACTGGAACACGTATTTCAGCGCGCTGATCTACCTGAAAGACCCGAATCTTCAGCCGCTCCAGATCGCGCTCCGGGAAATCCTCGTGATCAACAAAGTCGACCCGACGCTCGTCGTCAACGCCAAGGCGCTCGCCGATATGCAGGGATTGACCGACCTGCTCAAGTATGCCGTCATTGTCGTGTCGTCGCTGCCGTTGATGCTGATCTATCCGTTTGTTCAGAAATACTTCGTCAAGGGAATCATGGTCGGTTCGGTTAAAGGATAAAAAACAACCCGGTAAAAGTGGGCCGCTGGAAATCTGGCGGCCCACTTTTTTAAGAACGATCCGCAGGCGTCCGTCCGCGGATTCCTGATCTTATTCGTCAATCGGCGAAAACGTCACGCGTTCCGCCTCGATCTCAACCTCGATCGCCATCGCCAGACGGCCGCCGACAGTTTCCGGAATTCTGACGCCCCAATACGAATCGCCTTCCAGCGTCCGTCCCCACCGGACGGACGCCGGTTCGCCGCTCCCGACGACACGCGCGGCGATCGGCTCATGCGGAACGTTCGGGAACGGCAGCTCCTCGCCGGCATACCGTCCCGGATCGAGAATCGTCAGGTAAACCCGGTTCGGCTTCCCGGTGATAAAAATCCGATCCAACTCGTAGATATACGGCGGCGTCGGGACCGACCCATACAGCGCGCTTCCGTTCTCCCGTAAAAAAACGCCGACCTGATCGAGAATCGCTTTCGACGCGTCCGGAATCTTCCCGGTTCCGTCCGGGCCGACGTTCAGCAGGTAATTTCCCCCGCGGCTGATAATCTTCATCATCTTTTCAAGAACCTCCGGGACCTGACGCCAACGCTGATCGGAAGCTTTATACCCAAACGATTCGTTCGTCGTCGCCGGGACCTCCCAATGCCGGTAGATCGGGAACGCCGGTAGACGGTTATCCTGCGTCGATAAATAATCGCTCGCGCCATGCCCAATCCGCCCGCTGATAATACAATCGGGCTGAAGCTCCTTGACGACGGCGCGCAGCGTCATCGCCTGATCCGCTGTCATCTCCATCGGCGTATCAAACCAGATCATCCCGACCGGGCCATACTGCGTCAGCAGCTCTTTAACCTGCGGAATACATTTTTCATGGAAATAGCGTTCGAAATTCTTCCCGGAATTATCCCGGTACGCGACGTAGCCGTCCGGATCGTCCCAGTCCTGCGCCTGAGAATAATAGACGCAGAAAACCAACCCCTGCCGACGGCAGACGTCCGCCAGCTCGCCGACGAAATCCCGCCGGCAGGGCGATCGCTTCACGCTGTTATAATCGCTGCACCGCGAATCAAACAGCGCGAACCCGTCGTGGTGCTTCGCCGTGAGGCAGACATATTTCATTCCCCAACGGATCGCGTCACGAACGATTTCGTCCGCCGAAAAATGGATCGGATCGAAGCGGTCGGCTAACGCCCGATATTCTTCAAGCGGAATCCCGGCCCGGTTCAAGATCCATTCCGCCAACCCCGGGACGACTTTTCCGCGATACTCGCCCCCCAGGATCGAATACAGCCCAAAATGAATAAACAGTCCATATTTCCCATCCGTGAACCATCGCGGGAGCGCCGCCCGCTCCACGCCCGAAGCTTCCTTTTTCATCACGATTGACCTTCCTTCATCCCACCGCCATCCTTCGCGCCGACGGCTAATATCTCTGAAACCAGCCGGACCGTTCCAACGTTATAGTTACTGAACGAATAAAGACCCCGTCCCTCCGAATCGATCGCCAGGATAAACGGGCGCCGCTCGTCCCCCGCGTTCATGAGCTGATGCAGCCGTGATTCGGCGGCAGCGTCCGCCGCCCAACAGGCGCGAACGCTGGGGAACGTTTCTGAAACGCGTCGGAACGTCCGCTGATTCAAATCATCCTCCGGACGCAGAACCAGCGTTATCGGAACGGTGCGCCGTCGAATCTCGTCCTCCGCTTCAAGAAGCTCGTTGAAAAAATGCTCGGTGGGTTCGGAACCAACGTCGACGAAGGCGAGAACCTCGCCGCTGTCCGATCGCACCGGAACGATCGCCGGACCTCCCGAAACCATCCGCAGCACAGTTTCTCCGATCGGAACGTACCGGAAAAACGTCGTCAGCGGATCCGCAGTCGGGACCGTAACCGGAATCCGCTCCGGACCCGCGGCTGAAATCGCAACAAACCGCACCGACGTCTTAACGCTGCCGTCGAGCTGCCGCGTTCCGGTCACGATCCGGTAAAACCCGTCCGGAACCGTTAACCGCGCCGTCGCCGCCGCTTCGGGCTCCGTATAGTTCAGCGTCTGGAACCCGTTTTCTTCGAATCGCTGAATCGTCAGGTTCCGCCAATAGCTCATCGGCGAGCCATCGGCGCTTTCGAACCAGACCCACCGAGCTTCCGGCGCAGCCACTTCATCCGCATCCGAAACCAGCGGACGAAACGCGCCGTCGGCCCAGATCCGCGGAACGCCGGTAACCGGATCGAGATCCGCGGCGAACCCGAGCGAACGCGCCGCCTTCACGAACGCGATCCGGGCCGAATTCGGATCCGCGATCCCATTGCGTAATACGTCGGCCGCGCCCGCCGATAAATCGGAATACGACGCCCGCTGTTCAATTCGAATCCGCTCGCGCCAATCCGCGTAAAGTTCCGCGCCCGAGGAAAAATTCAGCCCCCATCCCCGGTACAGCGCCTGAATTTCGGCGCGTTCCGGAACGAGCGTCTCGTTCGCGACCCGAAGCGACAGCACACCCCGCCGGTAAACGTCCTCCGGATAAAGCGCCCTGACCGGACGGCTCGCGCGGAGCCCGTCCCGAAGCGCCGCGGCGGTTATATCGACCAGATCCTTTTCGCGAAGCAGGCCTAACAGCTCAAACTTTTCATCCGCCGAAAACCCCGCGTCCGCGAGAAAATCGATCACCTCGTCAAGATTCCCACGCGCGCCCAACAGGAAAGGCTCGAAGCGCGCCTGATACGACGAGGACGCCCGGAACGCCGCCAGCCGCGGATTCTCCGCCAGAGCCGTTTCAAATGCCTCAATCGACGCGGCGCAGCGCCTGATCCGGGCTGCGTGATCCGGGGTCAGGACGTCCGTCTCAGACGCCGCCCTGAACGATTCAGACGGGGGTCGCTGAACGAAATCATAGCCGGTCAGCTCCGACCAGGGACGAAGCGTCAGCGACACTTCCCGATCCTCCGTCAGCGTCGTAAATCCGAACGCCGCCCGATCCGCTTCAGCAGCCGAAAGATGAACCGTGCCGCGGCCAAATTCGGCCGAGACGATCCCGTTGGCATCCGTTTTCGCCGTCAGGACCGGATAAAGCTCGCCATAATTGACGATTTCAAAGCGGACCGCCGTTCCCACAGCCGCCTTTCCGTCCCGGGAAACGCGAACCGTCAGCCGCCGCGTCGCGCCGTATTTCGCCGTGCGGTTGAGGAGCGAGGTAATATCGGTCGAGGACGAAACGATCTCGTTTTCGAACCGTGTTCCGAACGACTGCGCCTGGATCAGGATCGCCTTCGACGCCGACGCCGTAAACCAGCCCTTATCCAGCCGCGGTTCCGGTTCGCAGGCGCCCATGTAAAACCATTCGCCGTCAGCGTACGCCTCGACCCAGGCATGATTATCATCGCAGTGCGCCCACCGCGGCGTATAAATCTGACGGGCGGGGATCCCGACGCTGCGCAGCGCGCTGACCAGAAACGTGCTCTCCTCACCGCAGCGGCCAAACCCGCGCCGGAGCGTCGTCAGCGGCGACGCCGTGCGTTCGTCGGTCGCCCGGTACGTGACCCGCTCTCCGCACCAATCATTAACCGCTAAAATCGCTTCGCGTTTCGGTCTTCCTTCGATCCGTTCCCGAAGCGCGTCATAGA
Source organism: Anaerolineaceae bacterium oral taxon 439 (assembly GCA_001717545.1). Lineage (NCBI taxonomy): Bacteria > Bacillati > Chloroflexota > Anaerolineae > Anaerolineales > Anaerolineaceae > Anaerolineaceae bacterium oral taxon 439. The sequence goes on along the minus strand of CP017039.1, from coordinate 1,548,517 downwards.
AAAAATCGCGGTTGAATTCGATTTTTTCATTATTAACGCGATAAAAAAGCAAAAAATTCAAGAAGATATCGGGCGGAAGCGAACGAACTTCGGGGTCCCTTTCCGCGAGCCGGAGCGTATGCCGGATGACGCGGACGACGATCGAAAACGAAACGCCGATCAGGTCCTGAATCGGCATGAACGCCAGACAGAACTTCAGGCAGAACGTTTCCGTTCGATCCAACCCGCCCAACACCGCGCCAATTTTACCGTGAAACGAGGCGAGCCGCGCCTCCGCCGCCCGGTAATCGGCCTCGATCCGCCGCTCTGTCTCCGGGGTAAAGATGGATTCCATGCGCCTTCTCCTCCGTAACTCATCAAAAATTTTCGATAATCGCCTGAATCGCCCCGCCGACGAGATGCCCGAGATGATCATAGCGCGAAAACCGCAGCGAAAAATTTTCCTTGGCGTATTCGTTAATATAGGAACGATAATGATCCTTGATGAGCTTCCTGAGAATCGGGAACTTATAAACGAGACTCCCATAAAGGATAATCACCTCGGGCGAATAAGCCATCGCGACCAAATTAATCGCCAGAGATATCCCGGTCACGACCTTCGTAACCAGCTTCAAAGCCCATTCCTCCCGATCGATATACGACGAGAAAACTTCTTCGATCGTAAAATCGCTGCGAATCCCGGTCGCCTCCTGAAGAATAGCCCATTCGGCGATATCCGTCTGAAGGCAGCCGATCTGACCGCATTCGCACAAACGTCCGACCTGATTCATTACGATATGCCCGATTTCGCCCGCAATATTATTCTGCCCCCGATAAATTTCGTTATTGATAATAACCGCCGCGCCGATCCCGTCGCCAACGTTCAATACGACCAAATCCGAAAACGCACGTGAATCGCCAAAATACATTTCCGCTACCGCCACCGCTTTAATATCATTCTCGACCAGGAAGCGAAACTCAGGCATCAGTTTTTCCATTTTACTCGCAAGCGGGACCTCCTGCCAGCGGAGCATAGAGGAAAAGCGAACGAAGCCGCCCGCGTTATCAACGATCCCCGGCACGATCACTGAGATAATCGGAATGACCTGAAGATCGGGGCGTTCCATAAAATATCGGTTGGCTTCGTCGCGGAGAAAGAGCAGGAAATCATCAACGCCGAAATCCGATACATGCACCGTCAGCGTCCGACAATCCAGAATCCTCCCCGTCGAATCGACAACCCCAAGATACGTCTCATCGCGCTCAACGTAAATCACGAACGCCCGCAGCGCCTGATCGTTGAGGCGGAGATCCTTCGAAGGCCGCCCCAGAGTGCCTTGCTGTTCCGAGTCGACGAGTTCGATCAGGCCGCGCTGAATAAAATCGTCGGTAATCCGCGAAACCGATACTACACTGAGCTTCGTGATCCGCGCCAATTCTCCTTTTGATATGGATTGACCGCGAATAATATTGCTGAGGATGAGACGCGTGTTATACGCTTTCATCCCGTCCTTATCCATTTTTTGCTGCCGGTTGTTTTCCATAAATAAAATCGCCAGGCCTCCGCTCCCTTATAATCTTCCGCCCTTATTTTAACATGATGTAATTAATCCGGGAACGGTAAAACGACTGGCTGAATTGTACCGAATTTGAAAGACGCCTTGACAGATTTTCGCGATGTGATGTAAAATATTGAAGCTTAAGGGATTGAGTACGGGCCTGTAGCGCAGTTGGGAGCGCGCTTCAATCGCACTGAAGAGGCCGTGAGTTCGAATCTCACCAGGTCCACAATTATTCTCCTGAGTCAATCCCCGGGCCTATAGCGCAGTTGGGAGCGCGTCTCAATGGCATTGAGAAGGTCGTGAGTTCGAATCTCACTAGGTCCACCTTAATTATCATAAAAAACTGCCAGATCCGGCAGTTTTTTTACTCCTCTCGCCCCTATCGCACGCCCATCCCACCAGCCGCACGGAGAACCCGCGGCATCGCCGTAAAATACGATATAATATCCCGGTCAGATTATATCAACAGGAGTCCTTATGGCATTGGTGTTAGACGCAATGGGAAGCGATCGACATCCGGTCCCGGAGATCGAAGCCGCGATCCGGTTTTCACGAGAAACCTCAGAAAAAATTTACCTGACAGGGCATCGCGACATCATTTTTTCCGTCGCGAAAGAATCCGATTTCGCCGGATTACCGATCGAATTTGTGCATGCCGACGACGTTTTAGAAAGCGACGCGAAAGCGGTAACCAGCTTCAAAGAAAAACCGAACAACTCCATGGCGGTCGGGCTTCGTCTTGTCCGCGAAGGGAAAGCTTCCGGATTTTTAACCAACGGCTCGACCGGCGCGGCGCTTTTCGCCTCGCTCCGAATCCTGGGCCGGATTAAAAACGTTTCCCGCCCTTGCCTCGCGACATATTTCCCGACGGAAAGCGACGATTGTATCCTGCTCGATATCGGCGCGAATTCCGACTGCCGTCCCGAATTCTTGCATCAGTTCGCGGTCATGGGCGCGGTTTACGCTGAGAAGATGCTGGGGGTCAGCAACCCCAGGATCGGCCTCCTCAGCAACGGCGAGGAAGAATCCAAGGGAAACGAATTAGCGCGCGAAACGTTTAAACTGCTCGCCGCCTCGGCGCATCTCAATTTCTACGGGAATATCGAGCCGAAAGAAGTCTTTACGCATAAAGTCGACGTCGTCGTTACCGATGGCTTTTCGGGAAATATCTTCATGAAAACGACCGAGAGCACGGCGAGAATGGTCACGGAAATCCTGAAGGCAGGATTCCTTTCCAACCCGCTGACAAAGCTGGGCGCGCTGCTGAATAAATCGACGCTCCGGACGCTGAAAAAGAAAGTCGATCCGGAACGGATCGGCGCGGCTCCGCTCCTCGGCGTCGACGGGCTCGCTTACGTCGGGCACGGCCGTTCAAATACGAACGCAACGATCGGCGGTCTCCGCCGTGTTAAAGAAGCGGCCGACGGGAAGCTGATCGACGAGATCCGCCGCCGGATCCCGCTCGAACTATCCAGGGAATCAGGAGAGTAAATCACACATGTATATCTATAAGAACGAAAAGAAATTCAAGAAAAATAAACTCATGTCGCAGGTCCTGACCGGCGTCAGCTTCGGCGTCCTGATCATTGGCGCGGTCCTGGCGTTCTCCGAACAGTATTTTATGTACTCGTTTATCGCGCTCCTGACCGGCGTCATTATTTCGCAGCTTTCAATCACGCTGACGACGAACTGGGGACGGGAGCCCTCGAACGACTTCATTTTTAACGTCAAGCTCAAGGGCCTCAGCGATAATTTCTCGATTTATCACTACATGGAACCCGTGAACCATCTTCTCGTCGGGACCGCCGGCGCGTTTATCCTCCTCCCCTGTTTCCAAGGCGGGACGATCGGCTATGACGAAAAGAAGGGGCGCTGGACCCAGAAAAAGGCCTCGTTCTTCATGAAAATCTTTGGCCAGGAGGGCATCGGACGTCCGGATCTCGAAGCGGACGCCGCCATCGAAGCAGTTAAAAAATATTTTGCGGAAAAGGAGATCGATTTTCCCGCCGACGCGATTCACCCTGTCCTCGTTTTTATCAACCCGAAATCAGAAATCGACCCGGAAGCGAGGTTCAGATACGATACGATTCCGCTGGATAAGATCAAGGACCTGATCCGAAAGTACGCGAAAGAGAACCGTTTTTCGCCGGAATTTATCGACGAAGTCACGGACAAGCTCCCGCTCGACGATATTGAATAAAAAAGATTCCGGAAAAGAAAAACCGTCGTCAAACCAGCCTCAGCAGGACCGACGCAACGGACTTCTCCCTCTTATCATCGCTGAGAACAGGAGAGTCCGCCGTGTCGGTCCTCGTTTTATTTCATGTCCAGAACAGGCATCTGAATTGGTCATCCCCCGCCCGATACCGCATAAGCGCCCAGGCGATCGCCGCCGTTCCCGTCCGATATCCGAAGAAGATTCATCAGCGAACTTCGCGAATTAACGGTTTTTTCTCAAGCCGAGGCGAAATGATCAGAATCAGGGGCTATTCCTCTTCCCCGATTCCCCAAAGTCCGCCTTTCAGGACCTTCAGCGACAGCAGCGCGCATTTCAGCCGGACCGGTCCCAGCTCGTCAAACCCAAGAAGCTCCAAAACGTCGTCTTTCGACAGGTCCTTCAGATCGTCGATCTTCTTTCCGATAATCGATTCGACCAGTAAATCGGCGGACGCCTGCGATATGGCGCAGCCATGACCCGAAAAACGCGCGTCGGTTACGACGCCCGCGTCGTCTACCCGCAGGTCGATCCGCAGGTGATCCCCGCAGAGCGGGTTCTCGTCCTCGAAGCTCAGGTCATGTGGATCGAGCTCCCCGCGATACTGAGGGTTCTTATAATGATCCAGGATAACTTCACGATATAAATCGTCCAACGGCCACCGCCTTACGCAAAAATTTGAATCACGCGCTTTAATCCCGCTGCGAGACGCTCGACGTCCGCTTCGGTATTATAAAGGTAGAACGACGCGCGCGTCGTCGCCGGAATCCTGAACCGGTCATGAATCGGCATCGCGCAATGATGCCCCGCGCGGACGCAGATCCGAGCCTCGTCCAGGAGCGAAGCCACGTCGTGCGGATGGACGCCGTCGATCGTGAAGCTGACCAGGCCGCCGCGTTCACGCTGCGGACCGTAAATCGTCAGCCCCGGAACAGTCCGGAGCACCGTGATCGCGCGCTCCGTCAACATCTGCTCATGTGCCGCGACGTTCTCCATCCCCAGCGCGCTCAGGTAATCGACCGCCGCGCCGAATCCAATCGCTTCGGCGATCTGCTTCGTGCCGGCTTCAAATTTGTACGGTAAATCGGCGGCCGTGAACGAACGGAGACCAACCTTCCGAATCATGTCCCCGCCGCCCAGGAACGGCGGCATCGCCCGCAGCAGAGCTTCCTTCCCGTACAGGATGCCGATCCCCGTCGGACCCAGCATCTTATGCGCCGAGAACGCCAGGAAGTCCGCGTCCAGCGCCCGAACGTCGACCGGCTGGTGCGGAACCGTTTGTGCGCCGTCGACGAGAACGAGCGCCCCGGCGTCGTGCGCCGCGCGAATCATCTCCGCGACCGGAGGAACCGTCCCCAATACGTTCGACATCCCGCCGATCGCGACCAGCTTCGGTTCCCGGGTCAGGATATCACGGTAAACGCCCTGATCGAGCGTCCCATCGTCCAAAACCGGGATCACCTCAATCTGAATTCCCCGCTCCGCAGACAGCATCTGCCAGGGGACCAGGTTCGAATGATGTTCATATTCCGTGACGACGACGCGATCGCCGGCAGAAAGCGACCGCCCCCAGCATTTCGCGACCAAATTAATCGACTCGGTCGTCCCACTCGTATAGATAATTTCGCGCGTCGATTTCGCGTTCAGGAACGCGCGGATCTTTTCCCGCGCCGCTTCGTAAGCGGCGGTCGCCTCTTCCGAAATCCGGTAGACGCCGCGATGAATATTCGCGTTCATCTCCGTATAATACCGATCCATCGCCGCTAAAACCTGATTCGGACGCTGCGACGTTGCGCCGGAATCCAGATAACAGAGCGTCCGCCCGCTCCCATCCGTCGCCGTCAGGATCGGAAAATCCTCCAAAACACGCTTCACGTCGATCATTCGCTTCTCCACGCCGCTCATCGTTCCGGAACGTCCGCCGCTTACATCGCCCGTCTGCATGGGCGTACGTCGGGCGAAGAAAACGGAAAGCTCAGCAGCCGATCGGGAACCATCCACCCCTCCGTCAGGAAAACGTTCGTACGGAACTGAACGGAAATCATTTTCGATTCCGGATTGATATGTACGATAATTCCACGCAGCCAGCCGGTCGTCCGCGCTCCGCGCCGTTCGTGGTCGCAGAAAACTTCAACAATATCTCCAACCTGATATCCGGCGTCCGGCTCAGGATCGCGCATCGCAGGAGGATTACTCATCTTGATTCTACCATCCTTTCACAGCGGTTCAATTTTGCATGGATATGCGACTGGATACGGTCCCGAATCAGATCGGACGAGATCGAATCCAGGATCGACCCGAAAAATCCGTCGATAATCAGCGCCCGCGCTTCTTCTTCCGGAATCCCGCGGGACGCCAGGTAAAAAACCTGATTCCGATCGATCTCGGTCATCGTCGTTCCATGGGAACATTTCACATCATTCGTAACAATTTCCAGCCCCGGACGGGCGAAAACGCGCGCTTCAGGATCCAGGACAAGATTGTCGTTTTTCTGATACCCGTCCGTTCCGGTCGCCTTTGGGTCCACGTAAATCATCCCGGTCCAGGTCGCATGCGCCCGGTCCCTGACCGCGCCTTTATAAAGAAGCGAACTATATGAGTTCCGCCCGTAGTGGTTCTGCCTCGTGTTCATCGTGATCCGCTGATCCAGATTCCCGAAAAAGACGCCGTTGATCCTGGCCTGCGCGCCGTCGCCGACCAGATTGACCGTCAGCTCCGCCATCGAGCGCGCCGACCCAACCTCGGCGGTAATCCAGTCGGCCGCCCCGCCCGCGCCGATCGCCATCGTCGTATCGCGAATACAGAAAGCGTTCGCGTGGAAATCCTGAATTTCATGCGCCTTCAGCGAGGCGTTTTCTCCGACGACGAGCGTAACCGGACTCAGGAAGAGGATTTCGTCCGACCCCGAACCGGAACGCAGGTTCAGCGTAAACGTCGCTTCGGAATCGTCTTCGAGAAGCGCCCAAACGCGCATCGCGCCCAACCGGCCCGCCTCGCTCAGAGATGCGTCCAGCAGGAAGTCCCCTCTGGCCCGAACGCCGCGGGGAACATAGAGGACAACCGTCTCCCGCGCGATTCCGTCCAGCGCCGCCGCCAGCGCGATTTTCCGCGCCGCTCTGACCCGTTCGATAATCCGCGCCGCCAGCTCGGGCTCCGACGCCGTAAGCTCTTCGAGCGATTCAAAACGGACGCCCCGTTCCGCGGCCGCGGGAGCGATCCAACGCCGGCCCGATCCGTTTTCCCATCGGTACCATCCGCCAGTTCCCGCCGCGTCATCGCTCCGCGCCACACGCTCGGCGCGCCGCGGCGGGTAAGCCCGATCCGCGACCGTTTCAAGAAGCCGTTCCCGCTCAGCTTCGCCGAGCGCCGTCATACCATTCATTGCATCGAAAAGACCGCGGAGATCCGACGCAGCTTCGATTATTTTTTCCATCGTCCCTCCTACCCGACCGACCCGGACATCTGTAGCTGGATCAGGCGATTCATCTCGACCGCGTACTCCATCGGCAGCTCCTTAACCAACGGTTCAATAAACCCGGAAACGATCATCGTCGTCGCGTCCGCTTCCGAAATCCCGCGGCTCATCAGGTAAAACAGCTGCTCCTCGCCAACTTTCGATACCGAAGCTTCATGCCCGATCGAGACCTTCTGCTGCTCGATGTCCATCGTCGGATACGTATCCGATTCGGAATGATCGTCGAGGATCAGCGCATCGCAGACGACGTTCGCTTTCGCGTTTTCCGCCTTCTTCGTGACCTTCAGGACTCCGCGGTACGACGACCGGCCGCCGTCCTTGCTGATCGACTTGGAAACGACGTTACTCGTCGTGTTTGGCGCGAAATGCATCATTTTCGTCCCGGCATCCTGGATCTGATCCCTGCCCGCGAAGGCCATCGACAGCATCTCGCCATGCGCTCCGTCCCCCATTAAATAACAGGACGGATATTTCATCGTCACCTTCCCTCCCATATTCGCGTCGACCCATTCCATTGTCCCATGCGCCATGACCTTCGCGCGCTGCGTAACCAGGTTATACACGTTCGTCGACCAATTCTGGATCGTCGAATAACGGACCCGCGCGTTCGGCGCAACGTAAATTTCGATAACGCCGCTATGGAACGAGCTCTCGGAATACTGAGGCGCGGTACAGCCCTCAACGTAGTGAACCTGAGCGCCTTCGTCCGCGATAATCAACGTCCGCTCGAACTGGCCGATATTCGGCGAATTCAGCCGGAAATACGCCTGAAGCGGGAGATCGACCTTGACGCCCTTGGGGACGTAAACGAACGAACCGCCCGACCAGACGGCGCTGTTCAGCGCTGCGAATTTATTATCACGATACGGGACGATCGTCCCGAAAAACTTCCGGAAAAGATCGGGGTGCTGTCGAAGGCCGTCTTCGATACTGAGGAAGATAACGCCCTGCTCTTCGAGAAAGGCCAGAATACTATGATAGACCATCTCGGATTCATACTGCGCCCCGACGCCGGCGAGGAATTTCTGCTCCGCTTCGGGGATCCCGAGCCGGTCGAACGTATTCTTAATCGTGTCCGGAACGTCGTCCCAGGAACGCTCGGAACGCTCGGACGGCCGGACGTAATAAACCAGGTTGGATAAATCCAGTCCGAACAAATCGGGCCCCCAACCGGGCATCGGTTTTTCGAAGAAATGCGCTAAAGCTTTCAGCCGAAACTCGAGCATCCATTCCGGCTCGCCTTTCAGCTCGGAAATCTTCCGGACGACGTCCTCGGTCAGTCCGACGTCCGTCTTAAATATCGCCGTATCCGGATCGCGGAAATTATACAGCTCCGCAAATTCGCCGATCGGCTGTTCTATGAGTTGATTCTGTTCCATGCGTTCGCCTTTCGCGCGGTCTACTCGCGGACCCAGTCGTACCCGCGTTCCTCAATTTCCAGCGCCAGCTTCGCGTCGCCCGACCGGATCATCCCGCCGTCCATCATGATATGAACGTAGTCCGGATGAATCTCGTTCAGGAGACGTTGATAATGCGTAATCATGAGAACGCCCATCCCGGTTTCCCGAACCAGTCGGTTGACCCCTTCGGCGACAATCCGCATCGCGTCGATATCGAGTCCGGAATCGATCTCGTCCAGAATCGCGATTTCCGGTTGCAGGACAGACATTTGCAGAACCTCCAATCGCTTCTTCTCACCGCCGGAAAATCCGTCGTTCAGGTAACGTCCCGCGAATACATTGTCGATTTTCAGCAGCGCCATTTTCTCTTTCAGCATTTTCCGAAAAGCGGCGATCGAAACCGGCTTCGCTTCCGGATCTTTCTTCTTCGCCTTGGCGTTCAGCGCCGTTCGCAAAAAATTCGCAACAGTTACGCCCGGAACCGCGATCGGGCTCTGAAACGCCAGGAACAACCCGGCGTTCGCCCGTTCGTCGACGCTCCAGTCGAGAATCGATTCCCCGTTTAAAACGATATCGCCTTCGGTAATCTCATAACTCGGATGGCCCATAATCGCGTTGGATAACGTCGATTTTCCGGCCCCGTTCGGGCCCATGATCGCATGAATTTCACCGGGACGAACGGTTAAGTTCAAATCGCTGAAAATCAGTTTATCTTCGATTTGAACCGATACATGTTTGATTTGCAACCCTTGCATGGTCATAAATTCTCCTGAAAATATCTCATGATCCGGCGCGCCGTTTCATGAACGAACTAAATCTGACGTTCGGTCCGGCGCTTTTTAAAGCCATTTCATAAAAATCGACAGACGCTGGAGCGCCGATTATAACGCGCGAATATTATACCAGACGCAATCCGTCCGTCGCAACGGCAAAAGCGATTTGAATACACTGTTAATAAAACGCTGACAATTACAACAATTCGGAAGGTCAAATTTATATGTTTTTATTTTTTTATTTTATAAAACATTGAACGGCTGAATACATAAATTTCCGATCCGGGCGCTCGATAAAAAAAAGGGCGCCCGAGAAACCCGGAAACGCCCTTACTTATGCTCGGGAAATCGATACGCTCCGCGTTACGAATCCGCGCCGTTATCCTCCGAAGCGTCCGGCCCGGAACGCCGCTCCGGCTTTATACCGGCGCTGCCCACTTCCGGATCCGTCGTCTCCGGCGCGCCGGCCGGAGTAAACGCGGACGGCTGCACGATTGAACCTTCGTCGGGAACCGTCCCGCTTGCGGGGATATCCCCACGAAGCGCCGTTCCGCTGCGTCCGCCGCGCTGAGCATATTGTTCATAGAGGTACTGCGAAACCGCGCCTAAGCCGAACGTCGCCGCGAAGAATTTCGGCGTCCAGCTGATCCACCAGGGCAGCGCGTCAAAGACCGCGAAGACGACGATCAGGGCGACCGCGCCGACGAACGTCAGCCATTCCGGACGCATCGTCAGCTGAATTCGCCGCTTCAGCTCTTTCCCGATCAGTGAAGCGACGACGACAAACCCGCAGAAGATCGCGATAATGTAAACCAGGATCAGGATCAGCGCAACCGGAATCAGGATCAGCGTAATCGATAAAAAGAGCGCCGCAACAGGAACCAGAAACAAGACCGCCGCGCCGATAAACCAAGTCAGTCCGCGATTTTTATTCAGGTACGTTTCCGCGGCCGCGACATGCTTCGGGGCAAAAATCGCCAGCAGCAGCGCGGCGGCGGCGATCAGCAGGAAGTTCGTCAGGAACGAGAACGCCGACGTAAAGGCGCTGCGGACGGTCCGGAATCCGCCGAACGGGAAGAAATGAGCTCTGCGCTCCGCGACGATCTCCTCCGGATCAAATTCCACTTCAAAATCATCGACGATCCCCCCGATAACTTCGCCGCGGATAATCGAGCCTCTTGAACGATTGAGCTTTCCGCCGACCGTCTTGACGTTTCCTTCGACGATAGCGTCTTCTTTCAGGTGAACCTCGCCGCCAAGGACGACGATATCTTCTGAAACCGTTCCCTCAACGGTAATCTCGCCGCCATAAACGCGGATCGTTCCGAAAATTTCCGTCCCCTGATCAAACTCAGCCTCCCCGCCGAAAATCGTGATATCGCCGTATATTTTCGCGTCTTTCCGGACTTCAAGCTCGCCGCCCATGACCGAAATATTCCGTTTGACCGTTTCGCCTTCGCGAATCGTCCGCTCGCCGCCGAGGATCCGGAGATCGCCCACGGCCGCTTCCGCGCGCGTCGCTCCGAAGGCGACGGCCCATAAAAGGACCGCGGCCAGAACCGCAATTGACATGCCAGATAACCGCCATTTATTTTTGTTCATATGAAACCTCTCTTTCAGTTTGAACCTGATTTTTCCTGATACTCAGAAGGACGCCGAACCCGATCAGGAACGCCGCCGAAATCATCGCGCAGCCGAAAATCAGCAGCGGGGTGCGAACCCTGCCCAACAGATAAGCGATCCCTTCGGTAACGACGCGCGCCTTTTCGATAAAATCCACAGCCTTCAGGATCGCCGACATCAGGAAATGATTCCCCATCATCGTCAGCTGTACCGACAGGCAGGAAAGAAGGACGCCAATCAGAACAACAGTCAGCAGCCACCTTCGGGCGCCGACCTTCGAACGCAGCGCCGCGTTCGCAACGGCGTTCTCAGTGCGTGCCGCGAATCCCGGCGCTGGCGCAATCGCTTCTTCGCGAAAGAGAAGCTCGCTGACCGCTTTCCAGTCTTCAATCGCCAGCCGGCACGATTCGCAGGCCGCGGCATGCGCTTCGAGCTCCTCCCGCTCCGTCTCGCTCAACGGCTCATCGCAAAAGATCAGTCCTTCGTAATAATCATGCTCTTTCATCCTGCAACCTCCGGTACCGCCGGTTCCCGAACCTGACGGTACAATCCGACCAACTGTTTCCGTGCGCGAAAAAGGCGGCTCTTGACCGCGGACTCGCTCAGCCCGACCGCCGCGCCGATTTCCCGATCCGATAAATCGTCCCAGTATCGGAGGACGATAATCGCACGATCGACCTCCGTCAGCCCGTCCAGGAGCGAACGGACCTCGTCCGCCCGCTCCCGATCGCGCAGCGCCTCTTTCGGCGTCGCGACCCGATCCGGAATAACCTCTTCCATCGTCTCGTCGATCTCGACTGTCGCGACCCGCTTCTTGCGAATCATGTCGATACAATGATTCGTCGCGATCGCTAAGACCCAGGTCGAAAATGTCCGCTGGGCGTCGAACCGCCCGATGTTTGTCCAGATCTTGACGAATACCTCCTGTGCCGCGTCCTCCGCGTCCCGAACGTTATAACTCAGCATCCGATAACAAAGGTTATAGACGCTCGTCTGAAACCGATCAACCATGACGGAAAACGCGGCGGTATCGCCGTTTTTTACACGATTGATAATTTCAAGTGGGAATTCCTGGCGCATCGTTTCCTTTCTCGTATACCTTAACATACGAAGCCGATTCAAATCGGTTTCAAAATCGCCGCGCTTTTTTTCCCGCTCTCTAATCCTGGGTTGATTGAACCGCCTGAAAACTGAAGCGGCGCAAGCGGGAGAAACTGGGTCCGCGCTTGCACCGCTATCATGATTCGACTGATAAAGAATAAAGCTATACGACTTCGATTCCGCGTCCGGCGACAGCCTCGCCGATAACGCGCGCAAACTGACCCTTTTCGGCCGCGGCGGCCAGGAACGCGTCCAGCTTCGCTTCCGGAATCCCCAGCAGCAACCCGCCGCTCGTCTGCGGATCGAAGAGCATCATCCGTTCCTGCGCTGAAATCCGATCGCTGAAACGGACGTTGGGTCGATAATACTTCTCGTTTTCATACGCGCCGCCCGGAAAAAGCCCCTGCGCCATGTACGGTTCGTAATTCTCGACGAACGGAATCTGGTCCCAACCGTACCGCAGCCCGACGCTCCCGTCGCGGATCATCTCCCAGCTATGGCCCAGAAGACTGAAGCCGGTCACGTCCGTTCCCGATTTCGCGCCGGCCGAAACCGCCAGCTCCGCCGCCGTCCGGTTCAGCGTTTTCATCCAGCCCGTCACCCGTGCGAAATCTGCCGGGTCGGCCTTTCCGGCCTTATTTGCGGTCGACATCAAGCCAAATCCCAACGGCTTGGTCAGGACCATTCGGTCGCCGGGACGCAGCTTCCCTTTATACAGGATGCGCTCCGGATGAACCGTGCCAACAACCGCGAGACCGTATTTCGGCTCCCGATCGCGGACCGTATGTCCTCCGACAATCGGGCATCCGGCTTCAAGCGCTTTCTCAGCGCCGCCGCGGAAAATCTCGGCGATCGTTTCCGGCGGTAAATCCGTCGGCATGGCGGTAATATTCAGCGCCATCAACGGTTTCCCACCCATAGCGAAAACGTCGGACAGACTGTTCGCCGCGGCGATCGCACCATAATCGTATGGATCGTCGACAATCGGCGGAAAAAAATCGGTCGTAAAAACGAGCGCTAATTCGTCGGATATCTTATAAACCGCGGCGTCGTCCGCCCTTTCCAGTCCGATTAATAAATCAGGGAATTTTTCCGCCGAAAATAAATTCCCAAATGGGTTGATCACGTCGGTCAGGACCTCCGCGCGCAGCTTCGCCGCGCACCCTGCGCAAAACGCTAATTCCGTCAATCGTATCTTCTCGCTCATCGTTCCTCCCTGATCGACTCCTGCGGCGGTCAAAGCCGCCAGGAAAATAAATATTAACAAAATAAACGGCGCTTCAATTATAATTATGAAAGCGCAGCGCGGCAACCGCGCCGCAGCGGATCAAATCCCATGGAAAATATCCTGAGAAAAACGCGCCCTGATCTTTCCAGCTCCGCCGGGATCGCGATCCTCCGGCCCGGATCGATCGTCAGCTTCGTCGGCGGCGGCGGAAAAACGAGCGCGCTTTTTTCGTTAGCCCGACGCCAGCGGCGCCCGGTCCTGCTGACCACGACGACAAAAGTCGGATTCAATCAGATCCAAGCCGCCGATCGAATCCTGACGCCCCGCGATTTTTCAGCGGAACCGGAAATCGTTGGCGCGGAGCGCGTTATCTGGGTTTCCGAACTCCATGGGAACGGCGGAACGGGGAAAATTTCCGGAATCTCCGACGCCGATTTCGCGGAACTGGCGCGGCGCGCGGCCAAATTCGGCTATTCGATCCTGATCGAGGCCGACGGGGCGCATAGACGTTCCATCAAAGCGCCCGAGAAGCACGAACCGGTCATTCCGCCGGAAACGACGGCCGTCGCCGCCTGTATCGGACTGAGCGTTCTCGACCGGCCGGCGACCGACGAATCGGTGCACCGGTTAGCACGCTATCTCGACTGCGTCGGAGGACAGCCGGGGGAAATCATCAACGAAGAATCGATCCTCCGACTCATTGCGCATCCGGAAGGCAGTTTTAAATCGACCCCAGGCTCCGCCGAACGAATACTCCTCCTGAATCAGGCCGATAACGAGGATCTTCTCGGTCGCGCGCTGAAAATCGCGGACCGCGCGCTGTCGGCTGCCAGCGCCGATCGGGTCTGGATAACGCGTTTGAACCGCGGGGAATGGCTCTGCGAAATGACGCGTTCTGTAAAATAAGGAGGTACGATGACCAATCGATTGATCTCAAAAACGATCGCGCTCCGCGGCGCGGGGGACCTGGCGACCGGCGTCGCGATCCGGCTCGTCCGTTCCGGCTTCCGGGTCGTGCTGAGCGAACTGCCGGCGCCGCTCTGTATCCGGCGGACAGTTGCGTTCGCTAACGCCGCATTCAGCGGTGAAACGCGAGTCGAAGACTGGAGCTGCCGCGTGGCGGCGAACGCGGAAGCGGTTCCGCAGCTATGGGAAAATGAAATCGTTCCGCTCCTGATCGATCCGGAGCTGAACGAAATACGGCGGCTCAGGCCCGACGTCCTGATCGACGCCCGGATCATGAAAACCTGGCGCAACGATACGTCGCTGAACGACGCCGAGCTGGTAATCGGGCTGGGGCCGGGTTTCCGGGCTGGAGAAAACGTCCATGCCGTCGTCGAAACCAACCGGGGCCATCATTCAGGCAGGGTTTTCTGGGAAGGCGAGGCGGAACCGGATACCGGCGTCCCCGGCCTGATCCGCGGCGAAGGCGCGGCGCGCGTCCTGAAAGCGCCCTGCGCGGGCGTCTTCCAACCGCTCGTCGATATCGGAACCGCCGTCGTCAGGGATCAACCGATCGCCGAAATCCATGAAGCGAACGGCGGAGCGGTCGTCGGAACGATCTGCGCCTCGCTCGACGGGATCGTTCGCGGCGTCCTGTACCCGGGATTAACGGTTAAATCCGGTCTTAAAGTAATGGATATTGATCCCCGCGGGGACCCGGCGCATTGCTTCAGCGTCTCCGACAAAGCGCTCAGCATCGCCGGCGGCGTATTGGAAGCGATCCTGACGTTTTACGCGACTAAAGGTTCGTCCCGCGAAAATCGATCAGCTGCGCGGCGATACTGACCGCGATTTCGAACGGCGTTTCTCCCGCGATCGGAATCCCGATCGGCGAAGTGACCCGCCGCAGCTGCGCATCGCTGACGCCCTCGCCGCGCAGCCGCTGGTAAATTCGTTCACGTTTCGAAGTGCTCCCGATCATGCCAATATACGGCGCGTCCGTCGTCAACGCCCATTTCAGCACGTCATAGTCGCCCAAATGACCCCGCGTCAGGATTACGATACAATCGCGCGCAACGACGCGAAACCGCGATAAATCCGTGTACGTCTCGACAAGATGACGTTCCGAATTGGGGAATCGCTCGGAACTCACAAATTCAGCCCGGTCGTCGATAACGATCGTCCGGAACGACGCTAAATTCAGCAGGAGAACCGTCTCCTTCGCAACATGCCCCCCGCCGAAAACAAAAACGCGGATCGCCGGCGAAATCGCTTCAAGAAAAATATCGTCCCGTTCGAGAACGCTCGAATGGACGCTAATCCGGCCGGGCGTTCCGCGAAGCGAAGCCAGATCAAAATCGGCTCCGGAGAACGGCGCGGTTTTCGTCCCTTCCGCGTCAATGAAACAGAACTGGTCGGCGCGCCCGTCGCCGGCGCATCGTGTCACCAGCCAGCCAGGTTCATTCTCGATCTCGGATCGTGCCGCCGCCACGAAAACGTCGCGAACCGAAGGAACGCTTCCGTCAAGAACACTGATCAGGATATCGCCATATCCGCCGCAGATCATATCGGAATTCGCCGCATCCTCGTTAGTCAGGTCAAAATGCTGCCGGGTCCCAAACCCGGAAGCGAGCGCTTCTTTCGCCGCCTCGATCGCCATCGCCTCCAGCTTCCCTCCGCCGATCGTCCCGAGGATCGTTCCGTCGCGATAAACCGCCATTTTCGCCCCGGCATGCCTCGGGCTCGATCCAACGTTTTCAAAAATCGTCGCGAACGCGACCATCTCGCCGCGGGATAAGCGGTCCGAAACCGTTTGATAAAAGTTATACATGAATTTCAATCTCCTGAATCAACCGCCCTCGTTTTCATCCGCGCGCAGCTTTAAACAATCGCACAGCCAATCGATATGCGCCCGGGTCGTCCGGGCCCGGAACTGGAGAACCGCGCGCTGAAAAGCGGCGTCATCAGGGAGCTCCGCTAAATAGAGCTCCTGCTGCGCGAGCCAACTCCGACAGCAATCGATCTGAAGCGCGATCCCATCGCGATACTCAGCCAGCGGCGCTTTCATCAAAAAAAACAGCTTCATCAGGAAATCGCGACGCAGGTTCCGCTGTTCCGCGACCGGAGTTGCGAGCCATTCTTCAAATCGGTCGGCCCCCGCGCCCGTAATCGAGTATACCTTTCGCGCGGGGAACGTCAGATAATCGGAGTCCGCGGCCCAGATCAGCCCCGCCTTTTCGAGCTTCTCCAGCGTCGCGTATAATTGGCTCTGATTAAACCGCCAAATCAGCCGCAGCTCCTCGTCCTCGCTCAAGCGTTTATGCAGGTCGTACGGATAAATCGGCTGCGCCTGGATCAGCCCCAATAAGAAATATTCGCTTGTGTACGGCTCCGGCCTTCGCGGCATGGTCCCTCGATCCTTATTGTTTCCTGTTATTATACTCTCTTCGCTGGGCGCCGGCCTTTTTGCCGCCCTTGGTGTCTGCGTTTCAAATTTCCGCAGTCAAGATAAGAACCAGTTAACAATACAAAGCCAGCTCTAATTATTTGATAAAATAATAGGAAGTTCCTGTAATAAGTTTTGGACCAACCAGTAGGAGCTTAGAACCGTACATTCGACGGGACCAACGCGTGCAGGAAATCGAAAATATCCTCGCCGCGCAGTCAAATTTCCGGAACGCGGCCATGATCTGCACACAAATAACCGGCGCTAAAGTCAGTCCAGCCACCCTCGGGCGGGATGTTCATCGTGTCAGCGGTCGGATCGCGGAATCGGATCGGCTTTCCTTTCCAGAAGAAAAAGGAAAGATCGAAATCGAAATCTTATACGGCGAATCGGATGGGATTCACGTCAGACTTCAGAGAGACCCGCGTGGAAAGAAATCCGTGGAGATTCGAGCCGCTATCGCCTGCCCCGGTAGAAATGGCTGTCCGGAAACAGAAAACTGATGATCTCAAGCGCCAGGAGGATGAGATCCTGCAGCTTCTTTCCCGATTCGTAAGAGCGGAAAAATGTCTTCCCCCTATTATTCACTTTTCAAGAGTATAATCCATGACAGCGAACTTCTTTAATTCCATGGAAATTTGAAACAGACTCTTAGGAACACGTTTCTTGGCATTTCGACGTTTCAACTATATTTTTTACAGGAGTGAGAATACCATGGCATACACGGCTTTGAAACAAATGCAAAATAAAAATGAAGAACTTTTTGGGAAAGGTGTCGGACCGTTGCATCCCGATAGGCACTACGACACAATCGATCCTGGGTTAAAAGCAACGGCTTTAAGATTCTTACATACAAGATGTGAAGGCCTTGGCTTTAATACGGAGATAGACGCACTGGAAACAATAGAGGGCAAGTTCTACGGAACAAGTTTTTTACATAATCAGATCCCATACAATATGCAGATGGATATTAATCGATTGTGCCTGGAACGTGAGTTGGAGAAATTTATCGATTCCGGCGTAGCTGAAGACGCCTACACCATCTATTATTGTTACCTGGAAATATTCTTTGGGCATTATGGTAAATCCAAAAAAATGGTGGAGCTGCTTTCAGAATTTGAAGCCAATGGAAGCTCTCTTCTCATGAAACACCGAGATCATTACTCTCATTCCGTTTATGTGTTTGCACTGGGGCTCGCGATATACGAGTCCAATGCCACGTATCGTTCAAAATTCAAAAGCTTCTATGGCTTTGATACAGATACCGCTAATAAGGATGAAGATCGTAGGGCTGCTTGTTGCTTCCTTGAATGTTGGGGCCTGGCTTCCCTCTTTCATGACATCGGCTATCCCTTTGAGCTCCCTTTTGAGCAAGTGTTGTCATACTTTGAAGTTGGCGGGACAAATCGCGGGAAAGGCAGCCTTTATATTGCCTACCACGATTTGGACGCACTTACACAATTAAGCACAGAAGCAAGCGATCATTTCAAAAAGATCTATGGTCTTGTCTTTGATACCGTGGAAGATCTTTTTGCCTATGATATCTTCAAAAAACTTGGTGCAGCTTATGATTTTACAGAAGAATACATATACAAAAAGATCCATGATAAACCCATTGCGCCGAACTCATTCGGTTACTTCATGGATCATGCCTATTTCAGTGCCACAAGACTCTACCGCGAGATCGAGACTTCCATTGGAATAAACAAGATTAATGAAAAACATGTGGATGCTCTGACTGCAATCCTAATGCATAACAGTCTATTTAAGTTTGCTATTTCTTTTTATAAGAGTGAGAGGAATCATAAAGAACCGCTGCGTATGGAATCACATCCACTGGCATATTTGTTGATGCTTTGCGATGAGCTGCAATGCTGGGACCGCACGGCATATGGGCGAAATTCACGGACGGAACTTCACCCGATGGCAACGAATTTCGATTTCAAGAATAACGCGATCCATGCCATTTACTACTATGATAAAGAAGAGCAGGAAAAAATCGATACCTTCAAGACGGAATACCGCAGATGGGAGGATGACGGCGAAGAGGGAAAAGCTCCCCGATTAAAAGCATACAGCGACATGGCGGAGAAAGAGCAGCGCTTTGCTGCTGACATCGAAAAGATTGTGGATACATCGAACATTTCGCTGACCGTCATTCCGAGCACAAAAGAAGCGGACAGAAAAAACAAGCACACCTATCTTTCCCGCAGCAACTTCCTGCACTTGTATGATTTCGCCGTTGCCCTCAATGCACGGTATTCTTATCAAGGAAGCGAGAAGAATGTAGCAACTTCGGCTCTGGAAAAGGAATTTGAGGCACTGTCGCTCGAATACCAGATTTCCAATATCAATCAGGCGAAAAGTTTTGCACGATATCTTGATGAGCTGGGCTGCTTCTATACGGATAGGCCAGTGGATTATGAGATGATTACCTCTTTTACGGAAAAACAGATGAAGGTTTTTGCTCCGATGGAGCATGAGCGCTGGATCAGGGAGCATATCTCTATGGGATGGATCAGCGGAAATCTGTATGAGACGGCAATGCTTCCGGCTGAATTTCTGAAACGACATGGCGATGAGATAACCGCAAGGAAAGCCCTCCGCGAACAACTGCGAATGCACAAATTGGCGATGGACGGCAAGCCGAAAAGATGGGAAATATTCGCTCACTACGAGGCGCTTCCGGAAGAGGAAAAAAAGAAAGACTTTGAGCCGTTCAACAGCATGCTAAAATTGATAAAAAAGTTCGATGGGCTTCGAATTTACAGGCTGGATTAAACACCTGTGACGCAGGAAAAAGGAGAATCGATATGGCATTTTTTGACAGATTCAAGAGACAGAATAAAACAAATTCAAAAACTGATATAAACATTGTGCCGCAGGCGGAGGAATCTCCCGTACATCTGCAGGAAACTATGATAGATCAGGCACCTGCACAGCCTCGAAAAAATTTGACTGGGGTTCTGAATACGCAGGGGGCAGATTCAAGCCTTGTGCCTTTGGTCGGCAGGATACCGTTTCCTGCGTACAGGGGAAACGAGCCGTATATTTTCATAAGCTATGCGCACGCAGACGCCGACACAGTCTTTCCCATAATCAAACAGTTTTACGATCAGGGTTACCACATCTGGTACGATGAGGGAATCGCGCCGGGGAACGAATGGACGAACGAGATCGCGGATGCGCTTGAAGGAGCCGCAGTTTTCCTGGTGTTCCTGACTCCCGATTCCGAAAAATCAATAAACGTGCGGGATGAAATAAACTTCGCTATCAACGACAACAAACCATTCCTGGGAATTCATCTTAAAGAAACGGATCTTACGGGCGGGCTGAAACTGCGCGTCGGGACAAAGCAGGCGATTCTCAAGTACAACATGTCAGAAGAGGAATTCCTTTATAAATACACATTTGCGTTTGAGCATCTCGGACTTCCCGTGCCTGATGCGATCAAGGCATATAAAGAGCGGTATTCCACCGTAACGGGAGCTGCCGTCGCGGCTGCGGCGGCAAAGGCGCCTGCAGGCAAGGTAGCGCCGGTGACGATTCAGTCAAATAAATACAAGTCGTTAAAGCCGAAGGGAACAGCGTTCATCACAGATGTTAACGGCCGAACATACACGGTTCCTGCGAACAGCATGTTCACAAAAGCAGGCATGGGCATTGCGCAGGGCTTGAAGACCCAAATAGACTCGCATATTGAGCGCTCGATGTTCACTCAGATCAAAAAATTGATCGCCGAAAAACATCCGGATGACAACAATAATTATCACAAGATATTTCATATAACGTATCTGGACGGCAATACTTATGATGTAGATATTCAGACGGCGTCTTCCAGATTGTCTTTCCTGAATGAAAATGAAGTTACTACCATAAACTGGTGCGACGTTGCTGAAATGACGATCAACTGGAAAAAAGAATGTATGGATCGGTGGCCAGGATTTGCAAGAGTCCATCTGAAAAATGGCGATGTGGTAATGATGCCGGATTTCACGTTGATATTTGCGACGAGAAAACAGCCGTCAGCAAACTCAATGAGTTGGAATCAAAATTACCAATGGCCAGAGGGAATAAAAACCGAGCGGGGATACGAAATCCGATTAAGCGAACTGAACTCGATTTCTTTTGGAAATACGATAAGAAAAAAAGACAGCTGGTCGGATGAATGGATCAGCGAGCTGCCGGTAGGTCTTTCATTCAGAGACGGAAGACAGCTTGGTACATTTGCGCTCGTTGATTGGTTGCTGGTGCTTGGGCAGGACGAATTTGGCGTTATCGAACTGAAGCCCGAACAGATTGCGCATATCGATTTTGTTTCTGATATAGCCGAGGAAGTCTATGTGCCAGACGCTCCGCCAAATTCACAGCCTGCAGAACCCGAAACAAAGAGAGTGCCAAAAAATTTGAAAGATAAACATCCTGCAGGCGATTTCGAGCCGAAAGGCACGGCGGTCATTGAACTTAAGGATGGAACAGTTATGACTGGTATCGCCAATTCGTTTGTGCTTAAAGCAACAAGAATGGAAAAGCGCACTATGGGAAACGAGTGCCTTTACACAGGTCTCGACACGCCGGATATTAATAATGATTATAAACTCACCAATATGATGCAGTTCCTCGAAATGAAAAAAATAGAATACAGCAAGGGAAAATTTAAGGTTACGGACTGCGGCGGAGAGATAAGATGGTTCACACTGCCAGTTGAAACGCAGTTCTGGTTTATCTCAGCGGAAAGCCAATATGAACCGTCCAAGATCGACGCAGACAGTATCAGGAGCGTCACATTTGACAGAGGAAATACCCCGGAATTTCCGGTCAAATTCTGTACAGTTTATGCTAAAGAGGGATATTTCAGATCCCCGGTCTGCTTTATCAGCATAAAGAGCGGCTCGCCCCTAGGGATGAAGATTGCGCACGATTTTTCAGCATTCTCTGGATATCCACTGAGGCTTAAGTACCTTGTGCGGCTCAATGTGACCAAGCCCGGAGCAGACGGAAATATGTTCGCGCCGCCGAAAGGAATCGAGCTTACGGCAGAGCTTAACACTGGAGATGATGTGGATTTTATAATGAACGGGTACTTCTCTATAATGGTCATGTCAAGATTCGGCCATATATTGAACCTTTCGAGAAGCTCGTTTCAGGGACTCGAAATGGATACAGAAAACGGAGAAAGAAAAACCTGAAAAACAATCATGAGCGAAAAAGAAGGGCGTCTGTTTCAAATTTCCTAAAGAAGTTCCCTGCCATAGGTTATTCACTTGAAAAGTGAATAACAGGGGGAAAACAGCCGAGAGTATATCAAGACATCTCAGCGACATATGGGGTGTAGATGTGTCAGGCAGTATGATCAGCCGGACCACAGATAAAATCATGCCGGTAGTGCGTGAGTGGCAATCGCGGCTGTTGGAAGAAATATACGCAGTGGCATATCTGGATGCCATCCATGTTTAAAAAAACCCGGAGATCCAATCGCTGGAATTCCGTTTAAATCAGCTCATCAGAACAATAACTGAATCAACCAACAAAACCGTCTTTTTAAAACTGAACGATAAAAACACGGATACAAAAACTGGGAGGCTGATGGGGGTCGAACCCACGACCTCCTGATCCACAGTCAGGCGCTCCGCCATTGAGCTACAGCCTCCGTACAACGGCGAAAATTATACCACACCCCGCGGATCCCGCAAGAAACTCCTGTCAACGCAAAAAAATATGAGATAATGAACCCGGACTATCTGAAAGGATCGACGCCATGCAACGCAAATATCTCCCGCTAATTTTCCTCCTGCTCCTCGCCTTGGGCGCAGGCTGCGCCCCGCTTTACACAACCGATCAGGTCAACGCAACCGTATCCGCAAAGATTAAAGAAGTCGCGGCCTATCAAAAAATCAACGTCACCGTGGAAACCGTCATTCTTAAAGAATATATCGTCGTCACCCCTACGCTCGCGCCGACCGTTCCGCAGCCGCTTCCCTATTCAACGATAACCCCGATCGGCTTCAATCGCTACAAACCTGAGGACATCTTCGCACAGATCGAGCTCAGCGGTTATCAGGTCAGGCAATTCTTCTTCGATCTGCCGAAAGACAGTCTTGGGACCGCAGGAAGATTCGTCTTCGCTGCGACAAACTTCATCGTCGAAGACAACGGCATCCCTTACGAAGGAATTATCTTTAAATTCAACGACGAAGAAAGCCTGCTGACCGCCTACGAACTGCTGGGAAAATCTCCGGTTCAGCCGAACGGCTCGCTTTTCCGTGTCGGGAACTTCCTGATCGAGATGGAAGCGGAAACGATCGGTCCGATCCTTGAAAAGTTCAGCGCGCTGACGGTTCAGTTTCAATAAATATGCTCTGGATAAAAAAATTGGACCGCAGCGGGCGCCGCCTGATATCAGCCGGGTCTCAGATTTCCCTGACAGCCGCTTTCATTGTCTTTTTCGTCGTCCTGCTGAAAACCTCACCGTACCGTCTCCTTCGGCCCTACGAATTTTTCGGAGCGCGAATCGGGATCAGTCCAAGAACGATCGCGGGTGCCAGGCTTCTCCTGATCCCCGGAGAAAAGACGAGAGACAGGATCGCTTTCGAAATGGATCAGCGCCCGGTCACGATTCGAGCATACCTCGATTGTGTCCGCGCAGGAAAATGCAGCCCGCCGCACTATCCCGGCTACTTCCAAAAATACATTCACAATCCATTCTACCGTGCCTTCCCCGTGACCTACGTTTCCGTTTCTCAGGCGCAGACATACTGCGCAGCGCAGGGCGGAACGATTCCCACCGCGGCGCAATGGGAGGACGCGGCCGGAGCGCAGCTGGACAACAGCCGCTACCCCTGGGGAGCGGATCCGCCGACGATCCAGCGCGCGAACTTCGACGGACTTTATCAGGGCCTGATTCCGTCCGGATGGCTCCCTGCCGGAGCGAGCCCATTCGGCGTTCTCGACATGGCCGGAAATATCCGCGAATGGGTCAGCGATACCGTTCCTAACGAAAATCCCGAATGGGGAGACGAGAACCTCCTGAAAGGCGGCGGATCGAGCGATTTCCCGAATCAGCTCGAAATCAGCGCCCGGCAGGTTCACAGCGGCGCATCCGCCGGCTTTAACCGCGGCTTCCGCTGCGTCTACACGCCGCTAAACTCGGACGAAGCCGCGTCGCCGGCCGGAAGCGAAAAATGATCCGAGCCGGCGGCGGCGTCCAGCGGAAGCGTAAACGAAAACAGCGCTCCTTTCCCATCGGTTCGATTCGCGGCCGTCATTTTTCCGCCATGCCCGGTAATAATCGCGTTGCAGATATACAATCCCAGCCCTACGCCCTTCGCCAGCCGCGCGGTCTCTTCCGTTCGATAAAACTTGTCGAACAGGTGCGGAATGTCGCGAGACTGAAGCCCCTCCCCTTCGTCAGAGACGGAAATCCGAACGAACCGGCCGTCGACCGCTCCGCGGACTTCGACCGTCCCTTCCTCCGTATACTTCAATGCGTTCGTCAGCAGGTTCGTTAAAACCTGCTGGATCCGGTCCGGATCGGCGTAAACGCTGGGGAACCGGTCGGGGAAGCTCGTCGTAAGCTGATGACGATTCGTCTGCGACTGCATCCGCCCCGCAACCCGAACGCAGAGATCGCGCAGATTGAATTCAACACGGTTTAATTTCAGCATTCCAGACATCATCCGCGACGCGTCCAGCAGGTCATTAATCAGCTCCGCCAAGCGATCGGCTTCCTCTTCAATCACGCGCAGCGACTCACGCAGCACCTCCTGATCCCATTCTCCGTCCTCGATCAGCATCGTCGACGCATACCCCTTAATCAGCGCCACCGGCGTCTTCAGCTCATGACTGACCGTTGAAATAAACGTATTCTTCAGCGCGTCGGCAGCGCGGAATTTCGAAATATCCTGAACCGACGCGATCATGCTGACAAGATGATTCGTGTTGTTTAAGATAGGAACATATTTAATCGAAACCGGAACCGTTCGCAGCGGTTCGTCCGCAATAATCAGATCGCCTTCAACGGAAAGCTGCGACCTGCCGGTAAAAGGCCAGCCTCCCGCGATTCCTTCCGCGAGCGTCATTCCGCTGACCGTCCCCGTCAGCCGGATCAGCTCGTCATGCGTCTTTCCGATAATCCGTTCCCCGGGCATCTCAAAAATACGCTCAAGTCCAGGATTGACGCGCGTAACAACGCCCCGCGAATCCGTCACGATAATCCCGTCGGTCAGCGCATTCAGAATCGCGTCCGTCTGCACCTTTGCGCGCAGCCGGTCGGTATACAGCGCCGCGTTCCGGACCGCTACCGACGCCTGGCCCGCGAAATCGCGCAGCAACAGCAGGTCGTTCGTCGAGAAATCCGAGGAAAACGTCCGGAAAATAACGATCATTCCCAGCCACACTCCGGAATACATCAGCGGCAGCCCAAGCCCCTCCGCCCCATTAAAATCGGGGTTATTCCGAACCCGGTCGATCAGCAAGTCAATCTCAATCGGGCTGTCCGATCCAGCGAGATCGCCGGTCGGGAAATATTCCAGGTACGTTTCAATATATTTGACCATTCCTCCGGTCATACCGGACGCGGCCTTGACGACCCAGCCCGTCGTCGGGTTATTCAGCGCAATAAACCCGGACGTCCCGGATAAAATCTCGATCGATATCTTTAAAATCTGTCCCAACAGCGTATCTAAATCGAGCTCGCGGGTCATCAGCCGGATCAGCTGCAATAACAGATCGCGTTGGCGAACGCGGATATCCTGAAGCATAGACGTTCTCATCCTTTTTTTTCGATGATAATCCCATTATAATTTACATTGATCGCACAACCGCCGCGCCGTTCGAATTCAGACCGGCGATGAACGTACGTGAAAGGAACAGAAAATGAATCGACTGATCGTGATCATGGACATGAATATCGGTTTCGCGAAAGCCGGCGCGCTTTACAGCCCGCGAACGGAAGCCCTTATCCAACCAATCGCTCATTTCTGCGAAAAAATGAAGCGAACAGGCGCGAAAATTCTCGCGCTGACCGATACTCACGCGCCTTCGGATCATGAATTCACCGTCTTCCCGCCGCATTGTCTTTCCACCAGCGGCGAATCGGAAATCGTCCCCGAATTAGCCCCGCTCTGCGATTGGGTCGTCCCGAAATACACAACCGGCGGTTTCTTCGAGCTCGCCGAGTATCAACGGACAAACCCGATATTTAACTGGGATGACTTCGAAGAAATCTATATTGTCGGCTGCTGCACGGATCTCTGCGTCAATAATTTCGCGATTATCACGCAGAAATTCCTCGAATCGGAATATCATTTCAACCGGATCCGCCGCGTTCCGCATCTCATCCTTCCGCTCCGCCTGATCGAAACGTACGACGCGATCGGGCATGACGCAGACGAAATCAATCAGTTCTACCAGACCCAATATCTCCTGAATGGATTCAAAACAACCAATGATGAACACGCATAAACAAACTTACGATAACCGCAACTTGACGCTGCTCGTCGATTTTTACGAATTGACGATGGGAAACGCTTATTTTGAGCAAGGGATGCGCGATCAGATCGCCGTCTACGACATGTTCTTCCGGAATGTTCCCGACGACGGCGGTTTCGCAATCCTGGCGGGTCTCGAACAGGTCGTCGAATACCTCGCGAATCTGCATTTTACTGAGGCCGACCTGACATATCTGAACGGGCGGGGACTCTTCTCGCCGGAATTTATCGACTACCTGCGGAATTTCAAGTTTGAGTGCGACGTATGGGCGATTCCGGAAGGCACGCCGATTTTTCCCGGCGAACCGATCGTTCGCGTCCGCGGCCCGATTATTCAGGCGCAGCTGATTGAGACGATGGTCCTTCTGACAATCAACCATCAATCCCTGATCGCGACAAAAACGAACCGAATCTGCCGTGCGGCTCAGGGGAGAGCGATCCTCGAATTCGGAACCCGCCGGGCGCAAGGCTTCGACGCGGCGAATTACGGCGCGCGAGCTGCGTACATAGGCGGCGCGAGCGCGACCGCGAATACCTGGGCCGATTCCCGCTTCGGCGTCCCGGCGAACGGAACGATGGCGCATGCCTGGGTCCAATCCTTCGACAGCGAATTTGAAGCTTTCGTCGCCTACGCGAAAACCTACCCGGATCATTGCAACCTGCTCGTCGACACGTTCAGCACACTGAAATCCGGCATTCCGAACGCGATTAAAGTCGCGAAAGAAATTCTCGAACCGATGGGAAAAAGATTGGTCGGGATCCGCCTTGACAGCGGCGACATCGCTTACCTCTCAAAAAAAGCGCGGAGAATGCTCGACGAAGCCGGCTTACAGGATTGCAGAATTTTCGCTTCCAACTCGCTCGACGAACGGATCATTCGATCGCTCCTGATCCAGGACGCAAAAATCGACGTTTTCGGCGTCGGCGAGAAGCTGATTACCGCGGCGAGTTCGCCAGTCTTCGGCGGCGTTTACAAACTCGTCGCGATGATCGAGAAAGACGGGACGATCACGCCGAAAATCAAGCTCTCCGATACCTTCGAAAAAGCTACCACGCCCGGATTCAAAGATGTTTGGCGGCTATACGAAAGCGGGGACCATCATCCGGTCGCCGACGTATTAACGCTGACCGACGAAATAATCGAAGATAACGTTCCCTACGAAATTTTCGATCCGATCGAACCGTCGAAGCGGAAAACCGTCTCCGACTTCTACGCGAAAAAACTTCTTGCCCCGATCTTCGAAAAAGGCGAACTCGTTTATCAGCTCCCCGACCTGGAAACGATTCGCGCCGAATCGGCGCAGAAAATCGCCGAACTCTGGGACGAGGTTAAACGTCTGGAAAATCCGCATGTTTATTATGTCGACCTGTCCCAACGTCTTTGGGATTTGAAAACCGGCATGCTGAACGAAATTCGCTCGCGCGTCCAGAAAATTCAGTAAAACCGTCGATCCCAGAGGATGATAAGGAGAAAATTCATGAAGGAATTCAAAACCGCCGTCATCGGCTGCGGAAAAGTTGGAATGACGCATGCGCAATGTTTCGGGAAGCTCGAATCGAGCCGCCTGAGCGCCGTCTGCGACGTTGACCGCGCGCGCGCGGAAGCGTTCGGCAAGAAATTCGGCGTTCCTGCGTATACCGACGCGACAGCGATGATCCGTGAAAACGGAATCGACGCCGTCGCGGTCTGCACGCCGCATCCGCTCCACGCCGTCCATATCGTCAACGCCGCCAAAAACGGCGCGCACGTTATCAGCGAGAAGCCGTTGGCCGCCTCTTTGCAGGACTGCGATCTGGCGATCGCCGCCTGCGAAAAGGCCGGCGTAAAATTAGGCGTTATCAGCCAGCGCCGCTACTATCCGCCTTTCCTGCGCATGGTCGAAGCGATCCGCGCCGGAAAAATCGGGCGTCCGACCTCCGCGACGCTGGAAGTCATGGGTTGGCGCAGCCCGGAATACTATGAGATGGACTCATGGCGCGGGAAATGGATCGAGGAAGGAGGCGGCGTCATGATCAATCAGACGCCACACCAAATCGACCTGCTCCTGTCGGTTATGGGAGACGTCGACGAATTATTCGGGCTCTGGGATAACTTTAATCATCCGACCGTCGAAATCGAAGACAGCGCCATGGCGCTTATCCGTTTCAAGTCCGGCGCGATCGGGCAGCTTTACGTCTCCAATTCGCAGAAACCCGGGTTGTGGGGGAAGCTCCACGTTCACGGCAGCAACGGAGCGTCGATCGGCGCGCAGATCGAAGGCGGCTCTTCGTTCATTTCAGGAGTCACCGCTAAAGTCGAGCCGCCGTTCAACGATATCTGGACGATTCCCGGCGAAGAAAACCGCCTGCCGGACTGGAAAGCCGAAGACGCCGCTTTTACCGAAACGCACGATCCGATGAGCTACTATCATGAACTGCAGCTGCGCGACTTCCTGGATGCGATCGCGAACGGCCGCGAACCGCTTGTTAACGGAATCGCCGGACGAAAAACTGTCGAACTGATCACCGCGATCTACCGCTCGCAGCGCGACCATCAGGCCATCCGGTTCCCGCTCGCGCCCGAAAGCGGACCTGATTTCGACGGACGGACGAGCCATCCGCTATACTCGCGCACGATCGGCGCGAATTCCTGAGGAGAGAAGCATGAGTGAAATGATGAACGCTTTAGTTCTGACCGAGTACAAAAAACTCGTCTATCGGCAGGTCCCCAAACCAGCGATTCAGGCAAACGAAGTCCTGATCCGCGTGAAAGCCTGCGGAATCTGCGGTTCCGACATTCATGGTTACGACGGCTCAACCGGCCGGCGTCAGCCGCCCGTGATCATGGGACACGAGGCTTCCGGCGTCATTGAAGCCATCGGCGCGAGCGTTGAAGGCTGGGCGGTCGGCGACCGCGTCACCTTCGATTCGACGATCTACTGCAATCGCTGCAGCTACTGCATGCACGGGGCCGTTAATCTCTGCGGCAGCCGCCGCGTCCTTGGCGTTTCCTGCGACGACTATCGGCAGGATGGCGCGTTCGCCGAATATATCGCGGTCCCGGCGCATATTCTCTATAAACTTCCCGACAACGTCACCTTTGCCCAGGCGTCGTTGGTTGAACCGCTTTCGGTCGCGCTGCATGCGGTCAACCTCTGTCCGCGCGAGCTGAACGCGTCGGCAACGGTTATCGGCGCGGGAAAAATCGGGCTTCTAATCATCCAGACGCTCCGCGCCGCGGGATACGGGAAGATCCTCGTCGTCGACCGCAACGCGTTTCATCGGGAACTCGCGCTGCAGATGGGCGCGGACCAGGCGTTCGATTTCGAGCCGGACGCGATCCAGGCGATCCGATCAGAAACGAACGGCGAAGGGACGGATATCGTTCTCGAAGTCGTCGGCGTCGACGAAGCCTTTGACCTGGCGCTCAAGTCAGCGCGGAAAGGCGGGACAATCGTCCTCGTCGGAAATATTACGCCGATCGTAAACTTCCCCATGCAATGGGTCGTTACCCGCCAACTGACGCTGCGCGGCTCCTGCGCGTCCGCCGGCGAGTATCCCGCCTGCCTGGACATGATCGCGCGCGGAACGATCCGACTGGATAAGATTATCAGCGCGACCGCTCCGCTGAAAGACGGCGACGCATGGTTTCAGCGGCTGTACGCCGGCGACGGGGATTATGTCAAGGTCGTGCTGAACCCGTAAAACGCAGACGGGTCTGGAGATAAATGGAACGCTTCGGTTTTCAGCCGTGGGTTCCATTTTTTATTTCATTTCCAATTCCCTTCATCTCGCGTAATCATGCCAGCTTCCACAGATCGCCGTAAAATTCTTCCGGAAAAATCAGACTGTCAAAAAAATAAATAATATATTATCGCTTTTCAACCGAGCAATAACGCATTTACGCTAATACAATGTTGGTGCCGCATTTAGCGATTTTTTCAAGCTGTTCTTCGTTTTCCGGAGTTTGTATCGTGACCAGCGTATCAATATTCTGCCACTCACAAATCACATAGACACCGCGTCGGATAAATTTCTGCGAATCCAGAAGAACGATTCTCCGAGCTCCGCAGCTAGCCGCCGCTTGCTTGACAGGGAGTTGAACAGGATAGGATACGGTAGGCCCGGAACAGTCCCGGACCCCGGTGCTGCCTACGAACGCTACGTCGACATTGATCTTTTTGTAAAAGTTTTCAACTTCAAGACCCAACATCGCGTCCTGCGCAGTAAAAACCGCGCCCCCGGGAATAGACACATTAAACTTTTGAGACGTTGTCAGTGCTGTCCGAAGCGAATAGGTTACGATATTCAACTCTTCATACCGGAATCTTTCATCGCAAAGTAGTTCTTCCGCCAGAAACCGGTTGGTAGAACCGCTGTCCAGACTCAGGGCCATATCAGGTTCGACGAATTGCGCCGCTTTTTTTGCAATACGGATTTTTTCAGCTCGCAAAATATCCTTGGACGTATCCGCAGCGTCACGGAGACTGGCGCTGCCACGCGAACGATATATCAGCTTTCGTTCCTCCAAAACCAATAAATCGCGTCGGATCGTCGTAGGCGTAACATGAAAGGAATCAGATAGCTCCTCTACAGTTACACTTCCTTTTTTTAAGAGCAATGAATAAATCTGGTCTAACCTTAATGAATTGGACACGAACGTATTTCCCCATTTACGTAAAACTTCTTTGAAGATATAACAATAAAATTGTAATGGATCACGTACGATTTTTTCTGTAAAATATGACAGGCCGTCCAATTAAGTTGCTAAGATCCTGGCATACCAGATTCGTTGGGAACAAAAGCCTGAGCTTTTGCATCGATGAAAACATTAAAAATAGCCCTGATTCACTTTGTTATGAAGCTTCCCATACTGACAGAGCGAATTTCACATAACTTTGCGTCAACAAATATATGATCCGAGTTAAGAACAAAATAAGGACGCAAAGATCGTAAGAAACACACATTTCAAACAACATTAGCGTCATGTTTTTCCTAAAGAAAAAGTTTTTCGAACATTTTCTTTTACATCCTATTCCTTATAAAAAACTGATTGACTTCCAAAAACACGGGGTTTACAATAGATACAATTTGATTAGTCATTAAAACAAAGCGAATTCGCATAAAAAGGAATGATCAGAAAAAGGAGGGAACGGTTCACAATACAGCTTATAGACATATTACCTTTAAAGCGACAGCTGATTAAACATTTTTATTCGTTCTAAGAACATATTTTTTATTCAAACACAAAAGAAAGAGCAAAGGAACAAAACGATGAAACGTCTGATTGCGTTGGTTTTATCACTGACCGTGATATTTGGATTTGTCAATATTAATAAAGCGGCTGCAGAAGAAAAAGGAAAAATCCTTTTTTTCACAGCGTTTATTGGGGACTTCGGTTTGTCCGATATGGGTTATCGCGCCGTACAGGAAATCGCTGAGCAATACAATCTGGAATGGACGTTGGTAGAATATGGAGCCTACGATCCGGCGTTAGCCATTAACTCTTACTGGGATGCGCTGGAAACCAGTAAATATGATTACTTTCTCGGCCCAGCCTGGTATATCCAGGATATCGTAGACGACGCAGCGGCGGAATTTCCCAATACGACTTTCATCTATTACGATGTAGGAAAAGGCGTTGAGTTTAAATCTCCAAACGTATACGGAATTACGTTCGCACAAAACGAATCTTCCTTTATAGCGGCAATTCTTCAAGCTTTGATGACGAAGACGGGCAAAATCGGCTGCATCTCTTCCGACAGCCCGATCCTTAACGACTTCAGCACAGGCTGGTTGGCTGGCGCGAAATATGCGAAAAAAGAGCTCGGCTTGGATATTGCCTGGCTTCATTCTTATATGGTCGAAACGTCCATGTCTGCTGTATACGAAGCGATGAACGTGATGTATGATAATGGCTGCGATGCCGTATGGCCGATTACCGCACAGATGATGTTAGCCGGTTGTCAGGCCGCTCAGGAGCATGGCGGCATTGAAAAAGGATTTTTTGTTTTGGGCTGCGACTATGATCAATACTCTTACCTGAAAGATATTGCAGCAAAGGACGAATCCGCCGCATTAGGATATCAGAACATCCTCACATCCATAACAAAGAATATCGCTCCGATTGCGAAGAAGATCATTGATGATGTCAACGGCGAGCATAAGATTCCTGCCGGGAATCAGGTATGGGGAATCTTTGAAGACGGCGTCGGCTACCTGGAAAATGAAAACTTCTTAGCATATGTCCCCGAAGATATTCAAGCGAAGCTTAAGGAGATTATCGGAAAGATCGGCTCTGGGGAAATCGTGGTTCCGTCTTATTATGACTTCGATAGTTATGAAGCTTTCGCTACATACCGTGACGACCCGAATGCGGAATTCGTAAAATAAGTGCTTTTTGCAGCAATCATGTAAACAGTTCACATGGGGTTGAAAAAACCTGCTTTCAACCCCATGGAGATCCGATAATTCTCAGATCGGGAATTATCGGATGAATATCGGTTTAGCGCTGAGTTGAAGACTCGTTATTTGAAAAGTCATGAAAACGACTGTTTGGGGATGCAAAAATGACAAAAGAGCTTCTTCGAATGGAAGAAATTACAAAAATATACCCCAATGGATTCATCGCCAATCGCAATGTAACCTTTAGTGTAAATGAAAATGAAATCCATGCTTTAGTCGGTGAAAACGGCGCGGGCAAGACTACGTTGATGAAGATTCTGTTTGGCATGGAAAATTGCCAGACAGGCAAAATTTATATCAGCGGAGAAGAGGTTCATATTACCTCGCCCTTGGATGCAATTGCCAAGGGAATAGGAATGGTCCATCAGCATTTTATGCAAGTGCCAAACCTGACCGTCGCCGAAAATGTGGTATTGGGAATGGAACCGGGGCGAGGGCCCGTTTTCGACAGGAAACAAGCGCTCGTAATGACTCAAGGGATCAGCAACAAATACAATCTCGGCGTCGATTGTAATCACATGATCCGCGACCTGACCGTTGGGCAGAAGCAAAAAGTTGAATTGCTTAAGGCGTTGTCCCGCGGCTGCAAAGTGCTTATTCTGGATGAACCCACTGCCGTTCTTACGCCGCAGGAAACTCGAGAGCTTTTTGTCCAACTAAAAAGATTGCGTGATCAGGGATACGGCATCATCTTCATTTCTCATAAGCTTGACGAAGTCATGGAACTTTGCGATCGTGTGACCGTCCTGCGGCATGGCAAAGTTACCGGAAATGGGAATATCGCAGATTTAGATACTATCAAATTATCAAAAATGATGGTCGAGAGAGAAGTCTCTCTGAAGATTGAAAAAGAAAAAGCTCAGCCCAAGGAATGCATTCTTAAAATTGAAAAACTCAATTATATAGACGATTTCGGAAAGCGCACAATAGATGAGCTTAGCTTCACCGTCCGAGCAGGAGAAGTTGTCGGCATTGCAGGCGTGGAAGGCAACGGACAGACAGAGCTTTCCGAGATTATCGCCGGACTGCTCCAGAGGACTTCTGGGAAAATCATACTCAACAATCAGGAAACCGCCGGCAAAACGATCATGCAGATTCGGCAAATGGGAATGGCGCATATATCCGAAGACCGCATGAAATTCGGGATAGCGAACAATCTATCTATACAGGATAATATTGCGGCAATCTATCTCGCCGGCAACAGATTCCGAACCGGCCCTTTTCTGAAAATGAAAGAACTTAATAAGTTTGTTGATGAGTGCATTAACAAATTTGAAGTCGCATGCATAGATGGAAACGAAAATATCAAATTTCTTTCCGGAGGAAATATTCAGAAGGTGATTGTCGCTCGCGAATTCTCAGGAGACGCGAACTTCATTATTGCAAATCAGCCTACGCGGGGTATTGATATCGGAACTGCCGATCTGATCAGGCGATTGCTGGTAAGAGCGTCCCGAGAAAAAAATTGCGCGATTCTCCTGATATCTTCCGATCTGACAGAGCTCACAGAAGTTTCTGACCGCATACTGGTCATGAAGAGCGGGAAAATTGTTGCGCAATTCAAGGATGCAAAGAATGTATCTGATGATACTTTGGGCGAATATATGCTCGGCGTCCGCAGAATGGCCGTGGAAGAAATGGGAGGCCTGTAAATGAAGAAAGTACAAAGAATTGACCGTCTTTACGAGGTCCTTCGAGTTTTCCTGGGTATTGTAATTGCCTATTCGATCTGCCTGGTAATTATTGTACTCATCTCCGGATCGGAAGCATGGAGAACCGCGCTCTATAATTTTGCTATCGGCCCATTCACCAGCCGGCGCAGGTTCGCTCAAGTCCTGTCACGTATGGCGCCGTACATGATTACAGGTTGCGGTATGTGCTTCGTTTACGCCAGCGGTCGTTTCAGCATGATCGGGGAAGGTATTATTAATATCGCTCCGCTGCCGGTTCTGATGCTGATGTTTGGGAGCAGCTTCGGTCAAACTATTATGCCCGGGCTGCCCAAGATTATCAACCAACTGATTATTGTCGTTATCTGCGCCGTTACGGGAGGTTTAGTCTCTTTAATTCCGGCTTACGGAAGAGAAAAATTAGGGGCAAGCGAAACCGTTACATCCATTATTCTCAACACGGTCTGTCTATATGTAACGCTGGCGGTAATCCGTGCGACGATCGCCGATCGTACATCCTCCTTCATTTCCACACCTTTATATCCTGATAATATGCGTTTCACTCGCTATTGGAATAATACGAATTTGAATGAAGGGATCTGGTTTTCAATTATCGGCGTAATAATTGCCTGCGTTCTATTCTACCGAACGCGAATTGGCGTCGAGATCCGTATTACCGGCGCGAACGCGACTTTCGCAAAATACTCTGGAATCAACACCCAGATAAACTCTTTTCTGGGGCAAATTATCGGCGGGATCTTCGCTGGTGTTGCGGGGGCCGTAGAAAACTTTGGCGCGTACAACTGCTATCAGGTAGCTACTTTAACCAACATCGGAATGGATGGACTGATAATTGCGGTAATGGCGCGAAAGAATCCGATCTTCGTTCCGATTACCGCGTTTGTTTTAGCGTACATTCGTACAGCCGCCGCCGTTCTGAACACGAACACGAACATCCCCATTGAATTAGTAACGATGCTTCAGGCGGTCATCATCTTCTTTGTGGCAGCTGAAGAATTTCTTGGAAAGAGCCGCCAGAAAGCGATTATCAAAGCATCTCGTGAGATGGGAATATAAGGAGATAAGCTTTGTTAGACTTCATTTCAAATTTCATTTATTCGGTTATTCGGATTTCAACGCCTATCATTTATGTAGCGATTTGTTCTACGCTTTCCGCTCAGGCCGGACTCATGAACATGGCAGGCGAAAGCATGATGCTTGCAGCTTCTTTATCAGGCGTCATCTTCAGCGCTCTGTTTCAAAACGTTTGGCTCGGAATTTTAGCTGGCGTTATCGTCTCAATGATCATAACGCTGATTATCTGCTTCGCGGCCTTTGTGATGAAGGTGGATATTTATCTGATGTCAATTTCCATGAATATGGCTATCGGAGGTGCGGTAATTTTCGTCATGTGGATTATCACCGGGACCAAAGCGAATACCGCCGGCACGATATCCAGCTTAGCGTTGGGGAATATCGATATCCCATTTATAAAAGAAATTCCGTTTCTCGGCGCTATCATCTCCGGGCATAATGTTTTCACTTACATCGCGCTTGTTATGACTTTAGCCGTATGGTTTCTTTTATTCCGAACCAAGCTCGGTCTTCGAATGCGAGCCATTGGGCAAAATCCTAAAGCGGCGGAATCGGTCGGCATCAACACGAAAAAAGTTTATACGATCGCGTTCCTGATCGCCGCCGCTATCGGAGCCTTCGGCGGTATGTATTTATCAATGGGATATCAGAGCTTCTTTTCGAAAGGGTTGACAGGAAGCAGGGGTTTTATCGGCATGGCTGCGGCAACAATCGGCAATAACGAACCTTTCGGCGCGCTGATCATGAGCTTTGTCTTCGGGCTCGCATATGCAGGCTCGAACTATTTGCAGCCCGTCATCAATGATGCTTATCTGCTGATGGCGCTTCCGTTTATCCTTTCTACGTTGATTTATATTGTCATTTCAGCATGGCGATCCGGCGCGGAAGAAAGGATGTTGAAGAAAAAAGTAAAGCAGCTGGAACAAATGGATCCAAACATCACAAAATAAATCCCAGGACATGGATAAAGAGAGGAGAAATCCCTTGAATTTACTGAATAAGAAAAACTACTACAACACCATCAACCTTCAAATTGAGAATTTAAGGGATCTGGTGGAACTTCAGGTGGAGCGTTGTTTTAACCTGTCAAAGCTCTCCAGCTTGATGAGCGAAAAACAATTCAAAAACCTGAAGCGAGTGGTCATCACCGGTTGTGGCGATTCTTACTCCGCGGCGGGTTCAATGCTTCATGCGTTTCGACTTCACAGTAACGTTTATGACACGGTTGTACCGGACCCGATGGAATTTTGTCGTTTTTACACCGAAGAAGAATTACTCAAAGGCTGCCTGAAAAACGAAGTTTTAGTCATCGCTATCAGTGCCAGCGGAGGTTCTGAGCGGATTGTTGAAATGATGCGCAAAGGGCAAAAACACGGCGTGCAAACCATGCTGATAACCAACAACCCTGAATCCCAAGGCGCGTTGGCTGCTGACAGAGTTTTTCATGTCGAAACGCCGGATGGCTGTAATTCGCCCGGACTGCGTTCATATTTTGCCAGCATGATAGCGCTGAATGCGTTTAGCGCATATGTCGGCCTGATCCAGGGGCATATCACACAGGCGCGGTTTGATGAAATTCAACAACAGATCGTTCAATACACTAAAACTTTTTTAGAAGATTTAGAACGTATTGACAGCCAGATGTTCTCAATCGCTTCGGACTGGAAGGACTTTTCGAAATTCGAGATCATCGGGGATGAAAATGAAGGATTTTCTGCGCAGTTTGTCGAGGAAAAAATGATCGAATGCGCGGGCGTCCACTGCACCCATGCTGATTCCGAAGACTGGTGTCACATTAATTACTTTCTGCGTGAGCCCGACACGATCGGCACAATCGCGCTGATGAATTCTCAGGCCCCTGACTTCGATCGGATGCAATACACGCTGCAATCAGCTGTCGATATCGGCCGTCCTGTTTTAGTCGTCACAGATGCGTCGGCGGATGATTCGATTCCTGAAGAAACGTCTATTTGCCGAATCACGCCTGCGGAACCTTGGCTAATGCCGCTGATGGATTTCATTCCCGGGTCCTTATTAGGGGCGTATCTTGCCGCGATAAACGACAAACTCTTTTTCCGAGGGCGCTATGATTACAGGAGCCAGCAATGGATACTTTGACAAAGGCTGAACAGATGAAGAAAAGCGACTTAGATAATACATTTCGACTGCAATGCATGGATTTGAAAACACTCAGCATCATCCAGTTTGATCGATCCGTACAATCTGTGGCGCAGCTGCTGAAAAAAACAGATCCGCTCAAGATAAATCGAATCGTCGCCAGCGGCTGTGGGGATTCCTTTTTAGCAGCTGCCGAAGCGAAAGACTGTTTCGCGCGTTACCTGCCCGAGGTTCGATACGAAGCTTACCCTGGAATTGAAGCCGGCCGATACACGAACTATTCTGATAACGAAGACAGAACATTAGTCATCGCGATCAGCAATTCCGGCGGACCTGCTCGTATCGCGGAAATTTTGGCGAGGGCGAATCGCTATGGCTGCATTTCTGTCGCGCTAACGGATCATCCGGAATCGAGAGCCGCTAAAACAGCTCAATTCACTTACCATACCAACACGCCTGCGGGGGACAACGTTTCCGGATTGCGCACGTACTACGCGTCCATGATTTCCATGTATGTGCTCGCTGCCGCTCTGGCGGAAAAGCGCCTGAGTAAACCTTGTTTGGAAGAAATGCGAGCCCATATAGCGGTTTATTTCGAAACATTCTATTCCAGGATTCAGGAAATTGACGACGCGGCGTTTGAAACAGCTTTGGCCTGGAAGGATAAAAAAGTCTTCGAGGTCACTGCGGACGGACCATTGTTCAGCTGCGGTAAATTTATCGCAGCAAAAATGGCAGAGCTTTCAGGCGATGCCTGTTCCGTAATCGACAGTGAAAATTATTGCCATGTTAACGGTTTAATGTATCCCGGCAAAGATATTGGAGAAATGGTCTTGATAGATAGCGGGGCGAAAAACCTGGATCATATCGCCGATACAGTCAATATCCAGGTGAAAACCGGCGGACGCGACGTCCTCGTCTTCTGTGACCGCGAGCCTGATAAAATCGGGATCACGGAAACGGTTCGTTATTGTCCGCTCCCGATGCCTGAACAGAATTGGAGCTTCCTGGCGCCGCTGCTTAGCTATGTCCCCGGCGGACTTTTTGCCGGT
This sequence comes from Anaerolineaceae bacterium oral taxon 439, assembly GCA_001717545.1. Taxonomy (NCBI): domain Bacteria; kingdom Bacillati; phylum Chloroflexota; class Anaerolineae; order Anaerolineales; family Anaerolineaceae; species Anaerolineaceae bacterium oral taxon 439. The sequence goes on along the minus strand of CP017039.1, from coordinate 1,509,906 downwards.
TACCGCGCCAAAGAACTGAACGAGCCATTTTTCAGAGGAGGTTCTTTCTTTGAGAAAATGACGCTGGGAACAAACCCAATCAGAATCGTATGACTTATTTCGAAATGCGATCGCCTCTTATTTTTATTTAATTTTAGTGTCATGAATTTAAATTTTATCGTATTTTATAATCTTATCGACAGCAACAAACAACCACGAGAAGGGGGAAATTCCGCATGACATACGAATTCATCGCAGCAGGAAATGTAATGCTTGACAAAGTAATATTTTCAGATGGAACCCAATCCGGTAAAGAACATATCGGAGGACCTGCCACCTTTGCATATAGCGGAATACGTCTATTTACGGATAACGTGATTCAATGCAGCAACGTCGGCGCAGATTATGAACCAATTTTTCATCCTTGGCTGCAAGCAAATAAAGTCGATACGCGCGGATTCAAGGTAATCTGCGACCGCAGCAACCATTCCATCATGCGATTTAAAGATCGGAGCGGCGCTTATTATGAAGAAAAAGGGGAAGAAAGCCTATCGGATGAAGAATATTGGCTGAAGAACGACGCCTGGCAGGATTTCGGATATCTGAAAACCAAACCCGAAGAAATCGGCTGTCTAACGCAAAACGCCTGCGTGAAAGGGGTATATCTTGCGCAAAACGCAGACCGGACAGTCTGGGAAAAATTGGGGGAAATCAAGAGACGGGACGGATTTAAACTAATGTGGGAAATTGAAAATCCATGGGCGTTTAAACATTATTTACAAGATATCAAAACCATCTGTGCCGAAAATGTCGATGCCTTCAGTATAAACATAGGGGAAGCGCAGAATCTGTTCGGCTGTGTCGGCGATCAAGCCTGCATTACTGCGCTGCAATATCTTGACGTAGATTTAACGTTGTTCCGGGTTGGCGAGCGCGGCGCTTATGTCGTGACGCCAACCGACGTGATTTACCTCCCGCCTGCGCCCGGGCCCGTTGTGGACCCGACAGGATGCGGCAATACATCAACAGGCGCAGCGTTGTACGCATACGCAGAAGGAATGTCGCCCTTGATGGTAGGGATTTTAGCGAATGTGGCTTCCAGCATGAATATTCGGCAATACGGAATTATTCCTGATTTTGCTGAAGTCCGAACGGAAGCTGAAGCTATGGTCAACACCTGCTTACGTAAATATCAGGAAACAAATGCAATCGGAAAGGAATAAGAAATGTCGACATGTTTCGATAATCTCAACAACAAGAAATTGATCATCGGATTAGTTCATCTGCTGCCCATGTTAGGGACGCCGTTATATGAGAATGGCAACCTTGAAAAAATGACAACAAAAGCGATTGAAGACTGCCTGACGCTTAAAAAGAACGGCGCTGACGGCGGTTTAATTCAAACTGTCGACGTATATTACCCCTCGACCGACGATACAGATTACGCTCGCGTAGCCGGACTCGCCGCGATCGTCGCTCGCTGCCGTGACGCGGTCGGCGCAAGTTTTCTCCTTGGAGCTCAAATTATGTGGAATTGCATCACCCCCTCCCTGGCTGTTTGTAAAGCCGCAGGAGCGGACTTTACGCGCTGTACGGCTTTAGCGGGTGATACAGACTCGATGTATGGAAAAATTGTGGCGCAGCCATTGAAAGTAGCCGAATATCGTCGGAAAATTGAGGCAAACGAAATTGGCTTGTTAGCTGAAATTTCCGGGTACCATCACAAAGGAAAATACGATTCTGAAAATATAAAGAATATGGCGGCGACATCTATGCGTCTCGGCGCCAATGCGATCGAAGTATACGATCAGAACCTTGATCAGAACGAACGTCTGGTCTTAGACGTAAAATCAGCAGGCAATATACCGGTGATCCTGGGCGGCGGAACGGATGTCTCCAATTGTAAAGAACGACTGCGCTTTGCAGACGGAGCTTTAGTAGGCTCCGCATTTGAAGGAGGTCATTGGGGAGGCCCGGTTATCGGAAAAATCGTCGCGGAATATGTAAAAAAAGTTCGAGAATTAGAAAATGAGTAAGTTGCAGGGAAACGAAGTTCATTAAACAAGGAAAAGACGCTGTGAAAAAGGAAGCTGGAAAATTGCTGGGATTTCGAAGCGATACGCCATGGAAGAAAGGAATCGCGCTTATTTACTACGGCTCCTGTTTCGTTTTTTTTATGATTGCCATGATTACGCCGCCCTTGATCCCCGCGTCGTCCGCGGATACAGTTATCACGAAGATTTCGTCATTCATATTGACATTGATGCTTCTCAGCCCCGCTCTTTTCCTTTCGGATACTTTTTTACGAAACACCTTGCCGTTTTTCAAGGTTAAAAGTTTTCTAAGCTCCTTAACAGGGCTTTTAATCGTTTGGGCTTTTCTAATGTATTTTTTTCTTTGCTCCGAATCGCTTCATTCTCCGGAATATAAGACACAGTTCAACGCATTTATTTCCGCATCTTATGACAGCTTTGTTGAAGCGGGAACAAATGACTTTATCCAGATTGATCCAATAGAATAAACAAGGCTAACTAAATGATAAGAGTAAATGATTTAAAATCACATTATTCAATTAAGATCTTAGTCGCGCTGGTTCTCGTCAAATTAGGAACGGCAGGAGCCGTTTCGGCAATGACAGCGAACTTCGTTGAACCTATTGTTAAAGAGTTGGGCTGTGATGTCAGTGAGTTTACAATGACGATCAGCATTAACGCTATCGCTATGGCTCTATTGTATACGACTTCCGCAAAAATATTGATAACCAAACGGCTTGGACTTGTTTTTGGCATTGCCTCCCTGATCGATGTAATTGGATTAGCGCTGATGGGGACCTATCATTCCGTGCCTATGTTCTATTTTTCTGGCGGATTAATCGGCGCGTCTCAAGCTTTTACCGGTTTTGTCGCAGTCCCGATTGTCGTTAATATGTGGTTTAAGAAAAAAACCGGTACCGTCTTAGGTATTATTATAGCTGTAGGCAGCGCTGCAACGATCGGCTATGGTTTGTTAGCTGCACAATTCATTACTGTTTTTGGTTGGCGAATAGCTTATTTCCTTTTAGCTGCGATGGGATTTGTCATCACCGTACCCGCGGCGTTCGTATTGCTCAAAAGTCCGGAAGAAGCAGGATGCAAGCCTTATGGAATGGAAGAGGAATTGCGCCAGGACGCAGCAGTCAAAGGAAATGACAGCGACTGGAGCTTGAACAAGAAACAAGCTTTCATGCTTCCGCTTCTTTATATTTCCTGGATTGCCTGTCTTATGTATAGTTATGGAAGCGGAGTTTCAGGGTATATAACCCCGTTCGCTACCATGGAACTTGATCAAAGTATTAACTTCGGCGCGCAGGCAGGAATGTGTTTAGGGCTTGGAGGAATCCTTTGCAGCCTGATTCTCGGATGGATCAACGATAAATTCGGGGTAAAAGCAGGATTATTATGGGGGGCAATAACGACAACAACAGGGTATTTGCTGATGTTTATCAGTTATAAAACGCCCAATGTTGCTTATATCGCTTCGTTTGTAGTCGGTTTAGGTATGAGCATGTATACGGTACAATGCCCTCTTATGACACGCAGCATTGTAGGGAGCAGGCATTATTCGGATATCTGGTCTATTTTAATGGTAGCGAACAGCCTGATCGGCGGAGGACTTTACTCATCAATTGGATTATTCTACGATAGACTTGGCTCTTATAGCGGTGCGTTTATAATGGCAATCGGTCTTTATATAGGCGCTTGCATCATCGGTTTCATCGCAATATCGCTTGGCGAAAAATATCGAATCAATCACCCGGAATTCAGGTATGAAGGGTCTTAAATTCGCTCCTGACGAGAGCATGAAAGATTTTATGTAAAAAAGGAATTAGGGATTATTTAAAGATGAGGCTGCCCAAAGTCAGAATTCCTGGATTTTCCTGGGATCATTGCCAAAAAAATTTTTTCTGATTGGCGGATAGCCACGCCCTTGCGTATCACACAAACCAGGCGCACAAACGCGGAAGCCGGGGAAACCTCGGCTTCCGCATAACCCTACTGAAAATCAGCTCCTTGTCCCAGCGCGGAGAACGCAGCGAGAGACCAACGGCAAAAAATGTCATCGATGCGCTGATGTATAAAGACACGATAAATTCGGCTTGAATCACTCTCTTGATATCAGCGCCGCCTACCCCAGGCTAAGGATCGAAATAAAATGAAGGACGCTCCCGATCAGGCAGAAGATATGGAAAACTCCGTGCACGTATCGCACGGACTTGCGTTTCCCGATAATATAGCAAACCGCACCGACCGTATAAGCGACGCCGCCCGCTAACAGTAGCCGCATCACGACCGCCGCGTATGCCTTCGCCATCGGGCCCCAGACGAAAACCGCGGCCCAGCCCAATCCCAGATAGCAAACCATCGAAAAAATACGGAAGGCTTTCAGGTCAATCGCAGTCAACGTAATCCCGATCAACGCCACGCCCCAGATCGCGCCAAACGTCGACCATGCCAACCCCGGGCGCCCAGCGCGCAGCCCGTTCAGCAGCAGCGGCGTATACGTCCCCGCAATCAGCAGGAAAACTGAACAATGATCCAGGACCTGAAAAACTTTCTTCGCCATCCCCGGCCTCAGCCCATGATAAACGCTGGACATCGTATACAACAGCGTCATCATAATCCCGTAGACCAGCCCCGTGCCAAACGCCCATAAATCATGCCTCCACATGGCACGCCAGGTCAGAATAAAGAAAGCGGTAATCCCGAAAAGGACGCCGACAATATGCGAAATCATATGGAACAGCTCCTCCCCGGACGTATAATCCGGCAACAGCCGATCCTTTAAGGAAATCCTTTTAACAGCACACATTTTCCCTCCTGAACCGCCCAATCCAAATCCACGCGGCGATTCACTTTCATTCTAAGTCGGTTTTTCCCGCCGCACGTTATTTCAGCGATTTTCTTTACATTTCTCAAAACCGTGTTAAAATAAATTCGTTAGTGATTGGGGACTCGTCTAATGGCAGGACAGCAGACTCTGAATCTGTATGTAGAGGTTCGAATCCTTTGTCCCCAGCTAAAATAAAACCGACGCATACGTCGGTTTTTGATTTCATCATCAAAAAAAGAAAAAACATTTCCCACCGTTATCGATTCGCACGACGGAAACGGAGTTAATAGCCTTCCTCGTCTTCCTCCTCCGGCTCATCTTCAATCCAATCCTCGACGTCGAGATCCTCCTCGTCATTGTCGTTCTTGTACCAGTCGTCCATATCGTCAACCGTGTCGATCATATCCTCGACCGGCTTCTTCGACGATGGAGTAAACGTCAGACAGCCGCGATTCGAATCCAATTCAACCAAAGCCGCGCTGCAATAGTTATCGTCCAAGAATTCACATTCCAAATATTTACATCGAATTCTCGCCATTTTCCCTCTCCTGTTTCGTAAAACCTGACTTCCGGGCTTCTGTTCCCTCGATTGTGCCGCTATTCTAACCGATAGCGGATAACCTGTAAAGAAGATCCGCGTATTTTGTCACCCCGGACGATCCCGATACGCGTCGACAACGTTCGGCAGTCCATGAATTTTCGTCAAAATCCGCATCAGCTCCGAGATATCGATAACCTCGATAACGGACTTAATCGTCACGTAATTATGCGTCACCATGACATTGAAGTTGATCAGATTGATATTCTCCTTGACCAGCAGATTGGTAATCTCGTTGACCAGGCCCTTCCGGTCATACGCCTGAATCGTAATCGAGACCGGATAGCGGACGGTTCCCGATCCCCAGGATACGGGTAAGATCCGTTCCGGGTTCTGAACGCGCGCTAAATTCGGGCAGTCAATTTTATGAATCGTCGCGCCTCGTCCTTTCGTAATATACCCGACAATCGGGTCTCCGGGCGCAGGGCTGCAGCATTTTCCCAGCGTCGTATAGATTCCCTTCCCGAGCCCTTCAATCGCGATACCGCTTGACGCGCCCGTCTGACCCTTCGAGAACGGAAGATCAGAGGGCTTCTGCGCCTCGGAAAGGCGGGTAATAATTCGGAAAATCGATAAATCGCCGCAGCCAACGCCGACAAACATATCATCGGCGTTCTTATATTCGAAGGATTTAGCCAGCTCGTTGAAATCCGGCTCGGCCAACCCCAACCGCTTCAGCTCCTTCTGAACCATGTCTCGACCCTGAACTAAATTCTGTTCCCGGTCTTGCTTTTTGAACCAGCTATTGATCTTGGAACGGGCCCGCTGCGTATTGACCAGCCCTAAATTCTGATTCAGCCAGTCCCGGCTCGGGCCGCCCGATTTCGTCGTCGTAATCGATACGACGTCCCCGTTCTTAAGCTTATAGCTCAGCGGGACCATTTTTCCATTAACCTTCGCCCCGCGGCAGCGGTTCCCGACTTCCGTATGAATCGTATACGCGAAATCGATCGGCGTTGAACCGATCGGCAGATTAATCAGGTCCTGATTCGGGGTGAAAACCTCGACGCGATCCTTCAATTCCTCGCGGATATGCTCCATGAACTCATCCGCCGATTTCCCGTCCTTCTCCAGGTCTTTCGCACGTCGGAGAAATTCGACCTTCTTCAGCGTCATCTCGTCAATTTTTCCGCGCTCTTTATACCTCCAGTGCCGGGCGACGCCGTATTCCGCCAATTTATGCATCTCGACGGTACGGATCTGGACCTCAAGCGGTTTTCCATCGGAATAAACGACCGCGGTATGGAGCGACTGATAGGAATTTTCCTTCGGCGAAGCGATATAATCGTCAAATTCATTCGGAATCGGGCGCCAATGCGTATGAATCTGACCCAGCGCCGCGTAACAGCTCGGGATATCGTCAACGATCAGCCGCAGTCCGCGCAAATCCCGAAGCTCCTCCAACGGCTTCCCCCGATCCATCATCTTCTGATAAATCGAATAAATATGCTTTGAACGCCCGCTGATGGTGCATTTAATCCCCGCCTGCGCCATGACCTCAGTAATATTCGCCTGAATTTTCTGAATCTCCCGTTCGCGGGCAGACTGCGTCGCGGCGATCGATTCGGTGATCATGGCGTACTGTTCCGGATAGAGATAACGGAACGATAAATCCTCGAGCTCCCACTTAAATCGATAAATACCGAGCCGGTTCGCCAGCGCCGCGTAAATATCGAGCGTCTCCTGCGCGATGCGTTTCTGCTTCTCCGGAGTCGTATATCCGAGCGTCCGCATGTTATGCAGCCGGTCGGCCAGCTTGATAAAAATAACGCGATGATCGTCGGCCATGGCCAGAATCGTTTTCCGCGTATTCTCCGTCTTGAGCACCTTTTTCCGCGCCCGCTCCTTCGCCTCGGGCTCCTGAATCTCCGGCGCGCTTTCCGCTTCGGCCGGAATCCGATCCCGATCGATCGGTCCGAACGTCGAACGGTCATGTTCCATCCGCTTAATCTGCCGAAGCTTCGTCACGCCCGAAACCAGCAAGTGAATCTCTTCCCCAAACTCCTCTGTCAGGACCTCGTCGGTAACCGCTTCGTTGTCTTCAATCGTATCATGCAGCAGCGCGGCAGCGATAATCGTCACTGACAACTTCATCTCCGCCAAAATCATCGCAACCGCGACGCAATGCGTAATATAGGGCTCGCCTGAATCTCGAATCTGATCCGCATGCGCCCGTTCCGCAAACGCATAAGCTCGTCGAACCAGATCAATATCGACCTGCGTATAAAATTCTGGTAAGCACTTGATTAAATCATCCAGTAACATCGGCCAATCCGAACCTTTCCCGCATCGCGGCAATTTCTCCGCCGGAGGGAGATTTTCAGCCTTGAAAAGAATCATCCCTCGTTTCCGGGAACTCCGTAGTTCGAAGTTCCCGTCGATACCGATGTGCAGTTATGCCAAACTATTTTAACGTATTTCACGGAGATTTCAACCCGCAAGCGTCCGATACCGCCAGAATCATTACCAGGCCGTTCAGGACGCCCGTTCAGGACAAAGCCCATCATCGTTTTCGACAGAGACCAATCGGCGCCGAAACGGGAAACTGCCAGGCTGTTCGCCTGGCAGTTCTGTAAGAAGGGAGAAATAGTTGCCGAATCCATTCCGTGTCCACGCCGAATAAAGCTTGGAGAATGAAACAAAAGGGAGGCCGGCGTCTACACGAAAGATTCAGAGAAGAATTATTCTTATTTCACGAGCTCCGCAGCCAGTTTTTTCAGGTTTTCAACGCCCTCGTCGTCCGGCGCTTCAAAGCAAATCACCGGCGAACCGACCAACGTCAGGCCATCCGCGACGCAGTCCGCTTCCCATGTTCGCATCCACTCGCCTTCCGCCCAGCTATACGAACCAAAGAGCGCGATCGGCTTTCCCTTGAGCTCCGGCTTGCAACCGTCGAACATCGGCTGGAACTCGCTGTCCTCAAGTTCTTCATTCCCCATCGCGGGGCAGCCAAACGCGATCGCGTCGTAATTCGCGACTTCGGCTGCGCTGAATTCACTCGCCGTGAAAACCTTGACTTCCGCGCCAGCTTCGACAATAGCGTCCGCTAAAACGTTCGCCATCTGCTCCGTGTTACCGGTACCGCTCCAAAACACAACTGCAACTTTCTTCATGATAACCTTCCTTGATTTTTATATCGCGATCGTCAGCCGCGAAAGCGAATAACCCTCGCGAAACTTCGTCGCGTAGACCTGACTGCATTTACGAAACCGACGGAAACAACGCACCGCCGATTCCACGTCAGCATAAACCTTCCAGACGCCGGTCATTTTCGCGCCAAGCCCCTTGTTCTCGATAAAACCACGAACGTCCTCGACCGGATAGCCCAGAAAAAGTCCAATTTCATGCGGAAACGTTTCACGATCCCGAACGTTCTCCGCCAATCGATTTACCATGTCCGCCACGCTGGCAGCCCCGCGATAACCGAACCGATCCAACATGTCGCGCGCCTGCAGATCTTCTAAAATTACGCGCAGCTGCTTCGGCCGGTACACGTAGAGCAACGCCCGATTCTTCCGGACTCGGAGCGCCTGAACATTGACGCCCTTACTCACGAGCTCCTGATTAACCCTGTCGATCCAACCAACCAGCGATTCGAGACCGTCGATCTCCGTCGTGACTAACGCGCCGACTTTTATTCCCGCGAGCGTCGGCGCACAATGATGAATAAGAATCTCTTCGGTTATGCTGGCCTCCTGTGGTTAGAGAGTTCTAACCCGCGGCGATAAAAATTAGCTGCGTTGTACCGCGCTGGGACTATATTAGCATATGCTAACTTTGCTGTCAACCCCAGTTTTTTGAGGAATCTGATAAGTGAGTAGTGCGTTACAGGTTTGAAAGGGGTATCAGGGCGAATAAGTTTGTGCTCGATGTCGCACGCAATCAGAGGGTAGTAAATCCGCGCTGCATTTAACCCCCTAAGAAATAACACGGAACACATTAAAACGACGTTTTGACGTACACGCTGACAAGCAAGGACGAAACACGGCAAATTCCGCTTAGAGAACACCGGCCTCAGCGGCTTTTCAGATACGGGCGTCATCGGCATAAAAGCCTACGCGCTCCTCGTTCAGGTCAATTTCATCCTGCCTGACGGAACGGTGCTGCCGATTTCATGCGATCCGTTCCAGAATTGTGGATTTGAAGGGCAGGACTGCAATTTAGTCCGGGAAGATTTCTGATATGGCAGGTTCGCCGAGGAAAAGACGGAAAATCCGTTACAATTAAAAAAAATGTAACACGGCTGTAAACGAGGTGCTATGAACGGTATCACCCTTGAAAACTTTCCGGATTGGTTCTTCTCGATTTTCGATCCACGCTGGGCGGGAATCTTCGGGTTCCTCGCTTTTTTCCTGATCATCCTCTATCTCGTCATCCGGCTCTTCGCATGGCTCGTTCAGATCTCGAAAGCCAGGCCGAAAGCGTCGGTTCAATTCAAAATTGACGATGTCAACCATGTCCTGTTCAAGAAAAAAGGCTATGCGACGTTCGACCTGTACATTTCGAACAGCGGCGGCACGCCGATCACCGTGCTGCAAACCGGTTTCGTCCTCTCCGACGGTTCCGAACTCGTCATTCGCGACGCGGACGGGAACGCAAAAAAACCGGATAAACCGGAGCTCGATCCCGGAGAAAACGCGTTTTATGATAATTGTGACTTTTATTACACAATTGCGCAGCACGGAGCCAATTACAAAAAAATCGAACGACTATTCGTTGACCTTCGTGCCGTCGGACGGGTTTACGGAGAAACGAATATTAACCCGCTTCTCAACGACCGTCATATCCGCGACATCCTGACCGACGTTAAAGGACTCAACGGATTTTAGTCAGATCCTTAAATAAAAAACGCATTGAAAAATCCCCTCTGAAAGGATTCGTTTTATGGCGACAACGTCCGTCCCGGAACCGCGCGTCAGCGTCTCAGATTATCAGAAAGGCTTCCTCATCCTGAGGATCTACCTGAAAGCCATGGCTTTCGCTTTCACCGGCGGCATGGCGGCAACGCCCCAACTGATGTACGATATTACGCAGAAGCATAAACTCCTGACCGAAGACGAGTATACCGAAATTATCGCGCTCAGCAATTCGCTCCCCGGGATTATCGGCGTCAACAACGGCTACTTCACGGGAAAACGCATCGCCGGGAATTTCGGCGCCGCTATGGCAATCGCCGGGACGGTTCTTCCGGCGTTTCTCAGCATGATCATCGTCGCGATCCTCTTCCGGCAGCTTCCCGAATCGCGAATCATGCGCGGCGCGATCAACGGGATCCGCGCCGTATCGATCGCCGTCCTGGCGCAGACCGGCGTTAACATCATCCTCAAGAATAAGTCCGCCCGTTTTTCCCGTGTGATGATCGTCGCCGCGCTGCTGATTCCCCTCTTGACACCGATCGGCGCGTTTTACACGATCCTTTTCTGCGGCGCTTGTGGAATTCTTTACCTGCGCTTCGCGGACCGCTCCGCCGGTTCACAGCGAAAAGAGGAGGCATAAACGATGCCGATTGCGATTACGCTATTCCTGATGTTCCTGAAAATTGGATTCACGTCTTTCGGCGGCGGGTATGGGATGATGTCGATGATCCTCGACGAGGGGATCGCCCGCGTCGGACTGACGACCGCTGAATTCGCTGATATGGCCGCGCTGGATCTGCTCTGTTCCGGACCGGTCGCCGTCAACGCAGCGACTTATATCGGATACATCAAAGGCGGATGGCTCGGAGCGCTTCTGGCAACGATCGGCGCGGTTCTTCCCTCGCTGATGGTCTGCACAGTTGTCCTTCTCTTTCTCGACCGTTTTCACGACAGCAAAATCGTCAAAGGCCTTTTCGTCGGGATTGTTCCAGCGACAGGAGGATTGATGATCTTCACGGCGTTGAAACTGTCGAGGTCGATCTTTTTTAACGCTGAGACCTTCCACGAAATTTTATCCATCCCAATGACGCCGACAACGATCGGAATGACCGCGTTATTCGCTGCGGCGCTGATCGCCGCCATAAAATTCAAAGTCAATCCGATCTGGCTGACGCTCGCCGGCGCCGTTATCGGCGCGATGTTCCTCGCTTAGTCTCAAAGGCTTCGGAATTCTGTTCGCTGCGGAAAGAAATCAAGCGCGGATTCAGGCCACATTTCGTCATTCAACGAAATAGATCCGATTCGTCCTGCTTTCGAAAACCTTCGTCAGGTTCAGCTCGAATTTCCGCTCCGCGACCTTATACGCGGCGCGCTCTGCCGATCCGATAACGACGTAGCGAACTCCGTACCGATCGAGCAGTTCCGACACGAGCCGCCAGTCCTTCGATTCGTAAATCTGGCGCACGTCGTCGTTGCGCGAGCCAATCTCCGCGTATCCGCCGCGCCACTGCGATTCATGATTCATCGGCCCGAGAACCGTCGGGAGCCCGCTGAAAATACTGAAAACGTTATCCGCAGAGTAAGATCCGCCAACCTTTTCAACAATCTGACCATACGGGGCCGTTCGGAGCCACTCGACCGTCGCCCAATCATTCTCACGGCCCGCGCGAACAAACGCTGCGCCGTCCAACGAAAGCCCGCGGCGTCCAAGCGCCCCGACCTTCGACGTTATTCCCCAGAACGGATATACCGCCGCGCTGAGGAGAAACAGCGCCAGAGCCATACGAACCGCAACGCAGCCGGCCCTTCCTCGAATCCCGCGCCATAGCCGGTTCACCGCGTAAGCAGCGCTGAGACTCAGTAAAATCCACGCGAGGTAATAAAACTTGAAAATTGTATTCATTCGCGTTCCGAAAAAATCGCGCAAATAGAAGAATTCCGGGAACAGGATCAGCGCCCCAGCCAGCGCGCACAGCATCGCGATAAATCGATCCGCCCCGTTCAATTCAACATCGACAGGCCCGGATAAAGTCCGCCCCCGCGTCAACAGGCATAACGCCGCAGCGATCATCCCCGCCAGAATCAGCGTCGTCGCGAGCGTCTCCCCGCGCCGAATCAGGAACCCGACGAACGGATTCACGCTTTCCGTCGCGCCCTGCCCATCGAGGAAAAGCTTCGCGATCGTCCTGAACGACCCCGCGGACGCCGAAAGCCGCGTCATAGCCCAGAACAGTACAGTCGTTACCGCCAGGAGAAACGCCAGAATCAACCCGGTCCAGCCGAAAATCGTCCGCTTCGCGCTCCGCGGAATCGAATCCCGAACGCGAGCGGCGAGCCAGATCAGGATCGGGAGAAGGAACGCCCCAAACATGATCGACAGGTGAAGCCAGCGCGTCGTATACACGCCGCTGGGGAGAATTCCGCCGGCCTGGGACGCGAGGCCCTCCATGAATAATCCATAAAACCCGATACAGGCGGCTCCGAACGGGATCGCCGCCCAAACCGCCGTTTTAAGAAACGCCGAAAAAGGGAATAAATTTTTTCGCAGCCCGAACGCGAACCCTGCGACCGTCAACAGGAACAGGAACGGGAAATCCCACGTGTTAATAAAAATCGCGGCCCCGACGATCAGCGCGGAAAGCCAGAATTCCTCCCGAAAGACGAACCATCGCCAATCCGAAACCGCGCCCGCGATCCCCTCCTTCACGCTGAATTCGAAGCCCGATTTCTCCGCCCAGCGGCAGCCCGTCCAGGCGACCGCAATCGCCAGCAGCACGAATGGAATCGCGATGACATGCGGATGCAGATCGCCCAGATAAAACGAGAAAAACGGGAACTCGTCGATCACCTCGCGCGTCGACCCGTCCAGCCCGATATCCTGAAGGACCCGCGACGCGCGCCACCACCAGATCCCGCCCCGGCCGGTTGGATCGACCGTCGCGGACGCGATCGGCGCGTCGGTCAATTCCTTCAACCCGACCCATTTCCAAAACGCAGAAGTTCCGTCCGCGTTCCAAAACAGCCGCAGCGAATGCAGACTTTCAAACAGCCCTTCAGCGTTTCCCAGCAGCAAAAGAAAAACCGGCGCCAGAAGCGCGCCCGGTTTGAAAGGCGCGCAATCCTTTTCGCGATCGCCGCCATGACGCAGCAGCTCCCCGATGAGCTCGAACGACCCGGCCGCCGCCATGCCGAAAACCGTCGCCAGCATCAGGTTAAAGCCAATTTCCGACGGAACGCCTGAAAACCGGATCAGAATCGCCGTCATCAGATAACCAAAGTAGTAGTAAGAAATTGAATACCCGCTAAGCCAACCATCGGCGGGCGGGAGCGTCTCCGACCGCAGGATCCCATTGATGAACATCATCTCCATCGGCTTTTCGGTTCCGGATATGTCGGGACCCGTCCCGCGGAACAGGAGCACCAGCGCAAAACCGCAGAGAAAGACCGCCTCGGAAATCACAATCGTTTTCCAATTCCGCCGGACCCAATGAAAAAACTCCCCTTCACGATCCAGCCAGAGCGTCCGCACGGACCATGCGGCGACCGGCGCCAGCGCTGCCGCCAGACCGCCCAATGAATTTTGGGCCAAACCCAATACGCCGAAAAGCCAGAAAAGGAATCCAATCAGGATCAGGCTCAGCGGCCTGTAAAATCCGACGCCGCGGCTGCGCCATGCCGAAAAATAGCGAAAACCGACCGGCGCGGCCAGCAGGCTCATCGCAGCGCCAGCGGCCAACCAGGTACCGACCGCAATCATTTCTTCACCTCATATATCACCGTATCCCGGTCACGGAAAACCGTTTTCCAGGCATCGCCGTCCGCAGCGTCGAATTTCGCGATCCCCGTCGGGTCGTACAATCCCCGTTCAAGCTGACCGACGATCACATAACGAACGCCATACGTATCGAGAAACGCACGCGCCGCCTCAACCGACGCCGTTGTATAAAAATCGTTGACGTCCTCAACCCGCTTCCAAACCGCCTCAGTCATCATCGTCCGCTGCTGGCGCTGATGATAATTCCAACCAATGACCGAGGGCAGCCCGGTATACACCGTCATCCGGTTTCCCCATTTATATTCCGTCGCATGACCCTCAACGATCGTCGGCGAACCGGAGACGTTCTCCTGGAGCCAGCGGATCGCGTTGGCATCCTGAGACAGGTCCATCGTGAAACCGTCCTGAGAATAAAACGCGCTGTCCATGTACGCCATTCCATCGAGTGAGTGCGGCGCGGTTTTAACCATGCGGTCGCGAATCTTATCCATACTGGCGGTCAGCGTAAACAGCGCCCCGCTGAAAAGCAGGCAGGAAAAAAGGACCTTCCATGCCGTCGCCGTCATTTCCGAAAAACGACTCCGGGAACCCGATTCATTCCCAGCCCAGCCGGCTATCACCACAGCGGTCCCGATCGCGGCCCCCAGCGCCATCAGCGTCCAGGCCTGATTGTACAGCTTAAAAACCATATTCATTCGGCCGACGTCGCCGCGCAGCGCGGTAAATTCAACGAATAACGTGATAAAAAACGCGGTCCCCAGACAGAAGAAAATAATGCGCTTCAGGAGCGGCTGACCCGGACGGAGAAGGAGAACCAACGCCCACAGCATCAACGGGAACGCGATCAAACCGACCGGCGCCTTCGTCGCAGCGAAAAAACCGAAGACAATAACCAGGAACACGGCGAAAATAAAAAAGCCGGCCTGAACCCTCGCGTAAAACTTTCGAACCGCGGAAATCTTAACCACCTTCAGCCAGTCCATCGTCTCATAGATCAACCAACCGGCAACCGCGAACAGGAATATCCCCCAGTGCAGAAGATACGCCCACTGCGGCGTTCGGTCCCCCTCCCAGAACATCATGCCCGAATCGCGCCAATTCGTCAGCAGGTACGGCAGGAAAAGTCCAGCCGAAACGACAGCTACCAGGACGACGGACGCGGCGATAATCCACGCTTTCCGCGCCGCCGCGTCCGGACCGCTCAAGCGGAAACGTCCGACGATCAACCCGATCGCCCCAATCGCCAGCAGCAAAAACGTTGGGAAATCCCAAGTATTCGTCGGGATCAGCGACCCGATCGTCAACCCTCCGCCGATCAGCGCGATCACCCACTCGCCCCATTTCGGGAGCGCGCACCGATCAACCCGGAAGGCCAGCGAAACGATCCAGACCAGAACGAGAACCGTTATCGGCAGCGCGAACAGGTGCGCATGAGGATCGCCGTAAAGAAACGTAAAATACGGGAATTCGGTAATCGGCTCACCGGGAATCGCCCGGCTCGGAATCCAATACCAATCGCCCGGGTAAAGCTGAAATCGATGCCCGGCGAAGAGCTGGCGGATTCCGACAAAAAAAGCTATGAATCCGTTCGCCTGACCCTCAACCATCGGAAGCGCCTGCCGTCCCAACTGGACGAGCTGCGATCCGATAATTCCAAGCGTACCCAGATTGCCGATCAGCTGTAAAAAAGTTACCGAAAGCAGGCCTGTTCCTGTCGCCGCCGACTCTGACCCGTCCGGATACAGGCCGCGAAAAATCGTCGCGCCAATCGAAAAAGCGCCAACGCCCAAATATGCGAACCAGGTAGGCAGGATCAGGTTATACGCGACCGACGGAACGATCCCCAACCACTTCGTCAGCAGCCCGGACAGGAAAAATCCATAATAATAATAATTAAGCCGCCCGCCGCTGAACCATGGATCGTAAGGCGGAAGAATCGTACTCTTGAGAACAGCGTTGAAATACGAGAAATCCATTGGCTTTTCTCCGCCTTTATACGGGTGCCAGAGGTCAGGATTCCCCAGACGGATCAACAGAAAAAACACGAACAGGCCCAGGAAAACCGCTTCGATCGTCAGAATCCGCTTCCGATTCGAACGCAGCTCGCCGCAGATCACTTTCCAGAATCCGAAGAAAAGGATCAGGTTCACCAGCGCCCACGCGCAAAAACAGGCCGTCATCGTAATGGGAAGAAACGTCGCGCCGAACTGGCTCGCGAGCCAGACCGTCACGCCCCAAACAAGCAGGCCAAAGAACCGCGAAACGCCCCAACCGCGAACACTGTCGCCGCCGAAAACCAATCGTGTCAGCGGATAGAAAACGGTCCCAATCGCCAAAACCGTCAGATACCACGCCAAAACCGTCAACAGCGGAACGGCGTTCACCGCCGCGCCGCGGGAAAACAGTTCGCTCCAGGTTCCTCCGGCGGATTGGACCCCGGCCTCAAAACCAGTCATCATGGGTATCATCTTTCCTCCAGCCCGCGCGCAGCCGTTTCACGCCGCCGGGGCCTCCATTCATCCTGAATTATATAACGCTTCCCAAAGCGGTCTTCAAGGAACCAGCATCAGTTTAAAATCTTTTCCCGGCGCGGTCCCCGGAATCCGCCGCGTCGTGACCTCGGGATACTGCGTCCGGATCAGCGCCTCGCTTTCCGTGTCGTCATCCTTAATCACGAATAACAGCGGACGGTCGCCTCCGCCAACGGTCCCGATCCGTTCCCGCGGCAACGCGAAATCGCGCTCCGGAAAACCGCCGGTAATCCCGACCAGCCGCGTATCGACCCAATGCGGATAGGGGATAACGAACGCGTTCGCCTGATCGCCGATCGATCCGTCAAAGCCGCGAAGCGCCGCGCCGATCTGCTTCGTGTTCCAGGCGTTGTTCGTATAAATCCGCTGCCAACTCGTAAATACCAACGCCCTATTCGCGTTCGCGATCCCAACCAGCAGTAAAAAGCAAACCGCCAGCGCCGCCGCCATCCGCACGGGCCGCGATCGCGTCGCACGGATCAACCTCAACCCAAACTCGAATAGCCCGACGGCGGCGGCAATCGTCATGGGGATCACCGCCGCTCCGGTCCGGTTCAGCGACGGGTTTTCATCAGGAAACGCAATCGACAATGCCGACGGCAGCAGTAAAATCGGAATCGAAATCAGCAGCGCAATCACTTCAAACTCGCGTTTCCGAACCGCGCGAATCGTCAACGCTCCCAAACCAATAAAGTAAAAAGCAGCCGTGATCAGGTCAAACGCCGGGCGATACGGGATCGAATGGACCCAGATTCGCCCGTTGCTCCAAAACGGCATAATCGCCGCTTTCCACAAATTCGAAGTGAAAACCAGCGCCGCGGAGGCGGACTCTGGAGAAAACGTCGGATCCAACCGCGAAAAAGCCCGGTACCAGACCAGCTCCGGCGACGTCATCGCGATATTCGCCAACGGCAGAGCGCCCAGCAGCGCGAACCAGAAAAATAGCCCTATCCGCCGCAGCGTCTCCACCCGCGCTCCGGCCCGATCCCGGATCAGCGCGATCGCGAACAGGACCAGCACCAGAAACGGGACGATCCGGTACGCGCTGTAACCCTGAAGACCGACGCCCATCAGCAGCCCGCCAAGCGCGAACGGCCATTTCCTCCGCGATTCAAGCCCATCGAACAGAAAATAGATCACCGGCGCCGCGAACATCGGATAAAACGCAAATCGCAGCGCGACGCGAGACAGAACGTTCGGCCAATACCCAACGCCGCAGATCAGCATCGCGATCAGGCCGACCCAACGGCCGCTCAGACGTTTCCCAAGCAGGTACACAAACGGCAGCACCGTCATGCCCGCGATCGCCGTTCCAATTTTCAGGCTCAGGAAGCTGACGCCGGTTCCGAAAAGCCGGATCATCAGCGCCGTCCAATAGAATTGGAAAGCTTCCCGCCCGGTATTGCGGATAAAGAAAATCGCGTTCTGTCCATTGAGAACGTCCATCACGTCATACAGCTTCTCTGCGTGATCGCTGAACATGTCCGTCGGCACGGTCGAAAGCTGATAAAACCGGAACCAGCCCGAGACCGCAAATACGAAAAGACAGGCGATCGTCCACGGCTCAATCGTCAGCCGCAACGGATTCAGCCTCCCGAGGAAGGACCTGGCGCCGGCCGCGAACCGCTTCCAGTCCGGCGCTCCAAAAAACGCGGCGAGCGAAACGAGCACTGCGCCAATCCATACAGAGACGTTCAGGAAATTAAACCGATTCGATCCAAAAAGAACGAACGCCAGAGCAGTAACCGCGAACGCCAAAGCGGAACGCAGCCAGGGAACCGAACCGCACAGCTCACGGTC
Organism: Anaerolineaceae bacterium oral taxon 439; assembly: GCA_001717545.1. NCBI lineage: Bacteria > Bacillati > Chloroflexota > Anaerolineae > Anaerolineales > Anaerolineaceae > Anaerolineaceae bacterium oral taxon 439. The sequence continues at coordinate 1,491,498 of CP017039.1, read as the reverse complement.
TGGATCATCATCGCGGGCGGCGGCGCCTTCGGACGCAGACGGGACTTCCGGATCGTCGGAACTCACGATTCCTGCGCTCGTTTCGTCCAACATGTCAGCCTCTTCCGCGACAAGCGAGCGAAGCGAACGAAATGAGCGAAGCGATCGCTCATGCAGCGCAAGCAGGAACGCCCCCAGGATCAGGCTTATCGAGGCTAAGCCGTAAAGGATCGCCGCCAGCGCGCCATTCCGGAACGGCCCCGTTATTTCGGGTTCCAACAGGAGCTGCGCCATGAAAGCGAGCGCAACCGCGAGGAAGAAAGACCACCGTTCGAGCGGATACGCCGTCTCAGGACGCCAATCGAAGTTGCGGTCGACCCATGCGCCGAACCTTGCCAACGGCGGGACCGTCTCTCCGGCGCTGTCGTCCGTCGCCGCGGGATCGTGGGGAACGATCTCCCCCGTCGGGAGAATCTCCTTCCCCCAGTTTTCACGTTTCAGCTTAAGCCGAAGATAATCGAGTACGCTGAGTTCTTCCAAAAATTCCCCTTCGCCTATACGCAATTACGCTTTCTTCCGCGCGATATAAAACGTGTAAGAACCGGCTTCCTGTTCCCACGGTTCTTCATAGTACTTCCGGCAAAGCTTTTCGATCGGAGCCAGCGCCGTTCGATTCGGGAACAGGATCCATTTCCCGAACAGCTTCCGCGTAATCAGCGACGGCAACCCGAAATAATGCCCCCATTCGAGGACATGGAACGCCTTCGGAGAAAAATAATGCCAGTGCCTGACAAGTTCAAACCCGTTATCCGTCAGCCGCTTTTTCCAGACGTCCGGCGCATCGCAGTGATAATGACGCGAAATCCGGTTGAAAAAAGCGCGGTACAGATTCCCCAACGGCTTCAGGTAAATCCGATCCAGAAAATTCGAGACGGACAAGTTCCCCAGAAACTGATGATTCGGGACGCAGAAAACAAACAGCCCGCCCGGTTTAATCACGCGCGATATCTCGGTAATAACCGGATCGAGATCCGGAATATGCTCCAGAACGGAGTTACTGATAACCGTTTCGAACGTTTCGTCCGGGAACGGGATCTCCGCGCCCGCGGATTCGAGCGTCTGATCATAAACGCCGCGCGCCGTCGCCTCGGCTAACGGACCTTTCCAGGGGTCGATCCCCACGTCGATTTTCTGCGCGAACGTCCGCGCCGCGAAATGACCGTCGCCGCAGCCGACGTCCAGCACAGGCCGTTTCAGCGTTAAATCCTGATAAAACTTCGACTCAACCGCGCGCAGCAGCCCGCGAAAATAGGGCAGCTCGCTGATCTGTGTCCACAGAAAATCGCTGTCTTTTATCGTCGTTACGTTTGTACTATTCGATTCCATTTTCCTTCAGCATTTCCTCATACTTCGCCGCGACAGCCTCCGGCCGGTAAAAATCCCGGATTTCAGCGGTTTTATCGCGATAATCTCTCTTTTCGCCCAGGACGTCGAGGATCTTCGCCGCCAAATCTTCGCCGCTCCCGATTTCGCAGATTCTGCCCATGCCATGCCGCGTTACCGGAACGCGAATTCCGGGTAAATTCGAAGCCACCACCGGCTTCCCGTTCATCATCGCCTCAATCTGCACCAGGCCGAACGAGTCCGTCCGGTTCAACGACGGCATCGTCAGTAAATCGATCATGCGGTAGAACTTCGCCATTCCGTCCGGCGAAAGCGACCCCAGAAAGCGCCAATGATCCGCGCGGATCATCGCGTCGAACCGCGCCTTCAGCCGCAGGTAATACGGACGTTCGCCTAAAACGTTATCGTACGGACCAGCGAAGTAAACGCAGGCGTTCGGATATTTTTCAAGGATCGCCGGAAGCGCGTCCAGCAGAATTTCCGCGCCTTTATCCTCCGCCAACCGGCAGGCCATTCCGATCACCGGCCGGAACCCGTCCGGATTAACCGCCGCGATAAAACGGTCAACGCCCTCGTCGCTCACGGCGGGAAGCTCGACCGGCGGCTGAATAATCGCCTGCTTCGGCTTGAATTCAGGAAGGAAGAACGAATAGGCGGCGTAATCCTCGGTATAAGCGACGACTTTATCCGCGAACCGCCCCGCCATCCGGTTCATCCATAATACCGCGCGGTTCGCCAACCCGTTTACCCATCCGGACGGCATCACCAGGTCGCAATGATACGTCAGGACCGAAAACGTCTTTTTCAGCCTGGCGGCGAACGCGACCCAGGCCGCGTCGAACTGCGGCAGGTGGATATTGACGACGTCGAACTCGCCCATATGCTTCAGCGCATAAGCCCAAAACGCCGGCATAACCGCGCCCTTACTGATCCTCAGCCAGATCGGGCAGCGGACAATTTTAACCCCGTCGACGAATTCTTCACGCGGAAGCGAAGGATCATGACGCGAGGTAAGGACAGTTACCTCATGTCCCCGCCGTGCCCACGCCTTGGCGATCCGCTCGGCGTATATCGTCAGCCCGCTGACGTACGGGCTGAAATAAGTTACCGCTACAAGAATCTTCACGAAAATAAGCCCTTATTCTCCGAAGCCCAGCGCCAGACCATTTCAATCCCGTCGCGCACGCTGATTTCCGGCGCCCAGCCGAGAACGTCCTTTGCCTTATGGATATCGGAAACGTAGATGACCTGATCGCCCGGACGCCAGTCGCTGTAGCGGACGTCGACCGGCTTTCCAGCTAATTCCTCCAGCAGCGGACCAAACTCCTTCCAAACCGAAATAACGCGTTTAGAGCCCCCGCCAATATTGAAAATCTGCCCGGCGGATTTCTCCGGCTGCTCGACGGCCGCATGGTAAACGCGGATCAGGTCGTCGATATACAGCAGGTCCCGGACCTGCTTCCCGTCGCCGTAAATCGTCAGCGGCTTATTCGTCAGCACGGCGATAATGAACCAGGAAACCCAGCCCTGATCCTCGATCCCGAACTGGCGAGTTCCGTAGATCGCGCTCTGCCGGAATACGACGGTCGGAATTCCGTAAATCCGTGCGTAATCGCGCATGTACTGATCCCCCGCCCCCTTGGAGCATCCATAAGGCGAATGAAAATCGAGCGGCTGGGCCTCTGTAATTCCCTCCGGATAATCCAGATACCGGTAGCGGGTCTTCCCGACCGAGACGCGAACGTCTTCCATTCCGCCGTAAACTTTATTCGTCGACGTGTAAAGGACGGTCGGCTGCGTTCCGGATTTTCGGACCGCTTCGAGAACGTTGAACGTCCCAAGCGCGTTGATTTCGAAATCCTCGCGCGGATTGACGACCGACGTCGTAACCGCGACCTGCGCCGCGAAATGCGCGACAACGTCCGGCTTCCCGATTTCTTTTTCGAGTTTATCCGCGTCGCGTACGTCGCCGACGATGAGCCGGAACGCGTCCGCTCCGAATTCGCGATTCAGCCAGTCAATATTATACGAAACGCCCGGCCGCGATAAATTATCGTAGATCGTGACCTCGTCGCCCCTGCGGATCAGGTCGGCGACATAATTCGACCCGATAAATCCGGCCCCGCCGGTTACAAATACCTTTTTACTGCTCACCGCTGTCCTCCTCCTCGCCGGATAAGCGAGTTTCGCGTAAACGCCTGAAAATTAACGAGAACCGCTGACCCTGAACGATAAACCCGATCAGTCCGAGAACGATCGGCGTCAGGATCGCGATCGAATGATTAAACAACGCAAAAGCCAGCGCCGGCGACGTTTCAATATCGAAAAGCCCCAGCGCGAAAACCGTCGCGCCTTCGATGACCCCGATTCCCGCCGGCGCGGACGGAATCGCCCCGCCGAACGCGGAAAACCCCTGAATAAAGAACGTCGACCAGACGGGCAGTTCAGGGAAGAACCCCATCAGCGCCGCATACATCGACCCAAACCAGAATACCCAGGTAGCCAGGATCCAAAACAGCCATGCGAAAAACTTCCGCGGCTCCGCCAGAACTTCCAACCCGCGGAAGACCGAACGCAGGATACCCGTCAGCGCGCGGCCGACTTTAGACTCGGGCTTCAGGAACCGCCCGAGCCACGCAAAGAAACGCGCCTGGTTCCTGAGCAGCGCGAAAAGCAGGACCAGACCGCCCGCGATCAACCCGACCAGGACGAGATAAAAAACCGGCGAAATCGCCGCACCGCTGACCAGCGGAACGCTGACGATCAGGAAAACCGCGGTCACCAGCAAGTCAAAAAGCCGTTCCAGAACGATCGTCGAAAAGACCGAAACCGGATTCCGACCGATCAGCCCGCCCATGATCACGGCGCGCCCGACCTCGCCCAGCCGTAGCGGCATCAGGTTCAGCAGGTACCCTTCCGAAATCGTCCAGAAACACTGCGCCCAGCTCGGACGCATGTCCAACGCAATCCGCCAGGCCGCGGCCCGAAGCATGAACGCAATAGTCTGCAGCGCGAATAACGCCGCGGCCAACGACGGCGGAACCGCCGCGAACGCGCGGACCAGGCTCTCCCAGTCCACGATCCAGACCAGAAAGACGACGAGAACGACGCTGATAACGATTCCGGGCGCCGTCTCCCATAAAACCGACCGTTCTTTTTTCGGTTCGTTCAGGTTCATATCCAATTCACCAGCTAATCTTCGCCCAGGCGCAGCACGGCCATAAACGCCTCCTGCGGAATTTCGACCGACCCGACCATCTTCATCCGCCGTTTCCCGCGCTTCTGCTTATCGAGGAGCTTTTTCTTCCGTGTAATATCCCCGCCGTAACATTTCGCCAATACGTCTTTCCGCAGCGCCTTGACGTTCGCGCGCGAAATGATTCGTCCTGACGAACTCGCCTGGATCGCGACGTCATACATCTGACGCGGAATCAGCTCTTTCAGCTTCGTGACCAGCCGTTGGCCCTTATGATACGCGTCATCCTTATGGACGATCGTCGCCAGCGCGTCGACCGGCTCCCCGCCGACGAGAACTTCAACCTTGACAAGGTTCCCGGCGCGATAATCGGCGACATGATAATCCATCGAGGCGTAGCCGCGCGTCCGCGATTTGAGCTCGTCGAAAAAGTCGACGATCAGCTCCGCCAACGGAATCTCATACTCCAGAACGACGCGATCGCCCGCCGGATACGCTTCGTCAATATAAATCCCGCGCCGCCGCCGGACGAGATCCATAATCGTCCCATAGAACTCGGTCGGCGAAAATACCTGAAGCTTCATCCACGGTTCAAGAATCTCAGAAATATACTGCTCGTCAGGCAGTTTAACCGGCGAATCGACTTCGATCTTTGTCCCGTCGTTCAGGATGACCTCGTATTCAACCGACGGAGCGGTCACGACAATATCCAGATCATATTCCCGCTCAAGCCGTTCCTGAATAATCTCCATATGGAACAGGCCTAAAAAACCGCAGCGGAACCCGAAATTCAGCGCCTGCGACGTTTCCGGCTGATAATCGAGCGACGCATCGTTCAGCTGAAGCTTTTCCAGCGATTCGCGCAAATCGTCGTAATCTTCGCCGTCGACGGGATAAATCCCCGCAAAGACCATCGATTTCGCCTTCTGGTACCCGGGGAGCATCTCCGACGCCGGGCTCAGCGCGGAAGTCACCGTATCCCCAACGCGGCACTCACGAACCGTTTTCAGCCCTGTCGCGATATAACCGACTTCGCCAGCCCCGAGCGAGTCGACCGGCTTCATCGCCGGCGAAAATATACCGATTTCAACCGGTTTCAAATCCACCCCGGTCGCCATCAGCCGTAGCGCCTTATCCCGGTCGATCCGCCCCTCGCGGACGCGGACGTATGCGACGACGCCTTTAAAAGAATCATACTCCGAATCGAAAATCAGCGCCCGAAGCGGCCGCTCGTCCGAACCGGCCGGCGGCGGGATGAGCTTGACGACCTGTTCCAGGACAAAGCCGATATTCAACCCTTCCTTCGCCGAAATCCGCGGGATGTTCCCCGGGGCGATCCCGGTCAGCTCGGAAACGTCCTTCGCGACCTGATCCGGATCCGCCGAAGGGAGATCGATTTTATTGATCACCGGAATAATAACCAAGTCCGATTCCAGCGCCAGATATAAATTCGCGAGCGTCTGCGCTTCGATCCCCTGCGTCGCGTCGACAACGAGCAGCGCCCCTTCGCAGGCGGCCAACGCCCGGCTGACTTCATAATTAAAGTCGACATGCCCCGGAGTATCGATCAGGTTCAGCTCATACGTTTTCCCGTCCAACGCGGTATAGTTCATCCGGACGGCGGAAGCCTTGATCGTGACCCCTTTTTCGCGTTCGAGGTCCATCGAGTCCAAAACCTGCGCCATCATCTCCCGCTCGGAGATCGTACCCGTCTGCTGGAGAAGGCGATCGGCCAGCGTCGATTTGCCATGGTCGACATGCGCAATAATACAAAAATTCCGAATTAAATCTTTCATCGCAACATAAAAGTATATCATTGAACGCGTTGGCAGCCGTAAAATCGGGAACCCATGACCCGCCTGCGGGAGCTCTCAATTTCACAGCTGAAAGGCTTACCATCTGATCAGGTTCTTATTTTTCAAATAAGTCGCTGTAGTGTTCCCGTATGAAATAAAGTCAGAACCAGAACCTCCGCTTCGATACGATAAATCAGAAGCCAATCAGAAGAAACATGACACTCGCAATATCCTTTCCAATTGCCCATCAAATCATGATCCTTGCAACGCTTCGGAAGAACCTTTCTCACTGCCAACTTCATTGCACTTCATTTGCACGAAGCAATCAACACATTACACGATGATCAGCCTTTTTATTCCGAAATACAAAACGAAAACCGTCATTTCAAGATCAGGCGATTGGAAAGATCAGCGCCCCGCACTGCTATGCCCGAACCTTTTCATGACGCGGTCAATTTTCGAAAATGTCATAAGTTTTCCGGCGCTTCTTGGATTTACCATGGTAAAGCGCTAAAATAACCTCATCAAACAGAACCAGAAGGAGAAAGTGCCATGAAAAAGTCCTATTTTATTTTCGTCGTCGCCCTCTTAGCGGCTATCGTTTCATTTTCAGCGGTTTTCGCCGATGGAGAAAAAACGCTCGTCGTCGGCTTTGACCAGAACTTCCCCCCCTACGGCTACGTCGGGAAGGACGGCGAGTTCACCGGGTATGACCTCGATCTCGCCGCCGAAGTCGCGAAACGGCTCGATCTCGAAATCGTTTATCAGCCAATCGACTGGGACGCGAAGGACATGGAGCTCGATTCCGGAACGATCGACCTGATCTGGAACGGGTTCACGATTCAGGGCCGTGAAGACGACTATACCTGGACCGAGCCGTATAAGGAAGCCGGCCAGATCGTCTTAGTCGCCGCCAAATCCGGAATCGTCGACCTGAAAGATTTAAGCGGGAAAGTCGTCTCGGTTCAGACAGACTCCGCCGGTCTGGCCGCGCTCGAGGACGAAGCCAACGCCGAGCTGACCGCTTCGTTCAAGGAGCTCACAATCGTCCCGGATTACAATCAGGCGTTCATGGATCTTGAGGCCGGCGCGGTCGACGCGATCGTCATGGACGTCGACGTCGCCCTCTTCCAGATCAAAGGGAAAGACGACGACTATCGGATCCTCGATGAATACATTCAAAAAGAAGACTACGCCGTCGGTTTCAAGCTCGGGAACGAGGAACTCCGCGACAAGGTCCAGGAAGCGTTAAACGAGATGGCGAAGGAGGGCTTTATTTCCGAGCTGTCGGATAAATATTTCAGCTACGATTCCTGCGCCCTGGCGGCCTGTGAAAAGAGCGCTGAGTAAACATTCACGGATCCGTTCGGTTATATAATATGGGCGGCTGGGACCGGAGCCGGGGAAAGACCCGGTCCCGCCGTTCTAAAACGGACGAAGCGAACAAACAAGGCGGAGCAAACGAATGACCCCTGGACTGATGATCCTGAAACTGAGCGAAGGAATGACGACGTCGTTCTTCATTTTTTCGCTGACGCTGGTCTTCTCCCTCCCGTTGGGGCTGGGCGTCGCGCTGATCCGGATGAGCCCGAATCACGTCCTGAGATCGCTGACGCGCGGCTATATCTCGGTCATGCGCGGAACGCCCCTGATGCTCCAGCTGCTCGTCGTATATTTCAGCCCTTACTATCTCCTCCGGATCAGGCTTTCTCCGGATTACCGCTTCTGGGCGGTGATTATCGCGTTCGTCCTGAATTACGCCGCCTACTTCGCCGAAATCTATCGCGGCGGAATCGAGTCGGTCCCGCGGGGCCAGCGCGAAGCGGCGGAAATTCTTGGCTATACAAAGTCGCAGGCGTTCCTGCGGATCATCCTGCCGCAAGTCGTGAAAACGATCCTGCCCTCCGTTACCAACGAAATTATCACGTTGATTAAAGATACATCGATCGCGTTTGCGATCGCGGTCAGCGAAATGTTCACCGTTGCGAAGGCAATCGCGTCGTCTGAAAAGACAATGTTGTCCTACGCGATCGCCGGACTTTTCTACTACGTTTTCAATTTTATTGTAGCGGCCGTTATGGAACGGCTTGAAAAGAAGCTGAATTTTATCCGATAAGCCCTGAGAAAAATTGGAAAGACCGACGCATGCCCATCTTTCAAATCACCAACGCATGGAAAACCTTTGATACCTGCGCCGACGTGCTGCGCGGGATCAGCCTGTCCGTCGAAAGCGGCGAAGTCGTTTCGATTATCGGCCCTTCGGGATCGGGAAAATCGACGCTGCTGCGCTGCGCGACGCTGCTGGAGCGGCTGAACGCGGGCGAAATCGCGTACGATTCGCGCGTGATCGCGAAAAACGACGTCTCTGGAAAGACGGTTTACGAAAGCGAGGACACGCTGCGGAGCTGCCGCCGGAAATTCGGCCTCGTCTTCCAGAATTTCAACCTCTTTCCGCATTTTACCGTTCTGCGCAATATCACAGACGCGCCGATCTGCGTCGGGGGACGGACGAAAAAAGACGCCGAAGCCGAAGCCATGGCGCTGCTGAACAAGATGGGGCTCAGCGATAAGAAAGACGCGTTCCCCTACCAGCTCTCCGGCGGCCAGCAGCAGCGCGTCTCAATCGCGCGGGCGTTGGCAATGAATCCTGAGATCCTCTTTTTCGACGAACCCACCTCCGCTCTGGACCCTGAACTGACCGGTGAAATCCTGAAAGTCATTCGATCGCTTGCCGATGAAAAAATGACGATGGTGATCGTGACGCATGAAATCGAATTCGCGAAGGTCGTTTCCGACCGCGTCGTTTTCATGGATGGAGGCGTTATAATTGAAGAGGGAATGGCGGACCTGATCGCCAACCCGAATAACGAACGAACCAAAGCGTTCCTGCAGAAATTGCAGCGCTGAGAGATTCAGGCGAAGGAACAATGAACAAGCCTATGCATGATCAATCTGATGCGATCAACAATCTTTGCGACGCAATTCTGTCGCTGAAAGACCGGGAGGAATGTTTACGCTTTTTTGATGATCTCTGTACGCGTAAAGAGCTGCAATCCATTGCGCAGCGGTTCGAAGTCGCGAAGCTGCTCGCGGAAGGCAAAAAATTTAACGAAATCGTTCAGCAGACCGGCGCGTCGACCGCGACGATCGCCCGCGTGAACCGTTCGCTCATGTATGGCGCGAAAGGGTATCAGGTCGTTTTCGACCGAGCCGAAGCGTCAGAATCCTGAATCCGCCTCCCAGCACCTGCGCATCGCCTCGCGAATCAGCCTCCCCCTGTCAACCGTCCGCGCTTTCGTCGTCAGCCGCATGAAAAATTCCGTATTTCCCTTCGGTCCCTTCAGCGGCGAACGGACCAATCCGCCTACGCCCCAGCCGCTCTCCGTCGCGAACGCCAGAATCTCGTCGAGAACGCGCCGATGAATCGCCGGATCGCGAATAACCCCCGCCCCACGCGCCGCCTCTTCCCGTCCGGCTTCGAACTGCGGCTTGATCAGCGCTAAAACCATTCCGTCTCCATCCCCGAACCACTCCCGAATCACGGGCAGCATGATCTTCAAAGAAATAAACGACGCGTCGACAACCGCCAGCTGGACCGGCTCCGGAAACCCCTTAACCTCGCGCGCGTTCGTCTTCTCCATCACGACGACCCGATCGTCCTGCCGAAGCTTCCAATGCAGCAGTCCATAACCAACGTCAATCGCGTAAACCTTCGCCGCGCCATGCTGCAGCAGGCAGTCGGTAAACCCGCCGGTAGACGAACCGACGTCGACGCAGGTCAGCCCGCTTAAATCGTCCAGCTGGAACGCTTCCAACGCCCCCGCCATTTTTTCTCCGCCGCGCGATACGAACCGCGGCCCGCGGTCGACCGTGACTTCATCGGTTTCGGTTACCGGAACCGACGGCTTAATGATCATGTTCCCATTGACGCGGACTTCCCCGGCCATGATAATCTTCTGCGCGGCGGTACGGCTCTCCGCCAACCCGCGTTCAACCAGAATTAAATCCAGGCGCTTCTTTTCCATATCGTGTCCAGTCCTGATAAGTCTTATTTCGGCCGATTTCAAGCCGCATCGGCTCAAACGATTATAATCTGGATATGACGGTTATTAAACCATATCTGAAATTGATTCGTCCGAAACAATGGGCAAAGAACGTTTTCATCTTCATTCCCCTCGTCTTCGACGGACAACTTCGCCTGAAGAGTTCTTTCCTGAAAACGCTCGCCGGCTTCGCCTTGCTCTGCGCGCTGTACGCAGCAACGTACATCTTCAACGACCTGAACGATCTTGAAGCCGACCGGGCGCACCCGAAAAAGAAAAACCGGCCGCTCGCTAACGGCGAGGTTCCGCCCGTCAACGCCATTATCCTTGCCCTCGCGCTGACGGCAGTCTCGCTCTGCCTCGGATTCCAGCTCTCGCTCGGCTTTTTCCAAGCCGAACTGGCAATTATCACGATCAACATCATCTACACGAAATTTCTCAAGAATGAGGTCATCGTCGATGTCATCCTGATCGGCTGTTTATTTATCCTGCGCGTCATCGCCGGATTATCGCTGATCAGCGTTAAGGTTTTCTCGCCCTGGCTTTACCTGATGACGTTCATGATCGCTCTTTTCCTGGGGTTCGGGAAACGCCGGAGCGAGATGATCCGGACGGATATCGAGAAGGACGTCGTCCGTCCTGCGCTCTCGCGGTACAGCGTTACCCTGCTGGATCAGCTGATCACGATCGTTTCGTCGATTACGATCCTGTCCTATTCGCTGTACACGTTCTCAGGCCCGACGCTCCCCGGGAACAACCTGATGATGCTGACGATTCCAGTCGTCGTCTACGGGATCTTCCGCTATCAGTACCTGATCTATCAGGAGAACGAAGGCGACGCTCCGGAAGAAATCCTGCTTTCCGACCGTCCGTTTCAGGCGACGCTCCTGATCTACGCCGCAATCGTTGTTTACGCGCTGTATTTTCATGGATAAAAACCGCCTTACCCAATTCGCCTCCGCGCCGGCGAAAACGATTCTCTTCGGGGAACATGCCGTCGTCTATGGGCAGCCTGGAATCGCGATCCCGCTTCCCGCGCTGCGCGCGTTCGCCGCGCTGATCGACGGTCCTGAAAACCCCGGGTTCCGGATCGTTTCCAGATCGATCGGCTTGGACTCGCCGCCGGACGCGCTCCCGGAAACGCATCCGCAGCGAAAGCTTTTAGAACTGCTCTGCCTGCGGTTCGGGAAAAGCCTCCCACGGAACGGCCGGCTTGAAATCGAGTCTTCAATTCCGGTCGCGGCCGGATTAGGCTCCGGCGCGGCGGTTTCCGTCGCGATCATCCGCGCCTTTGCGCGGAGATTCGGACTGTCGCCGGACGAGGCGGAGGTATCGGCGATCGCGTTCGAAATTGAAAAGATCTATCATGGCGCACCCTCCGGGATCGACAATACGGTGATCGCCTATGAGCAGTCGATTTTCTTTACCCGCGGCCAGCCCGTCCGCCCGATCCGCTCGAACGGACAGCTGCCGATCCTGATCGCGGATACCGGGATTAAGGCCAGTACGATCGACATCGTTACAGGCGTTCGCCGGGACTATCCGCGGAATAAACCGATCATCGACGCAATCGGATCAATCTCCAAACGCGCCGCAGCCGCCCTCCACAAGAATCGGATCGACGAAATCGGAGCGTTGATGAACGAGAATCAGCGGCTCCTGCAGGAGCTGAACGTATCCTGCGCCGAACTTGACCGGTTCCTCGCGATCGCGCGCGGCGCCGGAGCAATTGGCGCAAAACTGACCGGCGCGGGGCGCGGGGGCAATTTCGTCGTATTAGCGCGTAACGACACCGAAAAGAAAACGATTGCCGAAGAGCTCACGCGCGCAGGGGCCATCATCCGCCTATGATCCAGCTGCTGAAACTGGGGGGCTCCCTGATTACCGAGAAAGCGAAAGCGAAAACGCTGCGCCGTGAAACGCTCAGCCGGATTGCGCTTGAAATCGCCGCCTGCCGCCGGAACGCCGGAACGGACTGCCGGCTGATCCTCGGTCATGGCTCCGGATCGTTCGGTCATATTCCAGCCAAAAAATACCAGACCCGGTCCGGCGTTCACAGCGTCGAAGAATGGCGCGGCTTCGCCGAGGTGCATTCAGACGCGACGGCGCTGAACCGCCTCGTCCTGGACGCGCTGCGCGAGGTTGGGCTCCCGGTTCTCTCGTTTACCGCAATGGACGGGATCCGCTGCACCGACGGGAGAATCGTCGAATGGGATCTGGGGCCATTAATTCGCGCGTTCGACAACGGGCTGATCCCGCTCGTCTTCGGCGATACAGCTTTCGATTCTGTCCGCGGCGGAACGATCGTTTCGACAGAAGACCTTTTCGGCGCGATACTCGAACGACTCCAGGAACCGTCGCGCGTCCTTCTGGCCGGAATCGAAGATGGAATATATTCGGACTTTCCAATCCGGGAAAAACCGATCCGCGAAATTTCCCTTCCGCTTAATCAGGATTACGAATTACAATATGTAAAAGAATCGATTTATCCCGACGTAACCGGAGGCATGAAGTCAAAAATCGACGCTGTCGCCGGTTTTCTCCGCAGCGGAACCGTGAAAGAAGCCCTGATTTTTTCCGGGGACAAGCCGGGGGCAATCGAACGGGCCCTGTCGGGTGAGCGGGCCGGAACGATCATAACCGCTGCCTGAGATTGACGAACGCCGGAACCAGCATGAATAAGGAGGAATTAAGATGAACTACGCATCCGCACTCGCATTTCGCCGCCGCGAAGAAATCACAGTCGCGCCATACGGCTTCCGATCAAAAGACACAAAAGGTCGGAAGCATTTTGAAAATGAGCATGAGTTTCGCAGCCCGTTCCAACGCGATAAAGACCGCATCATCCACACCACATCGTTCCGAAGGCTTGAATATAAAACGCAGGTTTTCGTCAACGACGAGGGCGATTATTACCGGACGCGCCTGACGCATACGCTCGAAGTCGCGCAGATCGGCCGGACGCTCGCGCGCGCCCTCGGCGCAAACGAGGACCTGGTCGAATCGATCTGTCTGGCGCATGATCTCGGTCATCCGCCGTTCGGCCACGCGGGCGAAGCTACGCTGGCGAACCTCATGATCGATTTCGGCTCATTCGATCATAACGAACAGACGCTCCGGATCGTTACCTTCCTCGAACGCCGATATGAGGCATTCCCGGGCCTGAATCTCTGCTACGAGACGCTCGAAGGAATCGCGAAGCATGAGACCGAGTACGATAAAGCCGCAATCGCTGAATACTCGCCCGACCTGCGCGGCGGACTCGAAGCGCAGATCGCAAACGCCGCGGACGAAATCGCCTACTCAGCGCACGACCTCGACGACGGGCTCCGATCCGGTATTCTGTCGCCGGATCAGTGCCGCGATCTGCTGATCTGGCGGGAGCTGGTCAACCAGGTCGGCTGGGTCGGTCCGGAGTTTACCGATCTCGACCGGCATCGCCTCATCAACGCACTGACGAATAATATCGTTTCTGACGTTTTTTACTCGACCGAATCGAGAATTAAAGAAGCCCATATCCAATCAGTAGACGAGTTACAGAGACTGCCTTATAATGTAATCTGTAACAGCGAAACGCAGCGGCTTCAGAACCGGGAACTGAAGGACTTCCTGTTCGCAAATTTTTACCGTCATTACCGGGTCATGCGCATGTCACATAAGGCGGAACAGATGATCACCCGGCTTTTCCAGACGTTTCAAAAAGAACCGCGCCTGCTGCCGACGCATATCCAGAAGAATATCGAAGAAAGAGGACTTGAACGAACGATTTGCGACTATATCGCCGGAATGACCGATCGCTACGCCTTAAGTCAGGTTCGAAAACTGTTCGATCCTTCGTTTATTCCATAACGCAAGCAAGAGGAGAGACGTATCATGACGCAGGAGCCAACTTATTTAACTTATCAAGGTCAGCAGGATCTGCAGGCGGAATTAGACGATTTAACGAATAATCGTCGTCCCGCGATCGCGAAGCGGCTGCGTTTCGCGATCGAACAGGGCGACCTTTCAGAAAACGCGGATTACACCGCAGCCAAAGAAGAACAAGCCTTCACCGAAGGGCGGATCCGTGAACTCGAAACGCTTCTCGGGAACGTCGTTTTGATCGACGACGTTCAGCGCGAAAAAGGCGCGGTCAATATCGGCTCGACCGTCCTGATCGCCGAGGACGGGGAAGACCCGGAGGAATACCGGATTGTCGGCTCACAGGAATCCGACCCTGCTCAGGGGAAGATCTCTTTCCGTTCGCCGATCGGCGCCGCGCTCTTCGGAAAGAAAGTCGGGGACGTTGTCACTGCTCAGGCGCCAAACGGAGAAATCAAATTCAAGATTCTTGAAATCCGCGAAAGCTAAACCACTTCTTTTCAAGATTAAAAAAATAAAATCGCCCTCCGACGCCGGACGTAAAGCCTGACAATCGGAGGGCGCATCGTTTCCCCGCGTCACTATGATTTCAAGGCTGTTTCCTACCGACGGACGACCTCCACGTCGAACACGACGCGGTCAAAATAACTTTTCGGATCGGACGATTCGGTTCCATAAACAATTTCCAGAATCGTCAGCGTCATTTTCAATGCAAACGTTTCGATCACGTACGACTGTCCAACCTCCATCAAGCCGTACTGCCCCTTGTTTTTCAGCCGCTCTAACATCTCCGGCTGCTGATAGGCGTATTCGCTCAACATGAAAAACGTCGGCGTCATCGTATCCTGACGATCAAAAAGCCACGCCTCGAACGCAGTAACCGCCTTGGGTTCGGTCGAGTTTATCGTCTCCGCGATTCCAATCCCGCATTCGCCGATAAACTCATCGTCCATTTCATCAATCGAAAACGTCTCATCAAACAAATCGTCGCCCAACCGATAGACCGCTTTATAGTGCACCAGCGGAAGATTCAGGTTATCCGAGCGCACAACATGGATCGGCTCCGGAACGGACTCTGGGAGGCTTTCGCCGCCGTCATGCTGAAGCGAATCGTCCTCCGAACCGACCGACGGCGCCGGCTCCACCGGATCAGACTTCGCTTCCAGCGCTGGTTCGCGCCCATCCGCAGCTCCGCTCTCACGATTTTCAAGCTTAAATTCAATCGCGTCGATCGCCTGCGCTCCGGCAGCCGGCGAATCTTCCCAGGGCGGGAGCTCCTCGCCCCTCCCAACCTCGCGCTGCATATCCGCTGCGAACGGTTCAGCTTCATCGCCGCTGCCTGCGTCTTCCAGGAAATCGTCGTTCGGAACATCGCTGTCCTGGTTGTCATCGTCGGCTATCTGATCATCGATCATAGCATCGTTACAGGCAGGGCTGAACCCGGCGTCCGCTTCGTCGCCCGATTCCGGCTCAGGCTCCGGCACGCCCGCCAAAACCGGACGCGGCGGCTCATAAAACGCGAATGACTCGTGGTCCGGCTTCGAATGGAGCTGATCCGCTGGAAGCCGGTCCTCCGCGTAAAAATCGGGATCGTCGGCCGCAGCAGTCTCCGGTTCGGAGAGCGCCGCTTCTTCGCCCTTCAGGAACTCGGGGATATCCGGGGAAGCGGACGAAGACCCCACGGAGGTCACCGATCCATTGTCTGTCCGGCGCGCCGCACGCCGTTCCTCGCGAACATCCTGAAAAAAAGCTGCCGACGCGCCAGCGGTGGACCTCACAGCCGTCTCAGCCGTCTGGGACGCCAAAGTATCCGTTACATCCGTCAGTTCCGGCATTGCGTCCTCCGGCAGCGACGCCGCAGCAGACCGTGAGCCGCCTCGCGGTGATGGCTCCTCGGCGACGACGGAAGCCGCGTTCTTCACGGGCGGAATGCCCTGCGCTGCCGTGGATGGCGTCGGCGGATAATCCTGAAGTTTAAACGGGTTCTCCCGGTAATTAATCGACGGCGCCTCAGGATCAGGCCGCCGGTCGCCGCGCGGCGCGGACTTCCGATAAAACCGGGAAAAGACTTTTTCCAGCTTCGCTCGCAGCGCGTCCGCCGATGCCTTCCGTTTCGGATCGGTCAGGAACAGGTAAACGAACCCCGCGGCCAGGATCAGCACGAGCAGCGTCAGGATCCAACCGATAACCGAGAATCCGCCGTTCGCCGGACGCGGCGCTGCCGCCGGTTCCGCAGCAATCAGGACGTCGTCTCCCACCGCGCGCGCAAAATTCAAAAGTGTCGCAGGATCGGTCAGCAGATCATTTTTCAAAAGCGTCAGCAGGCCCGGCCCTTCGCTCCCAAGTCGTTCGTAGCGCCAGCGGGCACGCGCACCATCGCCGCTCTGTGCGAATTCGTCGATCGCCAGCCGCAGGTAGTCCTCCTTAAGAATCGTTGCCGCGCTCCCAAATTCAGTCCTCGGGCCGGTCAGGAGCGATCCGATCAGGAACAGGATCCCGACGGCGACCGCCCCGATCAGGGCTCCGGCGATTAACGGCGATTTACGTGCGAAAGATTTGAATGATTCGATCATGCATCCCTCCAATCAGCTCGGCTAAGCCCGTTACCCTTTTTCAAGGATTTCCTTATCAAAATCGCTTCCGCAATCCAGGCATTTCAGCTTCGACTGGGACTGGTCGACCAACAGCCCGCCGCAATTCGGGCATTTCAGCTGAACCGGGCGTTTCCAGGTCGTAAAGTCGCAGTCCGGATATCCGGAACAGCCGTAAAACGTCCGCCCGTTTCGAGAACGGCGAACGATTAAATCCTTACCGCATTTCGGGCAGGCGACGTCGATCTTCTCCAGGATCTGTTCCGTGTACCGGCAGCCGGGGAACCCGCTGCACGAAATGAACTTTCCGAATCGTCCGTTTCGGATCACCAGATCCTTTCCGCATTCAGGACAGGCGCGCCCGATCTTCTCCGGTTCGATCTTCGTCTTCGGTAAATTATTCAGCGCAGCGGTCAGCGCAGGCTCAAATTCACGGTAAAATTCCGCGACGACCTTTTGCCATTGCTCCTCTCCTCCGGCGATCGAATCCAATTCGTCTTCCATCTCCGACGTGAACCCAACGTTCATAACGTCCGGAAACGCTCCGACGAGTAAATCCGTAACGAGCGTACCGGTTTCGGTCGGATAAAGCCGCTTCGCCTCGCGAACGACGTATCCGCGCGCCTGAATCGTCGTTAATATCGACGCATAGGTTGAAGGACGGCCGATCCCGTTTTCTTCGAGCGCTTTAACGAGCGTCGCTTCCGTGTACCGCGCCGGCGGCTGTGTGAAATGCTGTTCAGGGAGAAGCCGGATCAGCTTAAGCGCGGTCCCAACGTCAAGGCCCTCAATAAACTGTTTCGCGTCGATATCCTCTTTTTTCGCGTCTTCGTCGAGACTCTCCTCGTAAACCGCTAAAAATCCCTGGAACTTCAGTCTGGAACCGGACGAGCGAAATAAATACGCGCGCGCCTCGCTTTTCCCAAGCACGTCGACAGTCACAGTGTCGTAAACGGCGTCTTCCATCTGCGACGAGACGAACCGCTGCCAGACGAGCTGGTACAGGCGGTGCTGATCGCGCTGCAGGCTATCCTTGATCTCGTCCGGATGCCGGAGGCAGCTCGTCGGACGAATCGCTTCATGCGCCTCCTGCGCCCGCTGCGACCGGGTCCTGTACTCCGGCGATTTCGCCGGTAAATAAGCGGACCCGAAACGAGACTCGATCAGCGTCCGCGCTTCGCGCTGCGCCTCCGTTGAAACATTCGTCGAATCGGTACGCATGTACGTAATCAGACCGACCGAACCTTCCCCGGGAATATCTACTCCCTCGTAGAGCTGCTGTGCAACGGCCATCGTTTTCTTCGCGGTAAAGCCCAGCTTCCTGGAGGCTTCCTGCTGAAGCGTTGACGTCGTGAACGGGGGGGACGGCCTGCGCCGGCGAACGCCGCGCTTAACCGAATCGACCGTAAACGCCGCCGATCGGAGCTTTGAAAGATGCTCCTCGACGTCGGCCTCGGTCGATAAAACCGGGTCCGCACCGTCGATCTTAACCAGGCGGGAGAAAAAGGTCTTCTTTTCCGAGCCTTCGGGGCAAAGCTCCGCCGTAATCGACCAGTATTCAACCGGAACGAATCCTTCAATTTCACGCTCCCGGTCGACGACAAGCCGAACCGCGACCGATTGAACCCGCCCGGCTGAGAGCTTTCGCTGGACCTTGCTCCAAAGCAGCGGGCTCAGCTTATAACCAACGAGCCGATCAAGGATCCGGCGCGCCTGCTGCGCGTCGACAAGATTCATATCAATTTCCCGTGGGTTCGCGAACGCGTCCGCAATCGCAGGCTTCGTAATCTCGTGGAAAACGACCCGCTCGATCGCGCCCGGGTCCATTTCCGTCGACTCTTTCAGGTGCCACGCGATTGCTTCACCCTCGCGATCCGGATCGGTCGCCAGAAAAATTTTATCCGCGCTCGCGGCTAACGATTTAAGCTCCTTAACCAGCGCCCGTTTTTCGTTCGGGACACGGTACGTCGGCTCGAAATCATGGTCGACATCGACCGATAGCGTCGACCGGAGCAGGTCGCGAACATGCCCGATCGACGCCTTGACAACGTACTCCTTCCCTAAAAAATTACCGACGGTTTTCGCTTTCGCCGGCGATTCAACAATAACGAGCTTTTTTCCCTTCGCCGACGCAGAGCGTTTTCCGGCAGTGGAAGCGGATCCCTTCGTTCCCGCTTTCGCTTTCACATTTTTTTTCGAGCCGGGTTTCATGCCCGTCTTCGCTTTAGCCGCCGGCTTCGATTCCTTCGGCGCAACGATCGGACGCTCCAGCCCCGCATGTGCGTCAGTCAGCCCCACCAGGTTCATTCTGGAGCCGCAGACCGAACATGTACCTTTCGTTACCGGCGCTCCGTTTTTCATGAATCCGGCGACCGGATCGTTCATTTCTCGCTTTTGTTTACATTTCAGACAATAAGCTTCCAACTCTACCCCTCGGTTTTTCTTCGTCTTTGTACCAAAGGCACTGCGCGCCTAAAGGCGCTCGGCTTTACCTGCGGCCTTTAATTGATCGACAGCCTGCCGAACCCGCTGTGCCTCCGCACGTGAACAGACTAAAATCGCGTTCCCGCTTTCATATACGATCATGTCTTTTACCCCGATCGTCACAATCATTTTTCCCGGATCGTCCGTCCCGGTCAGCGTTCCGGACGAATCGATCGACAGCCGCTCGCCGCCGAGCTGGATATTCCCGTCCGCGTCCGCGTCCAAAACGTCAAAAAGCGAATCCCAGGAGCCAATATCGTTCCAGCCTAATCCCCGGGCCGGAAGAAAGACAATATCCCGGGCCTTTTCAAGAACCCCGTAATCGATTGTCATCGGCGTAATCGCGTCCCAGTTCTCCTGGAAACATCGTTCATATCCATCACTGCCAATCGCTTCCGCGATCGCGGTCAGCTTCGCCGACAGGTCGGGTAAATGGAGCCCGATTTCGTCCAGGATTCGCCGCGCAGTCCAGATAAACATCCCGCCGTTCCACCAGAATTTTCCGCTGTCGAAAAAAGCCCTGGCCGTCGCCGCGTCCGGCTTTTCGCGGAAGCGCCGGACCGAATGAATCGGGAAGTCATAATCGAGCCGATCACCCTCTTCAATATAGCCATACCCGGTCGAGGGAAACGTCGGCTCAATCCCGATCGTGACAATATGCCGGTCTTTCGCCGCGACGTACGCCTGATCCAGCAGCTCGGTAAACAGCCTGCCGTTCTTAATAAAATGATCCGAGGGCAGGACCGCCAGAACCGCGTCAGGATCGCGGCGGATAAGATGAACCGCGCCTAAACCAATGACGCTCGCCGTTCCCTTCGGCTTTGATTCCAGAATAAAATTCTCTTCAGGGATTTCCGGAACCTGCGCGGACAGCTCGACGCTTTGAGCCGCCGTCGTCAGGACGTACACGTTCTCGATCGGAAGCGACTCGGTCAAACGGTCTACCGTCAGTTGGAACATGCTCCGCTCGCCGCCAATTTTTTGCATCTGTTTCGGTTTCGATCCGCGTGATAACGGCCATAAGCGCGAACCCCCGCCGCCCGCTAAAATCATCGCATAATAATGTTCATTCATGCTTCCTCCTCGCCCTTGTCCCTGAACTATCCTTGCAGAATCTGAGCCACATTGATCAATCCTGCCATGAGCCGCAAAATTAATCAAGGCAATTGATAAAAATTCGGACGAACGCGCGGCCCTTGCAGCTCAAAAAAGCGATAAGTTCTTCTGATATACGTTTGGAGCAACCTGATCGATGAAGCCCTTAAGCTCCAGGAGCGTCATTTTCGCGCCCAAAACGCCGCTGGGAATTTTCAAAATACGCGCGATCTCGTCGACATGCAGCGGTTCGTTCTGAATTAATTCAATAATCTCCCGTTCCATCGGCTCTTCAAACGCGATCTGCTGCTGCCTGGGTAAAAACGGCCTGTCCGTGCCCGATGGCGACGCCGTCTCCAGGTAACTCAGGACGTCCTCAATCGACAGCATCGATCTCGCGCCATCGCGAATCAGCCGGTTGGTCCCGACCGACTGCGGCGCACGCAGGTTTCCAGGAACGACGAAAACTTCCCGTCCCTGCTCGGCGGCGAAGCGCGCGGTAATCAGCGACCCTGATTTTTCACCGGCTTCAATAACGATCGTGCAGACAGACAAACCGGAGATGATCCGATTGCGTGGGGGAAAATTCTGACGTTCGGGCTGCGTTCCCGGCGGGTAATCGCTGACGAGCGCGCCATGACGAACGATCTGGGCCGCCAAATGAGAATGATCCGCGGGATATATAACGTCGACGCCAGACCCTAAAACGGCGATCGTATCGCCGCTCGAAGCGAGCGCCGACGCATGCGCCGCACCGTCGACGCCGCGCGCCAGACCGGAAACGACGACGACCCCGCTCTCAGCCATCGCCTTCGCAGTTTCCGACGCAACCGCCTTCCCATAACTGGTCATCATCCGCGTACCGACGATCGCGACCGCCTTCCGAGCGAAAACCTCGCGCATGCCCCGGACGTATAAGATCGGAGGCGGGGCGGCGATCTCTTTCAAGAGCGCGGGATACATCGGATCGTCGATGCAGATAACATTGATTCCTTTACGTTCGATCGCGGCGACTAACGCGTCGGGATCGGTCTTTTTCCGCTCCGTCAGCACGGCCTGAACCAGCGAATCGGGAAGACCCGCTTCTTTCAGCGCCCGAAGATCGGCTCGCCAGGCCTCCTCGTAGGAACCGAACCGTTCGGCTAAAAGCTTAAATCGAACCGCGCCGATCCCACGAATATGGGAAAACGCGATCCGATATTTCAAATCAGGAAACACGCCCGTTTTTTACTCCGCGGAATATGCTTCCGGAACGCGGACCCAAATCGTCCGGGCGCTGAGATCGACCCGCAGTACGTTTTCCGGAATCGCGGCAATCAGCTTTTCGCTTCCATCGCCGGCACGCAGAACGTAAACGTCGTTCGCCCCGGTTTCAAGAATTTCGCTGAGAACGCCGACCGGTTCGCCCCGCTCGTCTACAGCGTCCAACCCGATCAGCTGATGAAAATAGTATTCGCCGTCGGGGAGCGGCGGAAGCCCGGCGACAGGAACAAAGACGAACTGGTTCCGGAATTCGTTCGCTTCCTCCGAGCTCGTGAGTTCGTTGAATCGAACGAGCAGGTACGGTGGCTTTTGCCGGACTGTCCGAACGGTCAGCGGCCGCTTCAGCTCTCCGGCGAAAAGAATTTTTCCACGGCGAATCCTCTCCGGGAAATCGGTCATCGGGTTTAAAACGACCTCGCCCTCAATTCCATGCGCGCGATGAATCTTCCCAACGCAAACAAACTCAGGCTCACCGTTGATCGATGAGCCTGATTCCCTGTCAAATGTTCCGTTTCGTGAATCTGCCATGTTCCGGTTCAGGAAACTCAGTGATTCGGCTCCAAAACGTCGAGCGTGACGTTCCGATCGCTCCGGTTCGAAGCAACCCGCAGCAAAACCCGAATCGAGTTTGCAACCTTGCCGGACTTTCCAATAATCCGCCCCATATCTTCTTTCGCGACCTGAAGCTCCAAACGGATCCGGTTCCCGCTGCGCTGCTGCGTAACTTTTACGCTGCTCGGGTCATCAACAAGCGAAAGGGCAATATATTCAACTAACGATTTCGTCGGATCGGTTTTGCCGGATGTGTTTCGCTGCAATGTCCCCCCCTTTTCAGATACCATTGTTAACTTAAGCGGTCTTGATCTGGCGAGTCTTCGGATTGACCGTCCGGTTGGCGTAATACTCCGCCGCTTCCGCGAGAACGGTTTCCAAAGCTTCTCCGGCCTTATACCGCGCGAAGCGTTCGTCCAAGCCGACGCTCTTGAATAATTTCGCGACGGACTCGCTCGGCTGCGCCCCGTTTTTCATCCAATGATAAACCCGTTCTTCTTTGACTTTGAAATCGAACGGTTCCGTACGCGGGTTGTAGCTGCCCAGAATCTCGAGAAAACGACCGTCGCGCGGGCTTTCCTTATCCGCCGCAATAATCCGATAAGAAGCCTGACCTTTTAAGCCGTTGCGGCGCAAACGAATACGAACCATAATTGAGTTAATTCTCCATTTCCTTCTAACTTATTCTATTGCTTTCTAAATTCGCTGTTTGTAGCCCGAGCACGAGGGTTGCGCTGAAGGAATTACGCAGGGTCTGAGCCTCTGAGCTGTACATATCAGCGAAACAGATTGGAAAGACCCTTTCCACCTGTTTTTTGTAACGTTTTCATCATCTTCTGCGACTCGCGAAACTGCTTGAGCAGTCGATTGACGTCCTGAACCTCCGTTCCCGAACCCGCCGCGATCCGTCGTTTCCGCCCGGCGTTCAGGATATCCGGGTTGAGCCGTTCTTTTTTCGTCATCGAAGAGAGAATCGCCTCGGTCATCTTCAGGCTCTTATCGGCGGCTTTCGGGTCGATCTGTTTCGCCGCCTGGCCCAACTGTCCGGGGAGCATGCCTAAAATCTGCTGAATCGGGCCCATCTTCTTAACCTGGCGCAGCTGGTCAGCGAAATCCTCGAGCGTGAACCGCCCGGACATCATTCGTCCGGCCTGTTCCATGGATTTTTCCGAATAAGCGGATTCCGCCTTCTCAATTAATCCAATAATATCACCCATTCCCAGGATTCGGGAAGATAATCGTCCGGGATCATATACCTCGAGCGCGTCGACGCCTTCGCCGGTCCCCAGAAACTTAATCGGAACGCCGGTTACCGAGCGAATCGAGATCGCAGCCCCGCCGCGCGAATCGCCGTCCATCTTCGTCAGGATCAAGCCGGTAATCGAGACTGTATCGCGGAATCCTTCGGCGACATGAAGCGCCTCCTGCCCGATCATGGAATCCACGACGAGGAGAACGTCTTTCGGATTCGTGGCTTTCTGAATCGCGCGCAGCTCGTCCATCAGCTGCTGGTCCAGCTGCGAACGCCCCGCCGTATCGATCAGGATAACCGAAAAGCCCCCTTTGAGGCCGTATTCAATCGCGCGTTTGGAAAGCTCCGGCGGTTTGACGCCCTCCTGATAGAAGACTTCAACGCCGATCCGCTCGCCTAACGTTTGAAGCTGTTTAACCGCCGCCGGGCGGTACGGATCGGCCGCGACCATAAGGACGCGTTCGCCCAGCGAACGGAGTTTTTTCGCGACCTTAGCGGTATGCGTCGTCTTTCCGGAGCCCTGAAGCCCCACGAACATCACCACGCGCGGCTTCTCGCCCGTCAGGTTGAGCCTTTCCGCCGGGCCGAGCGTTTTAACCAGCTCCTCATTGACGATCTTGATAACCATCTGGCCCGGGTTCAGCGCAGCTGAAACCTCGACGCCAACCGCCCGTTCCCTGACCGACGCCACGAAAGTTTTGACGACCGAATAATGCACGTCCGCTTCTAATAAAGCCAGACGCACCTCGCGCATTGCGGCGTTAACATCCTCCTCGGATAACTTTCCGCGCCGCGTCAGTCCCGCAAAAATCGTATTCAGTCGTTCGGTTAAATTTTCAAACATATCCGGTCTCAGGCATTTTTGATCGCTGCACTTAACACTTTTATTCTACTAAAGAATATCGTGAGTGTAAAGACTGATTTCGACAAAATCGTGCCTCAACATGAAATGTAAACCGAAAAGGTAAATGCGGTCGTTGCCAGCTTCTCCGGCCGCATTTACACTGCCCGGTCTCACTGCCCAGTCTCAACAGACGCTACAGCTCGCTTCCTTCGTCTGGGAGCCCGTCCGTTTCGCCTCCGGCAGGCGCCGGAATCGGCTCGAGATCCTCTGGCTTTACCCCCTGCCGCAACAGCTCAACCGCTTTATTATATTGAGCGTCGATCTCATTCTTATAATCCTCTTCCGTCCGCTCGACGACGATATCGGGCGTAATCCCCGCGTCATGGATCGAATCGCCGCCCGACGTCAGCCAGCGCGCAATCGTCACCGACACAGCCCCGCCGTTCGAAAGCTCCGGTTGAATCTGCATCGTGCCCTTCCCGTACGTCTGCGTTCCGACGAAAATCGCGCGATGATAATACTGCAGCGCGCCGATCAGGATTTCTGAAGCAGAAGCCGTTCCATCGTTTCCCAGGACGACCATCGGGATATCCTGCGCCTGCCCAGTAAAGCGCGTTTTATAATCGACCAGCGTTCCATCGCCGTTTTTCTCGATTAATACGAGCGACCCCTTCGGGAGAAACTCCTCCGCGACCGAAACGCAGGCATCGACATAGCCTCCGCCGTTGTTCCGCAAGTCGAGAACGATCCCCTTCGGCTCCTGCGGAAGGAGCTCGTCGATCGCTTTTTCCAGCTCTTCGACGGTCGATTCGCCGAACTGCGTCAGTTCGATATACGCGATATCACCGTCCCGCATCTCCCAAATCACCATGGGCGTCGTCATCCGCGCGCGAATAATCTCGACGTCAAACGGTTCTTCCTCGCCGCGCTTGATTGTCAGAACAACCTTCGTTCCTTCCGGGCCCTTAATCTTCGATAGCGAAAGATTCAGATCTTCGCCAGTCTGATCCTCGCCGTCGATCGCGATAACGAGATCGCGCGGACGTAGTCCAGCCGCCTCGGCCGGACTCCCGTGCATCGGCGACGTCACGCGCACATAATCGCCGGATAAGTCGACCCACGCGCCAATTCCTTCATATTCTTCGCCTTCCATGTAGGCAAGTTCTGCCTGATAACTTTCGGCGTCGGAATAACGCGTATGCGGATCGCCTAACGATTTAACCATGCCCTCGATCGCCCCCTCGACGAGCGCGTCGTTATCGAGCGGCTGGTCCACGTAGAATTCCTTCAGGATTTCGTACGCTTCCCAAAACGGCCCCATGTCCATTTCTTCGGGCTCAGTCGTCTCCGCATCCGCCTCGGCGTCCGCATTTCCGATATTGCTCAGTTCGCTGAAATCGATCTGCGACAGAACGCCGCTTCCCGCCGCCGAAACCTCCACCGGCGCGCGCCCAACTAACGAACCGATAATTACGCCGGAACTGAACCCGATGGCCAAAAAACTGACCGTAATAACTACTATTGCAACTATTTTTATCGATTTATCTTTCATTGTTTCTCCAAACCTTCTGATTGCGTAACGAATCAGGCTAATCACGATTCGCCGTCTCCCGCTCCTGATACAGTCCCAGCTTCGGCAGATCGATCAGCCGACCGATCTGTGCGTCCGCTTTTTCCGAAAGCCGCTTCGGCCCGACCTGAACCGCAAAAAAACCGATCTCATGCGCAGCCGAAATATTATAATCCTTATCATCAACAAAAATACATTCTTTCGGATCCGCCTGTTTCGTAATCCGAAGCGCGAATTCAAAAGCAAACGGCGAGGGCTTAATTTCCGGGAACAGGTCGATCGAATCGATCATACCGTCGAAGCAGTCGGACAGGTTCAGCGCGCGGAGAACACGGTTGGCATGAAACCGATCGGCATTCGTCAACAGATACCGATTCATCGGGATCCGTAAAATCATCTCCCGAACCGTCGGATCAGGGTATAAATATTCGTTGATCGGAAAATCGTTGACATAGTGCATAAAATCAAACGTATCAATCCCGTATTCGAGCGCTAAGCCCTTCGCGGTCGCGCCGTGCTTTTTAAAAAGCTGGTTCCGATCCGGCTTTGCCGTTCCCAGCTCGCCGGCCGCGAAACGTTCGTCGATAAACTGATCCATGCGTTTCGAAAAAACGTTAACAAATTCGGAGCCGACCGGGTACAACGTTTCGTCAATATCAAAAAAAATCGTTTTAAATTGCATGAAACCAGTATAACGCAGCAGCGAGGCGGGAGCCTCGATTTAATCATTTTTTATGGAGTTTTCAGGAAAGATCCGCCTGAAAAGCCGCTCCAGATCTCCCAGGCCGGCCCACGCTACTTCGGGATCAGGACCGGCGGCGAACCGTCTCCACGCTCGATCCGTTCAATCGGAAGCCGGTAAATCGCGCTGAGCTGATCCGCGTCAAGGACCCGCTGCGTCTCGCCCGAAGCCGCCGGCCTGCCCTGCGAAAGGATCATGATCTGATCCGTGTACCGCGCCGCCAGGTTCAGGTCATGCAGGATCAGCAGGACCGCTTTCCGCTTCGTCATGCTGTAAGCGCGGACAAGATCCAGCAGGCGGACCTGATAATACAGGTCCAGGAACGCAGTCGGCTCGTCCAGGATCATAACCGGCGTATCCTGCGCAAAAGCGCGCGCTAAGAGGACGCGCTGCTGTTCCCCGCCGGAAAGCCGATGCGATGGCTGGTCCCGAAGCCCGTTCAGTCCCGTCATTTCCAACGCCGCTTCGATTTTTTCCCGATCCTCCGGGCTGAGCCAGCCGAACGCGTTATGATACGCGGTCCGCCCCATAGCGACGACCTCCGACACCGTATATCCCTCTGGAAGCCCCGAAGCCTGCGGAACGATCGAAATGACTTTAGCCCTTTCCCTCGCCCGAAGCTGCGCGAGGTTTTGTCCGTCGAACGCCACCGACCCGGAAAAAATTTTCGCCCTGCCGGCGACGCCGCGGACAAGCGTCGTTTTCCCAGACCCGTTCGGGCCAATCAGACCGTAAATTTCCCCAGGACGGATTTCGAGGCTCACGCCTGAAACCGTCGCCCGGGTTTCCGAAGCGTAACCTGCCGAAAACCGCTCGATCCGCAGCGCCCCGCGGCTCATGATCCATCCGCCTTCCGCGCTGACAGAAGCCAGAAGAAAAACGGCGCGCCAGTCAGCGCCGTAATCAGGCCAACCGGAAATTCCTGCGGCGCAAACGCCCGGCGCGCGATTAAATCCGCGATCAGCAGGAACAACCCTCCTCCCAGAATCGACAGCGGCAGGATCCTTCGGTAATCCGCGCCGATGAGCAGGCGAACCACATGCGGAACGATCAGCCCAACAAAGCCGATAACCCCGGCGAAGGAAATCGCCGAAGCCGTCGTCAGCGTCGCAAAAAAAATCGTCCGCAGCTGGACGCTGCCGGCATCCAGCCCCAGCGATGACGCCTGATCGTCGCCAAACTGAAGAACGTTCAATGAATATGCCGAAACGAGCTGGCCGATCAGCCCGATCGAGACGAACGGAACCAGAACGCAGACCGGGTCCCAGCCCGAAAGCGTAATTCCTCCCATCATCCAGGCCATCGACGTCCGCAGGTTATTCTGGAAATACAGCAGCACAAAACTGATCATCGCGGAACAGAACGAATTCATCGCAGCTCCGGCTAAAATCAGCCGGTTCGTCCGGTACGCCCCGCCCGCCGAGTCGCGGCCAAGAAAAAATACCGCCGTCACGACCAGAATTCCGCCCAGGAGCGCGAACGCCGGCCGCAGGAACGGCGCAAACAAACCCTGCCGTGCGACGAACGACTGCGCGACGACCGCGCCTAATCCCGCCCCGGACGAAACGCCGATCAGGAACGGATCCGCCAGCGGATTCCGGAAAAGGCCCTGATACGATGCCCCGCTGCAGCCCAACGCCGCGCCGGTCAGCAGCAGCAGGACCGCCCGCGGAAGCCGAAGCGAAAAGACGATCGTGTCGACCTTCGACAGCACCGCAGGAACCGGCGTACCGGAAATTTTAGCGCAGAAGAGAGAGAAGAGCGACTGAAAAGAAAGCGGGACCGGTCCGATCAGGATGCTCAGCGCCAGCGACAGGATGATCGCGGCGCTGAGGAAAATCGCGATCGGCCCGGTTCGCAGCTTCATATTTTCAGACACGCTTCGCCATTCTAGAGAAATGATTCCAAACGGCAGGCGGGGCTATTTCGTTCCGAAAATTTCCGGATGAAAAAATTCCGCAAGAATCTCCGCCGCGTCGGCCATTCTCGGCCCCGGCCGCGAAGCGATATCCGAATCGATCGGATAAACCGCGCCGCGCTGAACCGCGCTAAGATCGTCCCAGCCTTCCCGATCAGCAACGCTTTCGATCGTGACGCCGTAATTCGCGTCGCTCAGAACGATCGCGTCGGGATCGCTCTCCAGGATTTTTTCGATACTGATCTGAAGCCAGTCGCCCTCCAGCTCCGCAGCAATATTCGTTCCGCCGGCAAGCGTAATCAGGCTGTCGATAAACGTTCCGCCGCCCGTCGTCCATGGGCTCGCGGGATCGCTCGCGTCGATTTCGTAGAATACCGTAATCGGATCAACCCCCTCCAGCGCTTCTTTGACCGCGTCCAGGCGGGCCAGGAAATCTTCCGCCGCCGCTTCCATCGTCTCAACCTCGTCTAAAACCTCGCCAAACTCAAGGAAATACGCGGGGATACTGTCCAGATCGGTCGGGTTCGCGAACTGATAAACCGGAATACCTAAATCCTCAAGATTCTTGATTTCCTCCGGCGCGTTAATTTCGGCCGCAAGAACGAGATCCGGTTCAAGAGAAACGATCGTTTCGATATCGAGCCCACTGCTCATTCCGCCGATTTTCTCCAGTTCATTCAACGATTCCGGATAATTCGAATAAGCGTCGACCGCAACCAGCTTGTCGCAAACTCCAGCGGCACAGACCATTTCCGAAACCGACGGCGCTAACGAAACGATCGACGTCAGCGGATACGAAATTTCAACCCTGCGGCCAAATCCATCCTCGAAAACTTTCGTTTCAATGACGGGCTCGTCGACAGCTGCCGGCGCGGGCGCCTGAGCCTGGACCGAAAACGGAACCGAAATCAGGACAGCCAACAAAAACATCAGACTCAGCGGGACAAACCATTTTCTCATGATCAACCTTCTTTCATCTAAATCGCCAGGAAACTTCGACCGCGCCGTGCCCGAGAACCGAAAAGAGCCTGCTCGAGGCTCTTCTGATCATTCGTTTTCACCCATTCCCCGAGGCGTCTTTCTCTTCTGTCATCCTCGTCGATGGTCCGTCTTAAGCGGGCTCGCTTTCACGGCTGCGGGTCAGTATCGGATTCACACCGATTTCATCCGACGATTCTTCTTCCCGGATTGTATCATATCCGATTCGCTTGCAGTCCGCGCGATCGGGCGAATTACTGACGATCCTCCAACGGAACGTAATCCGGAAGCTGAAATTTATATCGGACCGCGGCTTTTCCGCCGTTGATCTCTTCGGCACGAAATATCAGCGTCTGCGCCCGGGAATTCTTTGGAATATCGAAAATCAGGTAATAAGATTTCGCCTGACCGGGATGGAAATCTTCTTCAAGCTGATTAATCTGAAAGGAGTTCGACTTCCGGACAGTCATTGCCTCATCAATCCGATACTCGATCGCCACGTCCGAGTCCGGGAGATCTTCCGCCAGGAAAAAAGATCCCGCGTCCAGACCATGCCATGTTCTTTCCGACAGATTGGTTATTTTAACCCGGATCTCCGCGAATACACCCGCGGCGGCGATGCCGGCAATATGCGTCTCGAACCTCGGCTGCCAGTCGATATTGATTGAAAACTCTGGCGTCTGCGGCGAGGTCAGGCAGGTATTCTCAAAACCCATCCGCGCC
Source organism: Anaerolineaceae bacterium oral taxon 439 (assembly GCA_001717545.1). Taxonomy (NCBI): domain Bacteria; kingdom Bacillati; phylum Chloroflexota; class Anaerolineae; order Anaerolineales; family Anaerolineaceae; species Anaerolineaceae bacterium oral taxon 439. The sequence continues at coordinate 1,461,207 of CP017039.1, read as the reverse complement.
TTCGGCAGCAGGCAGGTATACGGCTCAGGTTCAGAAGTAAGCGTCGGCTCCGGTGCATTGACCGCTGCGGCAACGGTTTGAGTTCGCTGACGCTCCGCCAGCCAGGTTTTCATTTCCGCCAGCGACATGCCCTCCGTCGGCGTCGCGGAAGCTTCCCCGGTCGCGGTGACCGCCTGAATCCCCTGATCCGTCAGCTCCGGCGTCTCCGTCGGAGCGATTTCAGGAGCCTCTGTCGCGCTCATCGCCAGTACGGGGTCTTCAACAAAAATGATTCTGCCTTCTTCGGGCGGAACCGTCAGGGTTATCTCCCCGACCAAAATCATTCCGCTCGCTCCCGTCGAAACCGTCGCAACGGGCGCCGGCTCAGCGACATGGAAGCTCGGAACCGTCAGAAACACCGAAATCAAGCTGAATAAAATCGTTGAAACAGATATAGAACCCGGCACCTCAATCCTCTCCTTTCCGTCAAAAAAGCATCCCTGCGAATCAATCGCGCGATGAACCTGAACCGAACGGTTCGCGAATCCTCCCAGTCTACTGGAATTCCGGACGAATAAATTTCGGAAGCGGGATCCTGATACGCAGCACCGACTGCTGGCCCGCTTTATCCTCAGCCCGAAATATGAGCGTTCCACCGTTCGTTTCTTTCGCGACGTCGAAAATAAGGAACGTAGACAGCTTCTGGCCCGGGAAGAAGGGATCGCGGATTTGGTTCTGCTCATAAGAGGTCGATTTCCGGATGGAAACCTGCTCGTTGAGCGGAACGATGATATCCGACTCAACGCCGTTAAGATTCGCAATCAGCGAAAAAGACGACGCTTTCAGGCCATCCCAGGTTTTATCGGTCAGGTTCGTGATTTCAATCCGCATTTCGACAAAATACCCGACCGCAGCGTATTCAGCGATATGAGTATACATTCGCGGCTGCCAGACGAGGTTGATCGCGAATTCAGCGTCATGCCCACCCGCCGTGCAGGAATAAACCTGATTCAACGCAATCGGCCCCATGACGCAGTCGATCGCTTCGTCTTCGGGCTGAGGCTCCGGCGCTGCTGTTTCCGGCTCAGCCGCAGGATAATCCGCACTGGGACTGCCGGCCGGTCCTTCCTGCCCCTCCGCTATTTTCATCAGCTTTTCGATCAGCGCAGCGTTCTCAATCTCCCCATCGGCGGAAACCGCGCTCTCAGCCTTCTCGATCAGCAGGTTCAGCAGGATCATCACCTCTTCGGAAGTCAACGCTTCGGACGCAGCCTGCCTCGCCAGGCAGGGGCCGGAACAGCAGAAAAATAGAAACAAAGCTGCCAATAGAACCGACAACCAACTTCGCGTACGCATCAGAACTCCTTTCACGAACAGCAGAACGAAATAAAAAACCGAAAATCAATCCAACATTAAAAAGCCATTCTTTCCATAAAAACAGGGCGCAGCCGTCCCACTATTGTATCCTGAAATATCAAAGAATACCGCGTCTTTTATCCCGTCGCCGTCGGATGCGCGCGCGTTCCCTTGTTTGCTTTCGGCAAGCTGACATTCCGCGCTTTCTCTTCCGTATCGTCCGAGTCATCATATGCATCATACGGGGCGTCCGGATCGTGCGGCTCCTGCTTTCTAAAACTGTTGCAGATCTGATCCCGGTGCGCAAATGCAAAATCCAGACTGTCCGTCCAACCCGTATGTCCCGTGATAATGATCGGGCTCCTTTTTCTGGCTCTCAGTTTTTGTTCCAGCGTCGCCAATGAACGGAGCGCAAGCTGATTGTCCTCGGCCAGGCCGTTAAGAAAGCTATAGCCTCCATCCACGCCGAACCAGATCGTATCGCCGGTAAACAGGTAGGCGTCATCGATCAGATAGACCATATGTCCCCAGGTATGACCCGGAACCAGGAACGCCTCAATCCGGATATCTCCGATATTGAAAATATCGCCGTCTTTCAGCAGGATTTTTCGATTATCGATCTTAACAAGCGGCAGCCGGTACCAACCAAAGAGTACCTTTCGACGCACCTCTCCCGTGAGGTACCGGTTTTCGACCTCCCCGACATAAAGCGTCGCATCCTTAAACATCAGATCGCTGTCCGTTTCCACCGCGCCGACGTGGTCCGTGTCCTGATGCGTGATCAGAATGTGCTGAATTTCCGCCGGATCAATATCCAGCCACCCCATTTTCTCCCTCAGCCGGTCATAGTTATATCCGGCGTCGATCATGATCGTCACGCCGTTCTTCGTATAAAAGAATATGTTTGCGACCCACTCTCGAATACAGGCGACATGTTCATCGATTCGGCCGGTATTGATTGGCTTAAAAATCTCTTTTCCGCGATAGCCGAGGCTCATTACCTTTTTCTGAAAATTCGACGCTTTCTTTGACATAACGCTGTTTTCTCTCCTTCCTTGAAAAGGGTCTTTCAGCCCAATGATACCAGCCTTTCAGAGTAACGATTCGCAAAGCGCCATGTTCTTATCCGTGCAATTTTCCTAAAATAAGGTTACACGCGTCTTTCCAAAGCTTTCACACGGGACCGGTCATATCCGCCGAGACGCTTTGCGCGGTCAGAAACGCTTCTTTTTCTCGGCCCGCGGCGGAAGCGGGCCGCTTTCCACGCTGCGGCCGTACATGGGTATCCGGAACATCGAGACGATAACGGAACGTTTCGGGTCCAGGAAGCGGCTTTGTATCCCGGGATCGAGATCCTGAAGCGGCAGGATCGTCGTCACGACCGTCGGCAGGTGCATCAGCGAGCGGTAATTCACGATCTGGAAGAGTTTTTCCTTCGTCCAGGGCGTCGCGTTCGCTGTATTTAAATGATCCAGAATTAAGATCGGCGCGTTCTTAACCGATTCGAATAACCGATCGAACGAGACCGACGACGTCGGGCTGAACGTCGCGCGCAGGTGATCCAGCAGCTCCGGGACGCTGACGAAAAGAACGCGGCCTGGATTCGTCCCCACCGCCTCGTTCCCGATCGCGGCGGCCAAATGCGTCTTGCCGGCGCCATGCGCGCCCGAAAAAATAAGCCAGCCCTGCGGCGAAGCGGCGAACGCCCGCGCCTTCCGAAGCGCCTGATCCAGCTCCGCTCGGGCGTCGGGGCCCAGGTTCTCAGCCTCGCGACCGTCAAAGTTCGAAAACAACCGGTCTGAAAGCTGATGAAGCGTTGAAATTGAATCGAACGCCCCGCCGTTGGAATACGGCTTCCGGTAATCCGGGACGGTAATCCGAATCTGGGTGACCAGCGCCGGATCGGAGAGCCGCGAAGCGATTCGGCCGTCAAGCTCGGATAGGCCCGCGTTCGTCGTGATCACGGTCGCCAGCTGGTTGACCGTCCGGTAATTTAAGATTTGAAAGATTTTTTCGCCCGCCCACTCGGTCCCGCTCTCCGCGCCCAGATCGTCAAGGATCAGGACCGGAACCATCCGGATCCGATCGAAGCGTTCCTGATATGAGTCGCTATACGCGGAATAGGAAGCGCGGAGCCAGTCCAGCAAGTCCGGAACCGGCTGGAATACGACGTCGATCCCGTCCGCCGCGACCTGATTCGCGATCGCGGCGGCTAAATGCGTTTTTCCCGTCCCGTACGCGCCGCTGAAAAGGAGCCAGCCTTCCCGCCGCGAAGCGAAATTCATCGCCGCGTTTTTCGCCAGCGTCAGCGTTTGCCGCTCCTCGGGCGAGAGCTGCCCCCTGCCGTCTGGATTGAACCGCTCAAACGTCATCTCCTCGTAGCCGCGTAAATTACTCCGGGAAAGAAGCGCGGAACGCCGCTCGCCTTCGGTTAGCCGCCTGCGGCAGCCGCAGGGAACGATCCGTCCGAAATCCGGATCGCCGACCGGCCGGTCGTACGATACAAAACCGATCCCATGACAAATCGGACAATCTACATCGCCGAGAGCGCCATATGAGCCGGCCGGAGACGAATCCGCCGCCGGCAGCATCGGCTCGATATCGCCGTAAATTCGTCGCAGCCGCTCAACGATCGTCTCTTTCGGTCCCATCTCGCCCGTTCTCCTTCCAGCTCATCAAAATCGCTTCAACGTACCGCCAGCTGCGGACGTTGCTGACGACCGCTTTTTCAATCGCGTCGGCGATCCAATTCGGTTTATACTTTTCTTCCGCGGCCCGAAGCCGATCCGCGATCAGCGGCGTCAATGGACCGATATTTTCCTCGTATAACGTATAGATATTTGGACGATCCAGATCGACCGTCCTCGACAGGTGCAAAAATGCGTCGGGGGTCCATTCGCCCGACGTCAGTCTGCGAACGGCGGCACGGCCCTTCGGACTGTTCAGGAAATAAAGCGTCCGCCCGCCGTAGTCGACGGTCAGAAATGTCCTGCGCTCCGCCGCTTTTTCGAGCCCAGCTCGAACGCGGGCCCTGGCGTTTTCCGCGCCGAACGCTTCGATCACGCCGGACAGCTCCAGGAAGTCGTCGATAATAATATAGCGCATATCGCCCACGAACTGATTCAGCAGGTAAAACCCGAAGAGCGTAACCTTTAATTCGTCCATGTCGTCGATCCAGGGGAGAACGTCCGAAAAAAACTGCGTCGGAATCGCCGTGACGCCGCTCTTGAAGCTCTGGAAAGGACGCGTAAGCTTATCCGCCATAATCGTTCATTCTGGCCGCGTTGTCGAAACGCGCTAAATTTTTCCGGTACACGAGGTCGATATCGCCGATCGGGCCATTCCGATGCTTCGCAACGATGAGCTTCACCAACCCCTCCAGCCCCTCCCCGGCTTCGCTGTCCGGCTGGTGCAGGAACATGACGATATCCGCGTCCTGCTCCAGCGACCCCGATTCGCGCAGGTCGGACAGCATCGGCAACTTATCCGCGCGCTGCTCAACCGAGCGGGACATCTGCGCGGCGGTCAGCACCGGAACGCTGAACTCCTTCGCAAGAATTTTAAGATTCCGAGAGATATACGATACCTCCTGAACGCGATTGTCTTTAAACAGATCCCCGGACATCAACTGCAGATAATCGATAATTATCAGGTCGATATCGGCTTCCCGCTTAAGCCGCTGCAGCTTCGAACGCAGCGCCATCGGGGTGATCCCCGGCGTATCGTCCAGAAAAATCTGTGAATCGCCGATCACGTCCATCGATATCAGGAGACTCTGAAGCTCGTCGGACGCCAGCCGACCGTCGCGGATTTTCCGGCTGTCGATCCCCGACTCCTGTGAAAGGAGCCGCTGCATGATCTGATCATTGCTCATTTCCAGCGAAAAGAAAACGACGTTCTTTTTAACGTTCAGCGCAGCGTGACGCAGGACGGACATCAGGAAACTCGTCTTCCCCATCCCCGGACGGGCAGCAACGATCATCAGGTCGGAGGGATGCATCCCGCCAAGGAGCTTATCCAAATCCGTGAACCCGGTCGGGAGGCCATGAAATTCCTCTTTCGACTGCGCCTTTTCATGCAGCTTGCTGAAAACCTGCTGAATGACGTCCTGCGCCGTTTCGAAACCCTTATTCGCCTGATTCTCGTGGATTTCGTAAAGCTTCTGTTCCGCCGATTGAAAAACCGTATCGAGTTCGGTCGATTCGTCCTTCGCGAGCGCGGCAATTTCCGCGGAACGCGCGACGAGCTGCCGCCGCGCGCTTTTTTCCTGGACGATCCGCGCGTAGGATTCCGCGCCTAACGAAGACGCAGTCTCGATCGTCAGCGACAATAAATAATTCTGACCGCCAATCTCCGCCAACCGGCCGACATCGCTCAGCCGCCCGGCGACGGTTGTCGGATCGACCGCCATCCCGTCGTTGATCAGGTCATGGATCGCCTGAAAAATCCACTGATGTTTCCGGAAATAGAAATCCTCGCTCCTGACCCGACGGCTGACGTCATAGAACTTTTCAGGATCGATCAGCAGCGACCCTAAAACGTTGACCTCAGCGTCGCGATTGACCAAGAGCAGCGCCGGACCGTCATCAGGCAGTCCCGCCGCTTCCTCCTGCAGAACCGTTTGGAACGGACGATCTTCCATCATCTTAATCAAATCGACGCGTCCGGGCCTGAATCGCCGGCCCCGTCCGTTAAACCTTCGCTATCCCCATCGACGCCTAACGTCTTAAGAAAATCGTCGAAAACGCTGAGCCCGGCAAGATCGATCGGCGCCGCCGGTTCCCCGCGATCGATCGACGCCGTTCGGATATCCGCTTCCGGGCGAATCGACGCGCTCTCAACGATCGCAGCGGAAACGAAAATCGAAACGTGCGATCGAACCGCCAGCGCGATTGCGTCGGAGGGACGCGCGTCCAGGCGCAGCGTCCGATCGCCGCTTTGAATGACAATATTCGCATAATACGTTTCGTCCTGAATCTTTGTGATTTCGACCCGCTGCACCTTGCCGTTCAGGCTTTCGATAACCTCTTTCAGCAAGTCGGTCGTCTGCGGACGGCTGACCTCGATTTCCTGAAGCCCGATAACGATCGTGTCGACCTCAAACGAACCTACCCAGATCGGAAGATAGATTTCGTCGCGAACGTCCTTTAGAATCAGCATACGCTGCTGCGTAGTTAAGCTAACATGAATACTGTCGACCGCATATTCGTTCCATTCGTTCATCCCAGGCGTCTCCGTTCATGTCCTTCCCGCTCACGAAAATCCGGTCGCTCTTCGCCGTTTTTTCAACCGGACAGGCCGAATTATGATAATCGACAAACCCCATCCTGAACGCGAAAATGTTATAAAGCTATTTTACCGCATTTGCCCGCTTGCGCTCCCTGACGGCTGCGGTTCAAAACAAGCTTCGCGCCGCTTCTTTTCCAGGCCTGCGCAAGTATCGCCTTCGCCTCACGAAACCGGATTTTTTAATCTGCCCGCCGCTCCCTGAAATAAAGATTAACCGGAAATCGGCTGCCGCTCTTTACCAATCCAATGGCCCGATAGAAAGCGTTAGACGCTTCGTCGTCTTCGTCCGTGATCAGGACGAACTGCCGAACGGAGGAATACTTTTCTGCAACCCGCGCCATCAATGCTTTCCCGATCCCCTGACGATAATACGATGGTTTCACGATCAGGTCTTGAACGTACAGAATATACTCGCTGTCCCCGATGCACCTCACAAACCCAACTAAATTACCCTCTTCAAAAGCGCCGAGAAGATAAAGCGACTGCTCGAAGGCTCTGGAGAGTTTTTCTTTATCCCCCAAATAGCTCTTCCACTGATTTTCCTCGTAGATACTGTACACTTCATTTATTAATTCCGATCGGAACTCCTTATATTCAATCATATGCTCACCCTATGATCTCCTCTTCTGGCGAATGATTTTCAAGCTCTTAAGGTATGCCTTTTGTTCATCCGTCATCCGGTAGCTTTCGACCGCCTTCTGGATCGCCTTGTTGTGCGTCCAGATATCCAACCGCTGATTCTCTATGTAAGGAAGCGCCATATCATACTGCTTTGCGAGCGCTGTGGCGAAGTACCAGGCGATCATCATATTAATGTAATATTCTTCCGATCTTATACCCGCGACCATCTCCATATATGCAATATCAACACCCTCATTCAAAAAATGTTCCATCAGCATTCCAATTGCGAATCTCACGGAATACGTCTGGGTCGAAGAAAGCCATTTCCCGACAGATTCGAGCAGCTCCGTGCGATGGCGTTTGAAGACCTTCGGCGACAGCTGGTCGCAGGTAGCCCAGTTATCAACAAAGGGCAGGAACAGACACACCTCATTTATGCACCGATCAAAATCATTCATCTCAGAAATAATGAACGCGTGAAGCTGGTTTTCATCAAAATACGGATGCGGGAGGGCGCGCAGGAATTCCGGAATATCTTCCCGCCTGATCAGCTGCTTCGCATACTTCCGCAATTCCGGCGTTCTTACGCCAATGATCCTGTCCGGATCCAAAGTCGGGATCAGTTTGGACTGAAAATCCCGGTACTTTTTATCCTGCATTTTAAAAAGTTCGGCTTCGATTTCATCTATGATCATGATTCGCATGCACTCCTTCTTCATCTAAATTGACTGGATACCATTGCATTCCACAGTGCAACGCTATAAGCCAACGCGCTGAAAGAATTATATCGGGAACGTCCGCTTCCGCTGATCGTCTACCCCCGCCCGAATATGCGCCTTGAAAGATTCGATTATCTCATTCGCGCCAGCCAACTGCTGTTTCTTTCTCCCCAACTGTCAAATTCGGGAGTATACCAGACAAGATCACCATTAAACAGGTGATCTCAGATTTACCTGGGTCAATGCGATCGTAGACTCACTAACCGTGGATTTACTTCGGCAATTAATTATTTTACCTTTTCAATTCACGTTGCCTGCGTTCCTCGCGCATGGGTTTCATTATCCACGCCCATTGTCCGAAAGAAATACTGTAAAATTAATCGAAATTTCGAACCGGGCTCTTTCGAGACGGCACTATTTCAAGAAGATCCGGAATATTCCGGGAGGAGACGCGCAATGTTGGATATGAATCTGATCCGTGAGAATCCTGAACTCGTCAGGACCGCGATGAAACACCGACAAATGGACAGCGAACCGGTCGATCGCGCGGTCGCTCTCGACGTCGAACGGCGGACAGTCCTGAGCGAGGTCGAAGCGCTGAAAGCCGAACGCAACGCCGCTTCCAAAGAGATCGGAAAGCTCAAGGATCCGAAAGAACGCGAAGCCAGAATTTCGGCAATGAAAAGCGTATCCGACCGAATCGCCGACCTCGACGCGAAGGTTAAAGCCGTAGAAGCCGAGCTCACCGGAATCATGGCGATGATCCCGAATATTCCGAACGCCAACGTACCGATCGGCGTCGGCGACACCGATAATCCGGTTCTCCGGACCGAAGGCACGATTCCGGCACCGGTTTACGATCTCCTGCCGCACTGGGAATTAGCCGAAAGATTAAATATCATCGACTTCGAGCGCGGCGTTAAACTGACCGGAAGTCGTTTCTACGTCCTCAACGGGGCTGCCGCCCGTCTCCAGCGCGCCCTGATTGCGTTCATGCTCAATCTGCACGCGAGCCAGGGATACGCCGAACGCTATACCCCGTTCATGGTCAAAGAGGAAGTTCTTTACGCGGCCGGTCAGCTTCCGAAATTCAAAGAGAACCTCTATCGGGATATCGAGGAAGATTACTGGATGGTCCCGACCGCCGAAGTCCCGCTGACCGGACTGTACATGAACGAAATCATTAGCGAAGAGAAACTGCCGATGCGTTTTACCGCGTACACGCCCTGTTTTCGGCGCGAGAAGATGAGCGCGGGACGCGACGTCCGCGGGATCAAACGAGGCCATCAGTTCGATAAGGTCGAAATGTACTGCTATTCGCATCCGGATAAATCCGCGGAAGAACTCGACCGGATGCTCGCCGCGGCGGAAGAGACTCTGAAACGGCTCGAACTTCCGTATCGGATCGTCGCGCAATGCACCGGAGATTTAGGTTTCAACGCAGAAATCTGCTATGATATCGAGGTCTGGGCGCCCGGCGTTAAGGAATGGCTCGAGGTATCGTCCGTTTCAAACGACGGCGATTTTCAGGCACGACGCGCCGGAATCCGCTTCCGCGATTCCGCTTCCGGGAAGCCCCGCTTTCTGCATACGCTCAACGGATCGGGACTGGGACTGCCGCGGACATTGATCGCCGTTCTCGAAACGTATCAGCAGCCTGACGGAACCGTCGTCGTTCCCGCGGCTCTGAAGCCATGGATGGGCGGAATCGACCGGATCACGGAAGAAAAATAACCAGCGCGAACCGCCATGCCAAATAACCAATCGCGCGCAAATCTTAAAATAAAACGCATAAACTGGTAAACTCTAATTACAATCGGTAGGAGTCAGCATCGCCTCGTCGCCGAGAGATTTATAAGGAAGAATTGGGGGTCACCTCATAACAAATGCGTCGAGAACGGATATCCGATAACGTTTACTGGTTTCAGAGCGAAGAGTACGCGCAGGTTACGGCGGGGGTCATCACAGGCCCGCAATGGGCGATCGTGGTCGATACGCTCGCTTTTCCCTTCGAAGCGAAAGCAATCCGTAAATTCGTCGTGGAAGAATTAGGCCTTCCGGTTCGTTATTTAATTAACACGCATTCCCATTCTGACCACGCGTGGGGGAATTGTTTCTTCCCCGGCGCAACGATCATCGCGCATACCAAATGCGCCGAGTATCTCCGAACCATTGGAATTCCTGCGCTCGAAGAAACGAAAGCGAAAAATCCGGAATTCGCGGAGTCTCATATCGTCATTCCACATCTGACTTTCGATATCGGCGAATTAACCCTGAAAGTCGGGAAGAAAAATATTACTGTCGTCCTGACCCCGGGGCATAGCGACGACGGGATCGGCGTTTTCGTCGAGGAAGACCGGATCCTCTTCGCCGGCGACAGCTTTTTAGGCATTCCCCAGTTTTCCGGCGGCTCGTACGAAGACAGCATCGCCACCATCCACAAAGTCGCGGCAATGGGGCTCGAAAATATTATTCAGGGCCATGGCGATATCGTGCTGCGCGGCGAAATCGACTCGGCCGTTGAAGAAAATTTAGCGTACCTGACGAAGTTAAAACAGATCGGAGAAGACGCGCTCAGGTACCGGAACCCCGCGATTTACCTGAATCAGTTCAGCATTGAATCCTGCGGAAAGTCACGTGTCCTGATCAGCGGACTGGCGACTTCGATTCACACCGCCAACCTGATCGCGATTTACAAACATTCGTTGGCTGAACTCGGACGTCCTGCGGATGAAGACCTGATCAACAACGACGAAGATGACGACGATTTCGGAGACTTCTTCTCTTCCGAAGAAACGCAGTACCAATCGGACGGAGGGGGTTATGACGATGACGCCGATTTCGAATACATAGATAACTACGACAAGCTCGACGATTTTTAATAAGGAAGACGGGACCCGCCGGACCAGGCTCCGGTAACGATTGAAGCCAGCTGTAGACGGGAAGGGGACAAGATGGCGGGAGTGATCATCCGGGAAATCCAGGTAAAAAGCGTCGTCACAAAATCAAATCTTCCGGTCAGCGATTATTCTGTCAACCCTTATACAGGCTGTACCCACGCCTGTAAGTATTGCTATGCCTGTTTCATGAAGCGGTTTACCGGTCATGCGGAACCGTGGGGCGAATTTCTGGACGTGAAGTTCTGGCCAGAGATCAGCAAACCGGAAAAGTACGCAGGCAAAGAACTATTCTTCGGCTCCGTCACCGATCCATACCTGCCGCAGGAGGAGACGTACCGGCGCACTCGGTCCCTGCTGGAACAGCTGCAGGGCGTCGACATAAAGCTGAGTATCCAGACCAAGTCCGACCTGGTGCTGCGCGATATGGACCTGATCAGGACGTTTCCGAACGCACGGGTGGGCTTTTCCATTAACACGCTGGATGAGAACTTTAAGGACGATATGGAGCAGGGAGTCAGTATCAAGCGGAGAATCGCGGCGATGAAAAAACTTCACGACGCGGGGATCCGCGCCACCTGCTTCATTTCGCCAATTTTCCCGGGGATCACCGACTGCGAGGCGATTATCGACCGCGTCAAAGACCAGTGCAACCTGGTTTGGCTGGAAAACCTGAACCTGCGCGGAAGCTACAAGCCCGTAATTTTGGACTATATCCGGAAGCGTCATTCAGAACTGAGTCCTCTATATGAAGAAATCTACAATCATGGAAGTCGTCTGTATTGGGAAACGCTCAACGCCGCACTCCGCGAATACGCAAAAAAGAACCGTCTGGAATATGTTCGGAATGACGATTCCATGCAGAAATCCTTTGACGCGCCGCCGACCCTTGTCAACTTCTTCTATCATGAGGAAATCAGGAAGTCCGCAAAGAAAAGAAATGGGCGATATCCCTGAACGTCCGGACGTTGGGAGCATAAAAAAACGGATTTCGGCCTGCCCTTTTACGCCTTATCTTATGGCAACGGACCATCCAGCCGATAATCGGCGGCCTGCTCAGGATAAACCGCGGCGATCTGCTCTTCGATTCGAAAAACAGCGTTCATCGCTCCGTAAATCAGGAAATTCGCGGTAAACAGGATGAACCAGAAGCCCAGGATCGGAAGCGTCAGCAGCGACAGCGGAAAGAAAAGAACGATTGCGATCCAGTACGCCGCTTGAAGAAGCGCAATTCCCAAAACCTTCCAGAACTCTTTCAAAAGGAACATCAGGCAGTTCTGAATCCCGACCGAAACCGTCTGATCCATGAGCGCCAGCAGGGGCCAGTATACGGAGAAGAACATCGTGAATAAAATCAGCGAAAAAAAGATAACGGCGACCGTCCAGAGACTCTGCCGGCTCATGAGAAGCGTCATTCCAGATAAGCTATACGAACCTAGCAGCAATCCGAATACCATCCCGGGAACGATCGAGGAACGCCAGTTCTGACGCCAGGCCTTCCGATAATTCTCGAACCAGCTCCCGGGCGCATCGCGCAGCGCACGGTAAACCGCGTCGTACAGGCCCGCTAAAAACGGCGCCGCGATCCCGCCGCCGACGATAAAAACCGCCAGGACCAACGCCGGGTTTCCAGTCCCGGAAACAAACAGAAACCCGATCCCCATCGGAAGAAAACCGAAAATCGTCAGCAGGTTCGCCTTGAAAAAAGCGCCGAAATACCGATCGGTCAGCTCCCGATAACGAAGAATTCCCGTTAAACGGCGACCTGCCTGATACGACGTTTGAACCGCGAATCGATCAAACCAGCCCATCGTTCTTTACGCTCCCGTCAAGTTATCCCAAAATTCATCCGCGGCGGCAAGATCTTCATCCGGAACCATGCCATGAAAACAGCGCCGCCCGATCGACAACGAATAGAACAATTCCGGAGCGGACGGTTCCAGGACGTCCCGTACAGCGAAACCCGCCTCTTCCATCAATGCGATCCGCTCCAATATCGAAAATACTGACAATCTACGGACCTGATCCGCACCCGCCGTTCCATTCGCGCCCGGGCAAGTTCCATCCGCAGTCTCCAGAATTCCGTAACTCGCCTGCAATCGCTCAAGATCCTCGCTCATAAAAAACACGCTTTCCTGCGATTCAATGTCAGCTGTCAAACGAATATCCGCAGCCAGTTGCGCCAACGCTGCGTCAGGGAGATCCCGCGGAGTCTCCAACAGATACGATTGAATCCGTACAATCGTCTTCCCGTCGCCGTTCCGATCCGGCGCGATCGTCTCGAATGCCATCTCCAGCATCCTGATCAAATCGTCCCCTAACGGCGCCCCGCCAACATAAGCGACCTGAAAATCCGGCGCATCCATCCGCGCATTCCAGCCCGACCGCAGCAAATCGGCCAGAATCCAGAGCAGGATCATTCCGACGATAACGTAGCCCTTATGATACGTCCACCAATTTTCCAATCTCTCCATGATCTTCACCGATTTTTTCCCGCGTCGTCCCGCCATAAGCGTACGTCACAGGAAGACAGACTAAGGAAGGACGTTCAGTGTGCCGCCGATCCAGAAGCAAATCCACGCACATCTCCGCCATCTCATTGACGGGCTGAACGATCGTCGAACATTCATACGCCAGATTACCGAATCGCCTTGCGCCATCATACCCGATGACCTGAACGTCTTCGGGAACCCGCAGCCCCATTTCTCTCAGCATTCCGATAATTATATAAGCTAAACGATCGGTTACACAAAAAATCCCGTCAATCCCCAGCTTTCCGCCTGCGATCCGTTCCGCCAGAAAAGCGCGGAACGCTTCATAGGATTCGCCGTCGGTCAATATCTTCATTTCAAAAGGCAACCCGATTTCTCTGCACTCATTTTCGAACCCAGCTTTCCGTTTATTCGGTTCATTTCGCAGGCTGGAACCAACCCGAAGAAAAGCAACCCGTTTACACCCCAGCTCAGACAGCTTCCGGGCCGCCAGCTCGCCTCCGGCGAAATTATCGCTGGCGACGACAGAAATCCCCGGATGAATCATGCGGTCGATGGATACAAAAGGCGTTTGCCCGTCAATCACCAGATCCGGGTTATACGTCAGCCCGATAATTCCATCGACTTTGTGCTGCTGAGCCATTCGAATGTATCCCTGTTCTGACGCGCCATTGTAATCTGTACAGCAGAGCAGCATCCGGTAGTTCCGTTTCAACAGGACGCGGTTCAGCTGATTCGCCAGCGCAGCGAAAAACGGAGAAACGATATTTGGAACCAGAAACGCGACGGAATACGTCCGATTCGTCCGCATCCCACGCGCATAGTTATTAACCTGGTAGCCTAACCTGTCGATCGCCTCCACCACCTTTCTCCGATAGGCTTCGCCGACTGGAATACCGTTAATAACCTTTGAAACCGTCCCTAAAGAGACCTGCGCCGCAATCGACACGTCCTTCATCGTCGGCGCTTTTTGCGAATGCTTCATTCCCTGGCCCCGTACAGCATAGATACCCGTCACTCCTTCTGATCCACAACCGCCTGCCCTGTCTTCAATTATACTCACGATCTCTCGCAAAATAAAATGAAACGATTCACGACATCCGCTAAACTACGCATCCTGACAGGATGAATGTAATATAAATAAATGACATATATCCGCTTCTTTATTTTCTATTCACAAGCCTGCTCTCCCGGGGATTCAGATCAATTGACGGCTGGTCAGGATATGATAAGATTGAATCAACACAGTGTAACGTTTCACGGAATCGGTGAAAACTCGCGTCAATCAATATTTTTTAGTCAAACAGACGAAAGGAGCGGTCATGGAGCCGACAGGCGCAATCGCAAATCGGAAAAAAGGCAAACTGAAAAACAGCGTCCTTCTCTATCGAATCTTAGACAACTGGCAGCTGTATCTGATGCTGATTATTCCGGTCGCCATAACAATTATCTATAAGTACATTCCCATGTATGGGATCCAGATCGCGTTTCGCGACTATACAGCGAGCCGCGGCATGTTCGGCAGCAAGTGGGTCGGGCTTCAATGGTTCGAGCGCTTTTTTACAGCTCCGAACTTCTGGCGAATGCTTAAGAATACGGTACTCCTCAGCTTTTTCAGTCTTCTCTGGGGATTTCCAGTGCCAATTATTCTGGCTTTGATGATCAATCAGCTGCGCTTCAAGCGGTTCCAGCGCATTATCCAGACAATTCTTTACGCGCCGCATTTCATTTCTATTATGGTTATCTGCGGTATGATCAGGATTTTTCTAAGCCCATCAGGAGGCCTGATCAACCTTATCACCCAATCAAACACCGATTACCTCTCGCACGCATCCGCATTCCGAACAATCTATATCGCATCCGGAATCTGGCAGGACGCCGGCTGGGGCATCATCGTCTACATGGCGACATTGGCCAACATCGACGTGTCTCAATATGAAGCCGCCAAAATCGACGGAGCTTCGCTCCTTCAGCGGATCAGACATATCGATATTCCGGAGTTGATGCCAACGATTATGCTCATGCTGATCATGAGCGCAGGAAGCTTAATGAACGTCGGATTTGAAAAAGTCTGGCTACTCCAGACAAACCTGAATAAAGCGACCAGCGACGTTATTTCAGTCTACGTTTATCAGCAAGGGATCGAAAACGCAAAATACAGCTACTCGACAGCAGTCGGCCTTTTCAATACGGTTGCGAATATCATCCTACTGATCGTCGTCAATCGGGTTGCGTCCAGAATGTCCGACAACGTTAGATTCGTATAAAGGAGCCCGAAATGAACCAAGCCGCTTCAAGCTCGTCCTCACGCGTACCGTCCGGGTTATCGGATCGGGCCAGCGATATTATCCTGATCGTAATCTGTACAATTATTGTACTGCTGGTTGCGTATCCTCTCTACTATGTCCTGATAGCGTCCGTTTCCAACCCTTACGACGTTTACGCCGGGAAAACCTTTCTCATTCCAAGCGAACTCACCTGGACCGGATATCAGGCAGTTTTCGCCGAAAACAGCATCGTTACCGGCTATCTTAATAGCATCAAGTATACGATTATCGGGACCTTTTTCTCCGTTACGATTCTCTTTCTGACCGCCTATCCGCTGAGCCAGACAGCCTCGAAAGACCTGCCGGGAAGAAAATTCTTTAATATTTTTTTCATCATCACAATGTATTTCGGCGGCGGACTGATCCCCACATATTTAGTCGTCCGCCAAACCGGGCTGATGAATAATATGTGGGCGCTGTTTATTCCCGGCGGCGTAGCGGTCGGGAACATGATCATCGTCCGGAACTTCTTTGATAACAGCATTCCGCGCGAAATCGTCGAAGCCGCCGAAATTGACGGCGCTTCGAAATGGATAACGTTCACAAATATCGTCTTGCCCCTGAGCCGCCCGATTATGGCGGTTATGGTCGTTTTCTCCATGGTTGCGTATTGGAACGATTGGTTTACGGCGATGATCTATCTTCCCGGCGTTGAAAAAGCTCCGCTTCCGCTGGTGCTGCGCGGGATCCTGATCCGAAGTTCCGCGACCGCGTCGCAGGCAAGTACGATTTCCGGCGGATTCGCAGAGCTGAACAAAATCACAGAACTGATCAAGTTTGCGTCGATCATCGTCGCGGCCGCTCCGATGCTGATTTTTTATCCTTTTGTACAGAAATATTTTGAAAGAGGATTTATGGCAGGCGCGATTAAAGGTTAATCGCCGCCAAGCCAAAAACGTTATTCAACAGGATTCTTGATGAAAGGAAGAACCATATGAAACCGTTAAATATAAAAAGATTTCTATACACCGTCGTCCTGTTCGCTTTATCCGCGCTGTTCATGACCGCTTGCGGCGGGACGAAGGAAGACGCCGATAATCCGGAAGCGTTAAATACAGACAATAGCCAAACCGAGTTCGAGATCATGGGCGGCATGAGCGCCCTCAGCCACGGATACACCGATAACGTCGTCCTGAATCAATTAATGGAAGAAACCGGCGTCAAAATAACATGGAATACGATAAGCGATTCAGTAGGCGAACAAGTCAACATCCGTATCGCCGGCGGAGAGCTTCCCGACGCGTTCATGGGCGTCGGATTTAGTAATTACGACCTTGCCCGTTATGGAAGGGACGGAACGTTTATCGACCTGACGCCGTACATGACGGCGGAAATCATGCCAAATTTAACGCGAATCCTTGCTGAAAACCCGGATATTCACGCTGCCATAACCATGAATGACGGGAATATATACGGGCTGCCGTCCGCTGAACGGATGGGAACAAAAGGCATCGGAAAAGACGAGGACTACAGTATCTTCACAATTCCGCAATTCAGCATGATCAATAAAGCCTGGCTGGATGATCTTGGATTGGATATCCCGACGACCCTTGACGAACTTCATGACGTTCTCGTCGCCTTTAAAGAAAACGACATGAGCGCGAAGTATTATGGGCATGAAGCCGGAACGACGATCCCGCTGAGCGTTGGTTTTGACGAATGGTGCTGGGGACAAAATATTTTCTACGCCGGTTTCGGCTTCACGAACTGGCCAAACGACGTCATAAATGATCTCATTCTGAATCCCGACGGAAAAGTTGAATTCGTCAGCGTTTCGGATAATTATCGCGCCGCGCTGACTTACTTTCATGAGTGGTTCGCTGAGAGTCTGATCGACCCCGAAATGTTCAGTCAGGATCATACCCAACTCATGGCGAAAACGTCACAGGGTTACGTCGGAGTTTCAACCTGGTGGTATATTGAAGAATTAATGGGCGAATATTCGAAAGACTACGTTTTCCTTCCGGTTCTGGACGGACCCAGCGGTACGCATAACGTCACGGTCCGAACTGGCGGCGGGACATCCAGCGGCAGCTTGAGCATCACGAGCGCGGCGAAAAGCCCGGCTAACCTCCTGAAATTCTATGATCGCTGGTACGAGCCGGAAATCGTTATGCAGCTTCAATACGGTCCGATCGATACGTTCTTTACCGGCAAAGACGAAAACGGCGTATGGCTCAGTATCACAGACGAAGAAAGCCGGAAAAAATACGGAAAGAGCGCGGGAGAATTAAAAAATGAACTCGAAGTCTCCGGACCGAAATTGATCCTGAGCGATTATTACCAAACGACATTCAAAATGGAAGATCGCGCGGTTGAACGCCTGGAAGACCTTTATAATTTCTGGATGCCATTCGTATCCAACCCGATTACTTACCCGATCGACGCCGTCTTCACGGAAGAGGAGCTCGATATTATCGATCAGTATAAGACCGACTTCGAAAATACGGTTGCTGAAAACGAAGGGCTCTGGCTCCGCGACGGCGGACCGACCGATGAGCAATGGAACGCATACAAAAATATTCTGGTTGAAAGCTGCGGGATCGAAAAACTGACTGAGGTGTATCAGGCAGCGTACGATCGTTATGTCAGCGTCCAATCCCAAAAAGAAGCGAATTAGATTCCGCTCCATTTTCTACGATTCCCATCCATTTTCCGGATGGGAATCGGCGCTGAAAAAGCCAGTTCGTCTCGCTCCGGAACACAGATAAATAAAAACATTCAAAGAAAAGGGGCCCCCACTTGAGCAAGATCCTGAGAGACGCAGAAAGATATGAAGAAATCATGGGAACAACGGTTCCGGAAGAAAAACGCCCGGGGTTCCATCTGACCGCGCGAATCGGTTGGATGAACGATCCGAACGGTTTTTCCTACTATAAAGATCGATTTCACCTATTCTTTCAGTACTATCCCTATTCCTGCACGTGGGGGCCTATGTACTGGGGACACGCGGTCACCGACGACCTTCTTCATTGGCAATACCGGCCGGTAGCCTTGGCGCCCGACTGCAACGCCGATCGCGACGGCTGCTTTTCAGGCACGGCGATTGGTCTTCCCGACGGGAGACATATGCTCATGTATACCGGCGTCGCGAATGAATTCCTTCCCTCTGGAAAAAAACGGGAGGTTCAATCGCAATGCATCGCCTTCGGGGACGGAGAAAGCTACAAAAAATATCCCGCCAATCCGGTACTTACGCACGAAAACATTCCGGCTATCTACAGTCGGTACGATTTCCGCGATCCTAAAATCTGGCGGGCTGAAGACGGATCCTTTCGCAGCCTTATCGCCGCCTGCACGATAACGGAACAGGACGGACACCTGCTGCTTTTTTCAAGCCCTGACGGGATAAGATGGAAATTCGAGAAAACGCTGGTCCGCAACAACGGAAGATTCGGCAAAATGTGGGAATGTCCTGACCTGTTCGAGCTGGACGGAACGCAGGTTCTTCTAATCAGTCCTCAGGATATGATTCCACTTGAAGAAGTCTATTATAACGGTAATGGAACAGTCTGTTTATTGGGCGATTACGACGCGGAAGCTCAATCCTTCGATGAAAAAAGTCATCAACCCGTCGACCAGGGAATCGATTTTTACGCGCCGCAAACCGTTCTTTCGCCGGACGGACGGCGCATCATGATCGGATGGATGCAGAACTGGGACACGATCCATGTTCAAATGCCTGACCTGCCCTGGTTCGGCCAGACAAGTTTGCCGCGTGAACTATCCGTCGTAAACGGGAAGCTGATTCAAAAGCCAGTTCGCGAAATAACGTCCCTTCGCCGAAATCCAATTATCCAAAAAGATATTCTCTTCAAAAACACGATAGAGCTGCCAGGGGTCCGCGGACGTCAGATCGACCTCGATCTTGAAATCGAGCCGGAATCCCCGGATCAATTATTCGAAGAATTCACCGTCTTTTTTGCCCAGAACAGCGCTGAAAAAGAGACCCGCTTTTCTTTCGTCCGGTTCAATCCGGAAAAATCCCGCTTGACGATCGATCGGACCTTTTCCGGCTCGCGACGGGGATTCGTTCATCAGCGTTCCGCACGGGTGAACCATGACCATGGAAAAATCAGGCTGCGTCTTATCTTAGACCGCTTCAGCGCGGAAATTTTCGTCAACGGCGGCGAACAGGTTCTGTCCATGACGCTGTTCACGGAGCAGGATGCGGATCGGATTTCGTTTCATTGTGATTCAAGCGTGCGGCTGAGCGTCGAGAAATACGATCTCCTGAAAACCGAAACGATTTAAAGCGCCAGAACCGCGAAATTAAATTATAAGCCCGGCTCGTCCGACTCCTCCGGATCGAACGCTTCGTATAACGTCCTCAGCTCGTAACGATGCGTAATTTTCGCTTTCCGATAAATCCCATGGACATGCGCCTTGACGGTTCCGACCGAAATATGGAGCGCGCCGCTGATATCCTGATTACTCCGCCCGTCGATCAGCAGCGTCAAAACCTCTTCCTCCCGTTCGGTCAGCGTCAGTATCCGCGCGAACTTCATGCGTTTATACTCTGCCGGCGTCCGAACCGGTCCGCTTTCCGAATCCGCTTCCGACGTAGACAAGGCAGCCGCCGGGCAGACGGCTTCGCCCGCGTAAGAAGCCGCTCCCACCGTACGCTTCGTTTCGCCGCGCCGGAGCTGGTCAATAAATAAAGAAAGAATAAGCCCGCTGTAAACGAACCGAAGCAAATCCTCGCTCACGCTCCGATAATAGATATTCAGATCCCCTTTCATTAAGTCATAATTATCTATATAAAATATAACGCAATTATCCTCAGCCATAATCAGCACGCAGAAAACAACCGTGACAATCAGGAACGTCCAGATCCATTGAGCGGGAAGCTGGAGCCGGGAAGGATCGAGCTTCCGGATTTTCCAGAGCGCGTAAATCGATACGCAGATACAGAAAACCTGATAGCCTGAAAAGAAAAGGAACGATTCGACCGCTCCGTCCAGCAGCAACGGAACAAAAATCAGCCATAATCCGAACCCAAAAAGCAGCAGTCCCTGCCCGCCGGTAAAAACCGACCCGGTCGCCGAGCTCCAGCAGAGCAACATAAAGAACCCGGTTCCTAAAAAGATCAGCATTTTCAGAGAAGGCGTCCGGATAAAATTAACCTCATACCACTGCATGAAATCCGGCAGAAATTCGGTCATGAAAATAACCACGGAATCCGCCAGAATGAAAAGGAACAACCCGACGATCGGACCAGCCGTTTTAGAATTCCTGCTGATTTTCAGGCTGATACCGATCGAAATAACCGAAGCGTAAACGACAATCTGAATAACGTTATAAACAAAAGACAGCGTCGGATCAATCATCCGCGTATGTTCTCCCCGCCGGAAGGGGCACGTCTTTCCAACCGACATTTTTTTGAATTCTATCAGATTTCCATCCCAAACCGCCCAGAATTCAGGCATTTATGCCAATCTGACACAAAATCCAGCGAAGCTGCTGTCTGTACTGATTCTCGTTTTGAACTGACTTCATCAGGTTTAGTCGCTTCAGAAAAAATAAACCCGAAGGTCCAATAAAAATCTACCGGAAGTTTAGCCGGATGAAATTGCCAACCGATTGGAAGAATGATATCCTCTCGGTCAGGTGAAAGCAACGTCTTTCACGACCAGACGCATTGCTATCCCGAGCAGAACTTTTACAACAGCAGGAAACGAGAATTCAGCAGCGAACCGCCTTTCGACAAGGCGGAAAATAAAAAACAGAAAGGAATTCTTCAATGAATAAAAAATTCAATTTGGGCAGCGTCATTCTCTCCGTGATTTGCGTTGTCTTCGTTGCCGAAGCGGCGGCTCCCGTCGCCGCGATCGGGAACAGCCAGTTTTTCTGGTGGCTCTTCATGATTATCGCTTTCCTTTTACCGTACGGTTTAATTTCGTCAGAGTTAGGAACGACGTATCAGGGCGAAGGCGGACTCTACGACTGGATCCATCAAGCCTTCCCCGGGACCCGCTGGGGAGCGCGCGCGTCCTGGTGGTACTGGCTGAACTTCCCGCTATGGATGGCATCGTTGGCGGTGATGTGCCCCGAGCTGATTACGATCGCGACCGGAATCGAAATCGGGATTATCCCGAGCGCCCTGATTCAGTTAGCCTTCGTCTGGATCGTGACGTTGATCGCTTTTTACCCTGTCTGCGATAATATCGTGATCCTGAACGTCAGCGCGGTTATCAAGGTCGTCTTAGCGCTGCTGGTCGGCGGAATGGGTCTCTACTTCGGACTGAAAAACGGATTCGCGAACGACATGTCTCTCGGTTCGTTCCTCCCCAGCTTCAATCTCGACAGTCTTTCGTACATTTCCGTCATTATCTTTAACATGCTCGGCTTCGAAGTCATCTGCACCTTCTCCGAAGACATGCAGAATCCGAAGAAGCAGATTCCTCAGGCGATCGTCATCGGCGGGCTCGCCATCGCGGCGATCTACCTCATCGGCGGATCAGGCATCGGCGCGGCGATCCCAACTTCGGAAATCAGCGTCGATTCCGGATTGCTTGACGCCGTCATGCTGATCAGCGGAACTGAAACCGGGATTTTTATCAGCTTAGTCGCGCTGCTTTTCCTCGTAACTCTCTTCGGCAACATGATTTCCTGGTCGATGGGCGTCAACTCGACCGCCGCCTACGCCGCGGATAACGGCGACATGCCGAAATTCTTTACCAGGCGCTGGAGTAAGAATGACATGCCGATTGGCTCGGCGCTCATGAACGGGATCGTCGCCTCCGGCGTCATCCTCCTGGGCGTCATCGTTAATATCGTCGCGCCGGATTCACAGCTTTTCTGGAGCTTCTTCGCGCTCAACCTTGTCCTGCTGCTGCTAAGCTACGTTCCGGTATTCCCGGCGTTCCTGAAGCTCCGGGAAACGGATCCCGATACCGAACGCCCGATTAAGGTTCCCGGCGGTCCGGTTATGCTGAAGCTCATGGCGTACGTTCCGATCGTCCTGATCGCGATTTCGATCTTCTTTACCGCGGTCCCGCTGTCCTTCGATTCGGCGACGCTCGCGACGGTTCTTCCGATTACGATCGGCGCGATTATCAGTATCATCTTCGGCGAAGTCCTGATCGGGCTTCGCGAACGGAAAGAAAGCAACGTCAATCGGACCGATTCCGATCGATTGGCGAGCTGAAAACAAGCAACAATAAACTATAAAACCATAAATTTCAGGAGGAATATCAAAATGGCAAAACGTATCTATGACTCGACACCGAAACAGGACGGCTTCCGCATGCCCGGAGAGTTCGAACCGCAGGACCACGTCTTCATGATCTGGCCGGAGCGGCCGGACAACTGGCGCAACGGCGCGAAACCGGCACAGAAAGCGTTCACAGAAGTTGCGAAAGCGATCGCGAAGCATACGCCGGTCACGATGCTCGTCAGCAACGCCCAATACGCCAACGCAAGGGCGCGTCTTCCCGAAGATATCCGCGTTGTCGAATGTTCCAGCGACGATTCCTGGGTCCGCGACTGCGGTCCGACGTTCGTCGTCAACGATAAAACCGGCGAAATCCGCGGCTGCGATTGGGAATTCAACGCATGGGGCGGACTGGTCGACGGGCTGTACTTCCCCTGGGCGAACGACGACGCCATGGCGCAGAAGATCTGCGACCTGCAGGGAATCGATTCCTATCGGACCGACGGCTTCATCCTCGAAGGCGGTTCGATCCATGTCGACGGCGAAGGAACGCTCCTGTCGACGGAAATGTGCCTGCTGAATCCGGATTCAGGCCGGAACTTCCCGGACATGAGCCGCGAGGAAATCGAAGAAAAGCTCGTGGAATACCTGAACCTCGACAAAATTATCTGGATCAAGGACGGAATCGACCCCGCCGAAACCAACGGACATATCGACGATGTCGCCTGCTTCGTCCGCCCCGGCGAAGTCGCCTGTATCTATACCGACGACAAAGACCATCCGTTCTATGAGCAGGCACAGGCCGCTTATAAGACGCTCTGCGAAGCGACGGACGCCAAGGGACGAAAGCTCAAGGTCCATAAACTCTGCCTGACCCGGAAGCCCTGCCGCCTGATCGGCGCCGATACGATCGACACGGCGACCGGCGCGATTCCGCGCGAAGAAGGCGAAATCTCGATCGCTTCATACATGAACTTCCTGATCACGAACAACGCGATCATCATGCCCCAGTATGGCGACGAGAACGACGCGCTCGCCGTTGAGCAGGTTCAGGCCATGTTCCCCGGCTACGTTATCGAACCGGTCCGGACCGAAGAAGTCGCGTTCGGCGGCGGAAATATCCACTGCATCACGCAGCAGCAGCCGTCGGTTAAGAAATAATTTCGCGCGCCCGGCAGCTCCGGACCGCAGGAGAACCAACTATGAATCAATATCATCTTCGTCATTTTATCGACACCGCCAATTTCAGCAAGCAGGAGCTGCTGGACATCATCGACCTGTCGCTGACCATCAAGAAATGCATCAGCGCCGGCTATTATCCGCCGCTGATGAAAGATAAAACGCTGGGCATGATCTTCCAGCAGTCGTCGACGCGGACGCGCGTCTCGTTCCAGACGGCGATGGGCCAGATGGGCGGCCACGCGCAGTACCTCGGTCCGGGCATGATCCAGCTCGGCGGCCATGAAACGATCGGCGATACCGGCCGCGTCCTTTCGCAGCTCGTCGATATCGTCATGGCGCGCGTTATTACGCATCAGACCGTCGTCGATCTCGCCGAAGCCTGTACGATCCCTGTCCTGAACGGCATGTCGGATTACAACCACCCGACGCAGGAAATCGGCGACCTTTGTACGATTGTCGAGAATCTTCCGCGCGGGAAAAAGCTCGAAGACGTCAAGGTCGTTTTCGTCGGCGACGGAACGCAGGTCTGCGCGTCGTTAGGCTTTATCACGACCAAGCTCGGAATGCGGTTCGTTCATTATGGGCCGAAATCCAACCAGCTTCTCGAACAGCATAAAGCGATCATGGAAGCCAACTGCAAAGCTTCAGGCGGAAGCTGGGAAGTCACCGACCGGCGCGACAGCGTCAAAGGCGCGGATTTCATCTATACCGACGTCTGGTACGGGCTTTACGAAGCGGAAACGCCGAAGGAAGAACGCGTCCGGACTTTCAAGGATTATCAGGTCAACCGGGATCTGATGCAGCTCGGAAATATCGGCTGCAAATTCATGCACTGCCTTCCGGCGACGCGCGGCGAAGACGTCACCGACGAAGTCGCCGACTCCGAATCGTCGCTTTGCTGGGTTCAGGCCGGGAACCGCCTGACCGCCATGCGCGGGCTGCTCGTCTACCTGACGCAGTATCAGCGCGAGCAGGCCGCGTCCGAACTCAGGATCGCCGCGGCGAAAGAAGACCTCGACCGTTTCATGGCGGATCGAGGCATGATCTGAAGCTGAATTTTTTATGATGACGCGGGGCCCGCTCGATGAAGAATGGGCCCCGTTGTTTTTTTCTGATCGCCCGGCGTCCAAGCGCCTTGCTGCCCGCAAGCAGCGCTCTTCTTAAAGGATATGCGAATTTAACCCATCTCATAATCTCATTCACTGGCGACTTTCTTAAGTCAGCGCCTGAATGATTAATCTTTTATAAGAACCCGCCCATGTTAATAAAATATCAACCCCATGCCTGTATAATAGCCATAGTTATCAAACGAAAACGAGGCAAGCAACATGACGACAAGCAATCAAAAACCCTTCAAAGCCGAAACCAAACAACTCCTGGACATCCTGATCAACTCGCTGTATTCCGACCGGGACGTATTCCTGCGCGAAATTATTTCCAACGCTTCCGACGCGATTACCCGGCTAAACTTCGAAATGCTGACGAATCATGACGTCGTCGACGCGGACGCGGAACCGGCGATCCGGATCCGCGGCAGCAAGGACGCCAAAACGCTCATCATTACCGACAACGGGATCGGAATGAACGCGGAGGAAATCGAAGAGAACCTGGGGACGATCGCGAGGTCCGGAGCGCGCAGCTTCCTCGAAGCGACGAAGGATCAGGGCGCCGGCGCGGTCAGCGACCTCATCGGCCAGTTCGGCGTCGGCTTCTACGCCGCCTTCATGGTCGCCGAATCGATCGACGTCATTTCCAGGTCATACCGTCCCGGCGAAGAGGCGGTCAAATGGTCCTCGACGGGAAGCGGCGTCTTCACGATCGAGTCTAGCGTTAAAACGTCGCGCGGAACTGAAATTATTATTCACCTGAAAGACGACGCGCTCGAATATACCGACGATTTCAAGCTCCGCGAAATTGTCCGCAAGCACTCGAATTACATCCCGTATCCGATCTATATCGGCGACGGAAGCGAGCGCGCGAACGCCGACGGAACGCTCTGGCGAAAGCCGGCCAGCGAAGTCACGCAGGAAGACTACGAAAAATTTTATCAATCGTTCACGATGGATTTCGAGAAACCGCTCGCGAAGCAGCATCTCTCCATCGACGCCCCGTTCCAGATGTACGCGCTCCTTTACGTTCCGTCGAAGCCTGAACGGACGATGTTCGCGCTGCGTCAGGAGGACGGTCTCCAGCTTTACGCCCGGAAGGTCCTGATCCAGGACTACTGCACCGATCTTCTCCCTCGCTACTACCGCTTTATTCAGGGCGTCATCGATTCCGAGGATATCCCGCTGAACGTGACCCGCGAGACGATGCAGGCAAATCGCGTGATCCTGACGCTGAAAAAGATCCTGACCGGAAAAGTTACGGACATGCTCAAGAAAATGGGCAGCGACGATCCCGAGACCTATGCGAAGTTCTGGAAGAATTTCAGCGCGTTTATCTGCGAAGGAATCGTCACAGAACCCGACGCGAAAGACGCGCTCGTGCCGCTCCTCCGTTACCGGACGCTGAATCATGGCGACGAATACGTTTCCCTCGATACCTACGCGTCCGAAATGAAAGAGGACCAGAAAAAGATCTTCTACCTGATCGGGGAAAATATCGAGACGCTGCGCATGAGCCCGCATCTCGAGCTCCTGAAAGAACAGGGCGTCGACGTTCTGCTCATGCCCGAGCCGTTCGATCCCTTCGTCGTCACGCAGTTAGGCGAATTCAAGGAAAAGCAGTTCGTTAACGCCGCCGTCGCCAGGGAGGACGAAAAAGAAAAAGCGGAAACGGAAGCGGAAAACGAAAAGGACGCGAACGAAAACGAAGACAAAAAATCCGCCGAGACGCCGACGCCCCAGACCGAAAAATTCAGCGCCGTTCTTGGCGGCGCCGTCGAATCGGTCCGCGAAACGAACCGTCTCGTCAGCTCCCCGGCGCGCCTCGTCAACGCCGCCGGCGCGATTTCGCCTGAAATGCAAAAAATGTATCACTTAATGCGTCAGGATATTCCCGAGACGAAGAAAGTCCTGGAGATCAATCCGAACCACGCGCTGATCCAGAAGGTCATGAAGCTGGAGGACGAAACGCTCGCGGCGGAGATCATCCGGCAAATCTACGACAACGCACGGATCATGGACGGCGACGAGCTCGATCAGGCCGAAATGGTCAGCCGAATCCAGTCGCTCCTGATCAAGCTCCTGAAATAAGCGGCGCTTTTCAAAGGCCAAAAGACGTTACCCCGGCGCTCATGGTGTAACGTCTTTTTTTACGCTGAAACGCTCGATCCGAATACGCCGTTGACCGGTCCAGGCGCGCGCATACAATCATCGAAATTTATATTGACAATTAAAATCTATAGTAAAAAAACGCTGCCTGTGATATACTTACCCCTGTCTGACGCATATCCGTTTTGGATAGCTCGTCTATCTCATCGCGTCGTCAAGCCAAAAGCTGTTCCGGCTTGAATTACGGATCTTTTTTGGATCGGAATCGTAAAAAGGCGGCGGGTTCTCGAGCGACAAAAAACTATTTCAAGAGAGGTAAAAAGTGAACAATGTAGTTTTGGACGGTCTTTTTCGACCTGAAAGCGTAGCTGTCATCGGCGCGTCCGCCACCCCCGGGAAGATCGGCTATTCCGTCGTTCAGGCTTTGCTGAACGGGAAATATGAAGGCGATATTTACCCGATCAATTTAAAATTGGATGAGATACAGGGCGTAAAAGCGTACAAATCCATTCTGGATCTTAAAGACAAGGTCGACCTGGCGGTCGTAACGATCCCCGCCAAGCTGGTCCCAGCAGCGGTCGAGGAATGCGGAAAGGCCGGCGTCAAAGGCGTCAGCGTCATCACGTCCGGATTCGGCGAAGTCGGCGACCATGAAACTGAAAAAAAGCTCGTTGAAACCGCGCATAAATACGGGATGCGCATGCTCGGCCCGAATATTATCGGGACGCTCTCCAACTCGGATAAATGCAACGCTTCGTTCGCAACGATGCTTCCGCTCGACGGATCCGGATCGCTGATCAGCCAGTCCGGCGCGCTGCTGATCGCGTTGGACATGGGAACCTACCTGCGCGGCGTCGGCTTTGACAAGCTGATTTCGCTCGGGAACATGGCGGACGTCGATTTCGCCGATATTATCGACTGGCTCCAGGACGATCCGGCGGTCAACTGCATTTCTCTCTACATTGAAGGCCTCAAAGACGGACGGCGATTTATGGAAGTCTGCCGCAGGTCAAAGAAGCCGGTCATCGCGCTGAAATCCGGCGTTTCTGCGCATGGCGCAGCCGCGGCCGCTTCGCATACCGGTTCCCTCGCCGGCGCAGCCGCCGTTTACGGCAATGCGTTCGAGCAGGCCGGCGTTATCCAAGCCTCCAGCCTGAATAATCTCTTCGATCTGACCCAGGCGTTCGAGCTTCAGCCGCCGATGCTTGGGGATAACCTCCTGATTATCACGAACGGCGGCGGCGTTGGCGTATTGGCAACCGATTCCGCCGAACGGCATGGCATCCCGCTGAAATTCACGCCGCCCGACCTCCAGGCCGCTTTCAAGGACTACATGCCCGATTTCGGATCCGCCAGGAACCCGGTTGATATTACCGGCGGCGCGGGACTGGAAGGCTATAAGAAATGTATCGCGTTCGGCCTGCCGCAGGACTGGGTTCATGGTCTGAGCGTTCTTTACTGCGAAACCGCGGTGACAAACCCGATGGAGATCGCGCAGGGTATCTATGAAGCGAGCCAAAGCGCCGGCGACGCGATCAAGACGAAACCGATCACCGTTTCCTTCGTTGGCGGCGAACGCTGCGCCGAGGCGATGCGTTGGCTGATGGAGAAAGGGATCCCGGCGTATGACGATCCGGACCGCGCGATTGCGGCGATTGCCGGACTGCGGAAATATGGACGCATGATGGCAGAGAGAGCGACCAAGAGCGAAGATCAGCCGATCCAGGTCGATCGCGCCGCCGTCGACGCGATTATCGCTGCCGCCCGAAAAGACGGCCGTAATGCGCTGACCGAAGTCGAAGCCAAAAAGCTGTTCGGGTTATACGGAATGCCGGTTGCGCGAACGGAACTGGCGGCGTCGGAAGACGAAGCTGTCAAGCTCGCGAACGAAATCGGTTATCCGGTCGTTATGAAGATCGTCTCCCCCGACATCCTCCACAAATCCGACGCCAAGGGCGTCAAAGTCAATATCAAAGACGACGCGATGGTTCGCGAGGCATACAGCACGATCCTCGCTAATGCCAAAGCGTACAAGGCCGACGCCCGAATCCTCGGTGTCTGCGTCCAGAAGATGGAAAACCTCGGAACGGAAGTCATCCTCGGCTCTGTCAACGATTCTGCGTTCGGCCCGACCGTCATGTTCGGGTTGGGCGGGATCTTCGTCGAGGTTCTGAAAGACGTTACATTTGCCGTTTCCCCCGTGTCGCATTCCGACGCGCTGAAAATGCAGTCTGCGATTCGCGGCGCCAAGATTCTCGCCGGCGCGCGCGGAGAAGCGCCGCGGGACCGCGAAGCCATGGCGACGACGATTTCCCGCTATTCGCAGATGATTCTTGATTTGAAAGACGAGATCGCCGAATCAGACGCCAATCCGGTCATGGTCTACGAAGACGGGAAGGGCTTGAAAGTTGTTGACGCGCGGATCATCCTGAAATAACGCGCCCGCTTTTACCTTCGTTACAATACCAAACGCGCGGCAAGCAAGCCGCGCGTTTGATTTATCCCGGAAATCCAGAAAAGGAAACCGCACGCTAAAAAACCGGAGGCAGGATCCGTCTCCGGTTCGGGGTTTCAGAAAAACGATTTAATTTCTTATCAGGACCGAAAATCAGCTACGAAACGATCCTCCCGCCCTTCAGCCTATCCTGAAGCTCCGCCAGCGCCTGCCGATCGCCCGCGACCGCTAATCGAGCCTGTTCCGGCCAGGAGGCGGGGTTCGCCAACCGCAGCGCATGTTTCGTCAGGATCGTTTGAATCGCGTCTGGTCCCATCTCAGAAATCTGGCGCAGCGTTTTGACGCCTTCCTGTTTCAGGATGGATTCGATCTTTGGGCCGATGCCTTCGATAATCTTCAAGTCGTCTTCCACGACCGGCTCAGCCTCGACCACCGCGGCAGATTTCCCGTCCAGATCGCCTTCAAAAACAACGACATCTTCAATCTCCTCGTCGAGGGTTTCCGCCGCGTCCCCTTCAGCAGCTACAGCTTCCGCGACAACCGCTTCCGTCGCTTCGTCAGGATCGCTCTCCGTATCCTCTTCGTCGCCGGCATCCACCACATGCAGCACGCCGACCTCCTCCGACTCGACCGCTTCTTCAATCTCAGCCGGGACCTCATCGACGAACGCAGCGTCGGAAACGGACGCTGCCTCAGCGTCATCGTGCACAGCGTCCCCACCGGAATGAGAATCGGAACCAGCTGATTCGGTTTCGCCGGATGGGCGGAAAAGGAACCATAAGACAATCAGGATAATAATCAAAACGATTAATAACCATACCCAGAACGGAAACAACACGCTGCTCATATCGAAATCCTCCAATTCATGAAGAAATACTTTTTTCCCTTGCGTGACCTTAACGTCCGCTTCTATTATAATACGCGAATTCGAAACAGGTAGAAAAAAACATGAGCAAATCGTTTCTGGTTTCGCGCTCGATAAACGCGACTGCGGCGAATAAAAAAACTTCCGCCCTCTCGGAAGTTTTTTAAGTAGCGGTCAATACGAACTGCGGTTTAATATTTTGAATCATACGCCACATAATTGCTTTGGTCAACCTATTCAGTAAACACAGCCACATTTTAAAAGCACGTTACAAGTAAAATTAGGGCACAAGACATCTCAAGTAAATTTATACTACAACTATTACTGGAGAACAATGAAATTATCAGAAGAAATCAGATTAGCATACTTACAACTTAAACGTGAAGTTTATTATGATACCAGCAACCTGTTCCTACGAGAATCTATAGCGGAATTCGAAAAAAACAATTTTCATAATGTGATTTCGGAGTCTATTCAAAGAATAGAATCGTACCTGGGAGACCCAGATAGTGAATCGACTTGGTTTCTGAAGGAAATAGATACAATTGACACCCTTCTCTTACCAAAAAAAATCCAATATCATGGTAAAAAATCTGAGAATCTAATCAGTAATGTTAGGGAACAAGATAAATACGAAGTCGAAGACATTTTCTTCTACTTTTCTGGAAGCATACCTCTCCATATTCTTAGCATTCTTTGGTGTCGATTGGTGGGGAAGATATTGGATGAGAAGCTAACAGCAGATTGCTATGGTAATAGGATAAACGTTGTTTATGAAGCAAGCGACGAAAACACTAATCAGATTAATCTCTTCAAAACCTATTTTAGACAATATGGGATATGGAGAGACAAAGCAGTAGAAGAGGGCTTACACCAGCTTGAACAAAACCAGAATGTTTTACTCATCGCCCTTGACTTGAAGCAGTGCTATCACCGGCTCGAAGCAAATTGGGACTCAATTGAAGAAGAAATTGTAAAAATAACCTCAGGTCAAAGACAGCACATTCTCCTGAATCTCAATAATGGACTAAAAAAAATTCACGAAAAATATCACGATAAAATTAGAGCTTTCATAGAGAACACCCTTTTTCGACATGATTTTGAAAAAGGAACTCTATCACAAGGGGATGATTTACCAATTGGACTTCCAGTTGGTCTTTACAGTTCAGGAATAATAGCGAACTGGGAGTTAACAAAACTTGATGATGCTATTACGAAGCTGCTCCGTCCGATTTATTATGGTCGTTATGTGGATGATTTATTAATCGTATTGAATGTGCCAAAATTGAATATTCATAACAAGTCCACATCTAACCTCATCCAAGAGTTCCTTGTCAATACAGAAATCTTAGCTAATGTGACGGATAAAATTGATGATGAACATCTAGATAAAGAAAATAGTCGGGAGGTCTGTGATAGAGAAGTTACATATCGTGTCAAAGACTATTCATACCTCCATGTCCAATCGAGCAAAACTATTGTTCACTATTATCAGCATGATCACAGCTGGGCGGGTCTGAAGGAATTTAAAGAAGAAATTAGAAAAAGATCAAGTGAATTTCGGTTTTTACCAGCAGAGGAAGAGTATAAAAATTTATCCGATGAGGCATATGACTTACAGTACAACGGTTCACTTTACAAGTTTCGGAGTCTAATTGGAATCACTGAAAATCAGAATAAACTAAATCAGTTTATATATAAACAACAACTAAAAGCTTGGTTATGTCCAAAGCAGTTACAGTCTCAGACAATTCGCGATCTATTCCTATTTTTCAGAGGAACGAACATTTTGAACTATATGCGTAGTTGGGAAAAAATATTCACTTTGTTGGCAATCACAAAAAAGAAAGGTGATTTTCACCGGTATAAAGAAACAATCGACAAAACAATTAAAAAGTTAGAATATCCCTGCTATGATAAACAAACTAGCAAAACAAAATCGCCTCATGATAAAGATTTCTGCGACGAAATTTCTAAAAAAATGAGGGAAAATTCTAAACATTATATGTTAATCGCGATAGCGATGGCTATGGGTTATTTAAGCCCAATAGATAGAAGTAACTATATCTCGGAGCACAGCTTTATTAGGCTCTCAAACTGGTTCAGGTCTACCTTGTTATTAAGGCACCAAAACATGTTTTGGCCTTTATTGGATTATACAGATTATGATGGTTCTTTATCTATTTTAAACTTTGCTGATCTCAGCAAACTTACAGGTTTGGATAATAACAAGGTGCAAAATGCAACTAGGTATATTCATCCTGATGAAAAGATTTTGTTGTGGGTGTTTGTAAATATTCTTAAGCTGGGTCAACAAAAAGGTGGCCATACAGATCAAACCCCATTTTATTCATCGGAAAGACCATTTTTGGTTGGGAACTGTGAGGCAAAAAAAAGGGGAAATGAGAATTCAAATAGCTTTAATAGCGTGTTGGATGAGTTGGGGATTACTACAAAACCCCAGAAATTAGAAGACCCGAAAGCGAACAAAACTTCATTTCCGGTCTACACCTTGGATTTCCTTTTTACCGAGGACCCCTGCGAAGATCCGGATCAACTTTGCATAGGAATTGCAAACGTAAAAATCAATGCTCTTCGTGTCAGACAGTGTATGAAATCTAACACACCTTTACTGGATAACTTTAAAAAACAAAAAGAGCTCTTCGACCTAATCAATGAGGCAGAATCAGACCCTAAATGTGATCTAGTTGTTTTCCCTGAAGTTTACTTACCCTTGGGTTGGCTGCCTTTCATGGCAGCACAATCACGAAAACGTCAAGTAGGTTTTATTTTTGGATTAGAACATATCAACATTGGAAAACACTCTCTTAATTTAGTAGCCACCCTCCTCCCGTTCAAAGACAAGAAGGGCTTTTCCAAATTGTATGCCTCATTGAGGCTAAAGAACCATTACTCCCCAATGGAAGCATATGAGCTTTCCCGTCTTTCCTTAGAAAGGCCAAATCTGCCGTTCCTTTATGAGAAGTTTCATTGGCATGGAACTGTGTTCACAGTGTTTAATTGCTTCGAACTAACAGACATTTTACATCGTGGGCTTTTCCGATCAGATATCGACTTGTTAGCTGCAGTAGAGTACAACAAAGATGTGAATTACTATTCCAATATTCTAGAGGCTGTGGCAAGAGATGTACATTGCTTTGCAGTACAAGCAAATACTTCTGACTATGGGGATTCTCGATTAATTGCACCAAAGTCAACTGAGGAAATGAATTTTGTACGAATAAAAGGAGGAGAAAACTCGGTACTCATAAAAGCTAATCTTCCAATCAGTGATCTAAGAGATTTTCAGATAAGAAAATATAGTCCGACCGACAAACGGTATAAACCTACTCCTGCTGGTTTTGGTCATACCAAGGTTAGGAACAGACAGTGATTAGGGGCAGAAACAATTGGACAAATTACCGTGGTTATATAGATATGTTGCGATGACAAAACCGCTACTCGGAACCATTAATCTCTAAGCTAAGCCACTTTTTTATATAACTTGGCAAATTTTCTGTGCGAGCTTGCTCATACTCTTCAGCAAAATCATAATCTTCGCCAACTGAAATAGGTGGAATCTAAGCCAGAATTAAGCTTCTCAAAAATCCATGTGTGCTAACCCAGCTAATAAAACCGAGTGATCGAGATGGGTTAAACCTGGCGTACGGAGATCTTTTTAATCTCAAACGCAAGTTCATTCATTAGCAGCAGAAGTTACTAGGAATGACCTGACAGATATTCATTATAAGCTTGTGAATATTTAGAGGTATGTTACAAGGAATGTTAGGTTTCATTTACTATTCCAACTGACACTTTCGCCTGACTTTCTCCCTTAACTCTCAGATTCATGATATACTGGATCCCGTTTGATTTGCCAACGGCAAAATCTTTCCACTCCTGAACGGCCGCAGCGTCAAGAGTCAGGAGTAATCCCGAGGAAAGGAGGAAGAAGCAATGAAACAGTATGAGATCATCTATATTGCCAATCCGGATCTTGACGACCAGTCCATTACCGATTTGAATAATAAAGTCGCAGGCTGGATCACCGAAAGCGGTGGTGAAGTTGAGAAAATCGATGACTGGGGAAAACGACGCCTCGCTTATCGAATCCAGAAACAGCGCGATGGTCACTACGTTCTCATTAACGCGAAATTAGACCCCACGGCGATTAAACCGATCTCGTCTGATCTGCGTTTCGTAGAGAACATTTTCCGCTACATGATTACCGCGGTTGAAAGTAAATAAGTTCATTCGAGTTAAATTGGGAGTTTTGTAATGAGTGATGAAATTGTGAATGAGCAGGAACACCGTGGTGGAAACAGTCGCCGGTTCGTCCCCCGATTGAAGGTATGCCAGTTCTGCTCTGACAAAACGACAGAAATTGATTATAAAAACGTGGATCTTCTCCGCCGCTTTGTAACCGAAGAAGGAAAGATTCGCCCCCGGCGCCAGACGGGAACCTGCGCAAAGCATCAGCGCGCCGTCGCATCCGCCATCAAACGCGCCCGCCAGATTGCGCTTCTTCCGTATACGTCGGAACCGTATCAGGAAGTCGTTCGCTAAGCGAGCCTCGATCATATCCATTTCAGGCATGGGAGTCAGACTTCTGTGCCTTTTTTTCTAAAGGAGCTTGAAAAATGCCAACTGAGAAAAAAGAACCGAAACATCCGCGCCTGAACAATAAAGCGAACCGCGCGCGGCACGAAAAAGAAAACCAGCAGATTCGGATCCTGAAAATCGCCGGGGCCGCCGTCATTGGACTGATCGCGCTGACCCTGATTTTCGGCGTGTTATTCGCTACCGTAATCCGCCCCAATAAAGTCCTCGCCAAAGTCAATGATCATAAAGTCACCGTAAGCGATTTCGAAAAGACCGTCCGCTACCGGCGGAGCCAACTGATCGACAATTACGAATACATGCGCCAGCTCTATCAGTCGTTCGGGATCGAAATGGACGAAGCGACGCGGAGCCAGTATGAAAACCAGCTCCAACCGGAATACGCCTCGCTGATCGGATCGCAGGTCTACACCACGCTCATCGACCAGTACGTTCTCGAAGACGCGGCGAAAGAAGCCGGCTTTACTGTCAGCGATGCTGAGATCGACGCGCGCATGGAATCGCTGTTCGGTTATTTCCCGAACGGGACCCCGACTCCGGAACCGACCGAGCTGCCGTTCGCTGAAACCGCGACCCCGTCGGAAGAACAGCTGAAGCTGCTGAACTATACCGCGACGCCGGAGCCCACGGAAATTCCCGCGGAAAACGATCTTGAAAGCCTTGGCGAAGAAGGCCCGACGGCCGACGGAGAGCTGACGCTCGAAACCGCCGCGACCGCGGTACCGGAAGGCACGGGCGAAGAGACAGCCGAAGACACAGGCGCTGAACCGGTCGATGAAACCGCCGAGTCCGGAAAGATCGAAACGGAAACGACGGAACCGACTGCGGACGACGCCGCGAACGAAGAGACAGTCGAAGAACCAGTCGCCTCCGAAGAGGAAGCGACTGCGAACGAGCCCGCGGAAAACGACGCCCTCGAAGCGGGAGCTGAAACCGAAGCTCCGGAAGAGACCGCTGAAACCGCAACGCCGGAACCGACCGCGACCGTTTACACGGAAGAAATGTACAAAAAGAATTCTGACGAATACTTCGCGTCGAACGAATACGCCGACCTCGAATTTCAGCGCAAGCTGGTCTTCTACGAACTCCTCGGAAATAAGGTGCGCGACGATATCGAAAAGACCGTCGCTCGCGAGGAAGAAATGGTCTGGGCGCGGCATATTTTAGTCGCGACAGAAGAGGAAGCCAACGCTGTCCTCGAACGCCTTAACAACGGAGAAGACTGGAACGCCGTCGCGGCCGAAGTCTCGACCGATACCTCGAACGCTCAGAACGGCGGAGATCTCGGCTGGTTCGGGAAAGGCCGGATGGTCGCGCCATTCGAAGAAGCCGCGTTCGCGCAGGAAGTCGGCACGATCAGCAATGCCCCGGTTCAGAGCGATTTCGGCTATCACATCATCCAGATCATCGGACATGAAATCCATCCGCTCACGTCGAGCGAATACTCGAGCCGTCTTGACGCCGCGTATACGAAATGGATTGACGACCACAAAGCGGAAATGAACGTTAAGAGCAGCGACGATTGGCAGAATTACGTCCCAACCGAGCCGACGCTTCCGTATAACACGGTTCAGTTCTAAGCGGACGCCAGCCAGATTTCTCATCGCCTGAACCAAGCGGAGAGCCGCTTTAGACGGACCGCCTTGAATCAAAAACGAAGCCCCGGACCCCACGGTCGACAGGGGCTTTCGTTTTTATGAAACCGGACGGTAGCTTTTTCTGTCTTTCCTCGGGTTACAGGCGTTGGTATAATTTCAACAATACGCTGAGTTCAGGGCTGACCGAAAAAAAACATGAATCATGAACGCCCGTATTTCCCAATCTCTGACGACGCTTTGGCTTACCTGAGCGGACGTTGTGTGCGACTGCGCAGAGCGATCGAGATCATCCCGCCGATTCGGAACCCGATCGAACCGGATCCCTTCGCCGCGGTCGTTTCAACGATCGTCGGACAGCAGATTTCCGGGAAAGCGCAGGACGGGATTCTGGCACGGATCAGCGCGCAATTCGGGAAAATCGCAATCGAAAATCTAAGCGACGCCAGCGTTGAAGACCTTCGTGGCGCCGGCGTCTCGGAACGCAAAGCGAATACCATCCGAACGTTTATCAGCGAAATTCAGAACGGGAAGCTTAACCTCGCCGAATTCGAAACCACCCCAGATCAGGAAATTATCGACCGGCTGACCGCGCTGAAAGGCATCGGCCTTTGGACCGCGGAGATGCTCCTGATTTTCACGCTCCAGCGGCCAAACGTGATCAGCTTCGGCGATCTCGGAATCCGCCGTGGATTGTCCCGCCTGTACGGGAAAGAGAAAATCGACCGGAGTTTCTTCGAAGACCGCGCCGCGCTTTATTCTCCGGTCGCAACCGTCGCTTCGCTGTATCTCTGGAAAATCGCGGGACCCGACTGTCCGACTGAGTTCATTTGTTCATAACGATCTTGAATAATGAAGACAGGCGTCAGTCAGTTTCATCGTCCGTTTCCTCCGTCTCATCATCCGGCGGACAATCCGCCGCGCGCGGTTCTACGCCGCCGAACGCGATCGGGATCACCTCATCCATCGTCGAAACGCCGATAAACGTCAGCCGTTCCAGCGCCTCTTTCGACAGCTCGACCAAATCCTTCAGGTTTTTTTCCGGGATCAGGACCGTCGTTATTCCCGCGCGCAGCGCTGCCAGCGACTTTTCTTTCAGCCCGCCGATCGGAAGAACATGCCCGCGCAGCGTAATCTCGCCGGTCATCGCTACGTCCCGCCTGATCGGCGTATTCGTCAGCGCGGAAATCATCGCCGTCGCCAACGTAATTCCGCCGCTCGGACCATCTTTCGGGACCGCGCCTTCTGGGACATGGATATGAAGATCCATTTTTTCATACCGGGAAATCGGAATATTGAATCGCTGCGTATTCGCTTTGATATAGGAAAGCGCCGCCTGTGCCGACTCCTGCATGACCTCTCCCAGCTGTCCGGTCAGCTGCAAATTGCCTTTGCCTTCGAAGCAGAGCGCTTCGATCGTCGTCAGGTCGCCGCCGTTCTCGGTCCAGGCCAGCCCGGTCGCCACGCCAACCTGATCCTGCCGTTCTTTTTCACTGTCGAAAAACTGCGGCGGACCCATCAGCGTCTCAACCTGATCCGGGTCGATCACCTCCGGGAACGCGCGCTTCTCCGCTTTCATCCGAGCGATCTTCCGGCAAATCTTACCGATTTCACGTTCAAGGTTCCGGACCCCCGCTTCGTAAGTGTACTCCCGGATCAGCTTCCGGATCGCGCCGTCGGACAACGTCAGCTCATTCGCGTCGATCCCGTTTTCGTCGAACTGCCGCCCGATCAGGTAATCCTTCGCAATGATCAGCTTCTCCTCCGGCGTATATCCGGGAAACTCGATTACCTCCATCCGATCCAGCAGCGGCGTTGGGATCGCGTCCTGCGAATTCGCGGTCGTCACGAACATCACCTTTGACAGGTCATATTCAACTTCCAGATAATGATCCGCGAAGGTGTTATTCTGTTCCGGGTCCAATACCTCGAGAAGCGCCGACGCCGGATCTCCGCGGTAATCGTTCCCCAGCTTATCGATCTCGTCGAGCATGAAAAGCGGATTAATCGTTCCGGCGCGTTTAATGGTCTGAAGAATACGCCCCGGGAGCGCGCCGACGTAGGTTTTACGGTGGCCGCGGATTTCCGCCTCGTCGCGGACCCCGCCTAACGAAATCCGGACGAACTCCCGCCCCAGCGCGTCCGCGATCGACCGTCCGATCGACGTTTTTCCCGTCCCGGGAGGCCCGACGAAACAGAGAATTGGCTGGCGTTCTTTTTTCGGCTTCAGCGAGCGAACCGCAATATATTCGAGGATCCGGTCCTTCGCCTTCTTCAGGCCGTAATGATTCTCGTTCAGGACGCGTTCGGCGTTGCGCACGTCCAGGTTATCTTCCGTCGTCTCCGTCCAGGGCAGGTCCAGAAGCCAATCCAGATACGTCCGCGAGACCGTAATCTCGGGCGACATCGGCGGCAGCGCCGCCAGCCGATCGACTTCACGCTCCGCAACCGCCAGGACCGCGTCCGGGAAACCCTTCTCCGCGACTTTCGCGCGCAGCTCTTCGGTTTCCCGCGTGAAAATATCTTCTTCGTTGAGCTCCTTTTGAATCGCTTTAACCTGTTCGCGCAGGTAGAACTCTCGCTGGCTTCTGTCAACCTCGTCCTGAACCTTCTCGCTGATTTCCGATTCAACCTCCAGAATCGAGAGCTCCGCCGCCAACGCCCGATTCACCAGATTCAGCCGCTTCACAGGATCGGCCTCCTGAAGAATCGCGAGCCGATCCTGACGCGGGATCGTCACCGTCGTCATGATCATATCCGCCAGCCAGATCGGATCGTCAATCGACGACGCCAGCCCATAAGATTCGTCGGGGAGCTTCCGATCCAGCGAAACGACACGTTCGAATAAATTCTTCGTCGACCGGATCAGCCCTTTCATCGCGTTCGTCAGCTTGACCTCGTCGTCGATCGGGCAGCAATACGCCAGATGGAACCCATCCTGCTTCCGCGTTTCGAGGATTTTGACCCGCCGCCGCCCCTGGAGCAGGACAGAATAATGATCATCCGGAAGCGAAACGACCGATCCGGAAGCCGCTTCAACCGATATCGGCAGGAAATCCGTCTTCCTCGAATACGTCTTTTTCTTCGGATCCTTTGGAAAAGCCACAATGATCGTCTGCTTGATCTGCTGCGCGACCTCAACGACCTGCAGCTCAGCGTCGCCCGCAAAAAAAACCGGCGTAATCATCCGCGGAAAGAGAACCACCTCGCGCATCGGAAAAATCGGCGCGACGAAACCGCCAGCGTCGTCGATCGGCGTATTCGGGATCCCGAAAAGCTCTTCCGCCCGATCCGTCATCGACGCCAATCCTTCGAAAGCTTCCTCGTCATCTGACCATTTACTTCTGTTCATAGCTTCCTTACTCCAACCGCGGCGCTGGACAAAACCAGCCGCGTTTTTTACAATTCCCGTCCAAGCAGCAGAGACCGCATCCCGCCGGCAACGAATAAGCTCCCGGTCACGATAAAAACCTCCACGTCCGTCATCCGCCTCATTTCCGCCAGCGCGCCTTCCAACGTCTCGCAGACGGAAACCGGACGTCCGTTGACGCGAACCTGCGCCGCGATTTCCGCCGGATCCGCCGCGCGCGGATGCGTCGAGCGCGTCGCAATAAAGACCGCCCCGACCGCTCCGAACGTCTCGATCATCGCCGCCGCGTTCTTATCCTCTGAAAACCCGACGACGAAGCCGATCCGCCTTACGCCAAAATAACGGTTCACGGCGACGGTCAGCTTTTCCGCCGAATCGGGATTATGCGCCCCGTCGAGGACGACCGTCCGTTCCCCGTCAAGCCGCATCACTTCAAACCGGCCGGGCCATTCGGCGCCCGCGAAACCGTTAAAACTGAGCCCTGCGTCAGGAAGATATCCGTCAGCTTTCAACCGGATCAGCCCCGCGGCGGCGGTCGCCGCGTTCAGGACCTGATACAGCCCGACCAGATTCAAATGAAAACGCGCGGGCGAAAACTCATCCGCAGCGCTGTCAAGCCATCGATTGAAAACCGCCTGGTCCACGCGGCGCCAGAAAAGAACGTCCTGCCCATGAACATCGTCCGCGACACGCTGAAAGCCGTACGTTTCCCGGACATTGACGACAGGGGCGCCGATCGCCTTCGCCCGCGTCAGGATCGTTTTCAGGGCGTCCGGATGCTCCGGGGCGACCACAGCGGGGACCCCCGCTTTCAGGATTCCTGCCTTCTCGCCCGCGATTGCCTCAATCGTATCGCCGAGAAACGCCGTGTGATCCATTGAAATCGACGTGATCACGGTCAGAATCGGATTCACGACGTTCGTCGAATCCAACCGCCCGCCCAATCCCGTCTCGACAACGGCGAAATCGACCCGCTCCTCGGCAAACCAGCAGAACGCAATCGCCGTCATCAGGTCGAACGTCGAAGGACGAAACCCATCGTCGATCACCGCCAAAACCCGGTTGATCAATTCGAGAAGCCTGCCGTTCCCGATCATCTTCCCATTAATCTGAAAACGCTCGTTGAAATCGATCAGGTGCGGACTGGAATAAAACCCGACCTTATAGCCATAGGACGACAACTCCGAACTCATCAGCGCGCAGACTGAGCCCTTCCCCTTCGTCCCGGCGACATGAATCGAACGGAACGTCTCCTGCGGATTGCCCAGACGCGTCATTAACTCCCGGATCTTCGCTAAAGAAAAAACCGCCGCGTCGGTCGTCTGAACGTGCGTCATGCTGTAATCCACGAACGAATAAATTGCGTCCAGCGCCTCGTCGATCGTTCCTAAGCGTTTCATCAACGCCCAATTTTACCAGTCTTTCCCCCGCGAAAATTCGTTTCCGTCGATTCTTATTTTATTCTAAGGCGCGGCCTACACGACGTCCTCCGCGGAAACGTCTATAAAAAAGACGGGACCGAAAAAGCCCGGCCCCGTCCAGAAAACCGAAGAAATCGACGTTACAGTAAGCTTCGGAACAACGCGGCGATCTCCTCGACCGACGTATCGCGCGGATTTCCGGGACGGCAGGCGTCCGCGTATGCGCTTTCAGAAAGGAACTGAACGTCCTCTTCCTTCAGGATTCCCTTGAGATCGGCGGGAATACCGACGTCCTGAGCCAGCTTCCGAACGGCTTCGACCGCTGCCTTCCGCGCCTCTTCGATCGTCATCGATCCGGTCCCCTCAACGCCCATCGCTTCCGCGATCGCGCGGTACTTATCGCCGGTCGCCGGCGCGTTGTACGCCATAACCGTCGGCAGCAGGATCGCGTTGGCTACGCCATGCGGCGTATCGTACAGCGCGCCCAGCCCATGCGCCATCGAATGAACGATGCCCAATCCGACGTTTGAGAAGCCCTGCCCCGCGATATACTGCGACAGCGCCATCCCCTCGCGTCCTTCCGGTTTATTTTCAACCGCGGCGCGGAGCCATTTCGACGTCAGCCGAATCGATTCCAGATGGAACATGTCGGTCATCGTCCAGGCAGCTTTGGTAATATATCCTTCGATCGCGTGCGTCAGCGCGTCCATCCCCGTCGCGGCGGTCAGCCCCTTCGGCATCGACGCCATCATATCCGGATCGACAACGGCGACCTCCGGAATATCGTGAACGTCGACGCAGACGAATTTTCGCTTTTTCTCGACGTCGGTAATCACGTAGTTGATCGTGACTTCCGCGGCGGTTCCGGCGGTCGTCGGGACCGCGATCGTAAAGACCGCGTGATTCTTCGTCGGCGCAACCCCTTCGAGACTGCGAACGTCCGCGAATTCCGGGTTGCGGACAATAACTCCGACCGCTTTCGCAGTGTCCATCGAGGATCCGCCGCCAATCGCAACGATGCAGTCGGCCCCGCTGGCCTGGAACGCAGCCACGCCGGCCTGAACGTTTTCGATCGACGGATTCGGCTTAATATCGGAGAAAATCGCGTATTTGAAGCCGGCCTGATCGAGAAGATCGGTAACCTTCTTCGTAACGCCAAACTGGATCAGGTCCGGATCGGAGCAAACGAAAGCTTTCCTGAACCCGCGTCCGGTTAATTCAGGGACGATATCGTTGATCGCGCCCTTTCCATGATAAGAAATCGTGTTTAATACGATACGCTGAGACATTTCACACTCCTTGATCCTGATTTATTTATTGATACAGCGGGCCATAATGCTTACAGGCCGCAAAATCCGCCGATTCCTTATTCTCAGTTCCGAACGACGCCCAGGCATGGGGCCGGTAGATTTTCCCGTCCTCAACGTTATGCATCGTGACCGGGATCCGCAGCATCGAAGCCAGCGTGATCAGATCGGCGCCGATATGACCGTAAACGGTCACGCCATGATTCGCGCCCCAGTTCGCCATGACCGAGTAAACGTCCGTAAACGCGCCGGCTCCGGTCAGCCGCGGCGCGAACCAGGTCGTCGGCCAGCTGCGGTCGGTCCGGTGATCGATCGCGGTATGCGCCGCGTCCGGAAGCGAAGCGGTATACCCCTCGGCCAGCTGCATCGTCAATCCGACGCCCTCCACGATATTCAGCCGCAGCAGCGTCACCGGCATTTCAGCGTCGCAGCGGAAATGGCTTGAAAAACCGCCGCCGCGGAAATATTCGTAATTCGCCCGGCACCAGTCCGTCGCCGCCAGCATCGCCTGAATATCCTTCTCGGTAACGTCCCACCATTTCTTCATGCAGCCGTTTCCGTCGGCGTCCTTTACGACGCCGCTTCCGTCGAGCGCGGTCGCTCCCGAGTTGATCAGGTGAATAAACCCGTTTTCAACGACGCCGCTCGGCATGTAACCGGTAACGCGTTTCGTCGCTTCAGGGCTCCAATACGTCCGGACGTCGTGGAAGCAGGGCGCGCTGTTGGTCAGGAATGTCCCCAGCATCATGGAAGCGCCGTTCAGCGTGTCGTTTTCGGTCGCGAACGGCGTCGGCGCTTTAATCCCGTTCCAGTCGAACGAGGAAGCCAGGATCGCTTCGGTAAAGTCGGCGTTCGGAAGCCAGTCCGTCCAATTGCGCTGACCCTGGAAGCCGCCGGCGACCGCGTTCTTGCCGAGCGATTCCTCGTGCCACCCCAACTCAGCCAGCTTCGGATTTCCATACAGGATATCGCGCATAACCAGCGTCATCTTCGCGATAAATTCCCAGTCCTGATCGGCGGGAATGTGCTTCGAATGCGTAATGACGAACGGGAGGTCCTTTCCGGCGTTGACGTCGTATCCCTCCTTGCAGTTTGCTTTAATCCACGTCAGCGCCTTTTCGTATTCCGCGGGATCGTAAATCCCCAGCGTAACGCGACGCAATATTTCCGTCATGTCGACGAACTCAGCGCGGATCCCGAAAGTCTTCTGGAATACGGAGATATCGCAGTACGACCCCATAATCCCCATCGAAACCGCGCCGAAATTGACGTACGCTTTATTTCTGATCCAACCGACGACGACCGCCCCACGCGCGAAACGCAGGATTTTTTCCGAGACGTCCGCCGGGATCGTCGAATCCGACGCGTCCTGGACGTCATGGCCATAAATCGCGAACGCGGGTAAGCCGCGCTGCGCATGCGCCGCCATGACCGCCGCTAAATAAACCGCGCCCGGCCGTTCCGTCCCGTTGAAGCCCCAGACCGCCTTGATCGTTTTCGGGTCCATATCGAACGTTTCCGACCCGTAGCACCAGCATGGCGTTACCGATAACGTCGCGACGACGTTTTCGCGGCTGAACTGCTCGGCGCAGCGCGCAGCCTCAGCGCCGCCGCCGATCGTCGAATTCGCAATCACGCATTCAACCGACTTCCCGTCAGGATAGCGCAGCGTCGAGCTGATCAGCTCGGCGGCAGATTTCGCCATGCCCATCGTTTTCGCTTCAAGCGATTCCCGAACGCCGCCCCAGCGGCCATCAATAACAGGTCGTATTCCTATTTTCGGATAGTTCATTTCAAGCTCCTTTTAAATTTTCGATACGCGTCCCGCCAGTCTTCGGAGGGCCGCCCTTCGTAACGAACGATCTTTTCCGCTTTCCCGATCAGCGCACGTCCAGCGTTCAAGTTCGGGACTGCGCCCAGCGCGGTCAGTTGAATAACGATATTGCCGAGCGCGGTCGCCTCGACCGGTCCGGCGACAACCGGCAGCTCGCAGCAATCCGCGG
Organism: Anaerolineaceae bacterium oral taxon 439; assembly: GCA_001717545.1. Lineage (NCBI taxonomy): Bacteria > Bacillati > Chloroflexota > Anaerolineae > Anaerolineales > Anaerolineaceae > Anaerolineaceae bacterium oral taxon 439. Next base: position 1,416,338 of record CP017039.1, on the reverse strand, counting down.
TAAAGCGGCAGAGCGTCGCGCTTTGCGCCCCGCCGCCGATCAGGTGAAGCGCTGCGAACGTTTTTCCGGTCGCAGCGCTCATCCGCTCTAACCCCAGCCGGTAGCGGAGCGCCAGGCTTTCGTAAATACAGCGCGTTATTTCGCCGGCGGTCTCCGGGACCGGCTGTCCCGTCGTCCGGCAGTACGCCCGGATCCGATCCGGCATGTCACCCGGCGCGTTGAACGCCGGCGCGTCCGGATCGATAAACGAGCGCAGCGGCGCCGCCTCGCCAGCCAGCTTTTCCAGCTCGCCATACGTATAATTCGTCCCCCGCCGCCGCCATTCGCGCCGCGACTCCTGAATCAGCCAAAGTCCGATAATATTTTGGAGATAGTTAATCTTTCCGTTCGCGCCGATCTCGTTCGAGAGCGACGCATCAAGGCTCTCGCGGGTCAGGATCGGCTCGTCCAGCTCTGTCCCCAACACGCTCCACGTCCCGCAGGACAAAAAAGCCACGTCGGTTCGATCCGTCGGGATCGCCGCCACGGCGCACTGCGTATCATGCCCGGCGGCGGCTACGACACGGACGCCGTTTCGCTCGCCGATAACCGTGCCCGAAGGAACGAGCGGCGCGAATTTTCCAACGTCCAGCCCCAACGCGCTCAGCGTCTCCGTATCCCAGCGCCGCGTCAGAGGATTTAACGCCTGCGACGTGGACGAAATCGTCAGCTCGGAAACGGGCCGTCCGCCCAGCGTATAATTAAAAAAATCCGGCATGAATAAAATCGTCGCCGTTTTTTCATATACTTCGGGCGCGTCCCGCTTCAGCGCGACCAGCTGAAAAAGCGTATTCAGGTCTAAAAACTGGTTCCCGGTTCGCCGGTAAAGCGTTTCCGCGCCGATTTTTTCGATCACCTGCGCGGCGACTCCTTCGGTTCGCCGGTCCCGGTAATGAACCGGCGCTTCGATGAGCCGGCCTTCCGCGTCTGAAAGCGCGAAATCGACGCCCCAGGTATCGACGGAAACGCTCTCAAACGCGCCGGCTTTGGCAGCGCCTTCGCGGATATTCGCCGTCAGCGCGTCGATATCCCAGCGCAGCGTTCCGTCCTTTTCAACCGGGACGTTCTCGAACCGATGCACCTCCTCGGTTGAAAGCGTCCCCGCCGCGCCGTCGTAAGCCGCCAGGATCGCCCGCCCGCTCGACGCGCCTAAATCGATCGCCAATAACTTCCTGACGCCGCTCATTTTACGACGCCCTTCTTTAAGATGATATTCGCGTAAATCGCCTTTTCGCCGGACGCGACAATCGCGTACGCTTTTTTCGCCCGCTCGTAAAACGCGAATCGCTCGATCATCTCGATCTGACAATGGTCGGGATCATGCGCCTTCAGGATCCGTCGATACTCGTCCCAGATTGTCGGAACGACCGGATCACCCGGAACGACTTCCATCAGCCCGACCGGTCGAGCCGCGTACTGATCCAACGGCATCAACGTCAGAATAGCGTCCAACAGCTCTGGAACGCCATGCCCATCCGCCCGATGCACCGCGATACAATCTCTCCCAACGCTCTCCGCGGGGAAATTCCCATCTCCGATCACGATTTCATCGCCATGGCCCATCTCCATCAGCGTCATCAGCAGCGACGGGGAAAGAATCGAAGGGATGTTTTTCAGCATGTCGGGGTCTCCTTTCGCGAAACCTGCCTGAAGCTCAGCTGTATTTCTTATAGCCCGGATGGCGTCCGGTTACTCTATAAAACGAGCGCAGATCGATCAGCTTTTGAATATTCTCCCGATCGATATCCTTGCTCCCGCCTAAAATCTCGGCGTTGATCGTAATCTTTGCCCAGAGTTCGAGCGACTCCATGCGGTAGAACGCCGTGTAAACGTCCGCGCCGACCGCGAGCGCCCCATGATTCGTGAGCAGCATAACGTCATGCTCCTCCAGGTAGGGCTCGATCGCGTCCGGGACCTCCGACGTCGACGGCGTCCCGTACGGCGTCAGCGGGACCGAGCCGATCACGGCGACGTCCTCGATCATGTTATACATATCCATCGGACGATGCGCCACGGCGAAACCGGTCGCTCCCGGCGGATGCGCGTGCACAACCGAAAAAACGTCGTCGCGCCTATCGTAGCAGCGCAAATGCATTTTCAGCTCGCTGCTCGGACGGTAGCCTTCCGCCGCCTCCAGGACCTCGCCCTTCCCGTTCAGCAGGATTAATTTCTCCGGCGTGATGAAGGACTTGCTGATCCCCGTCGGCGTCGCTAGGATCGTCCCATCCTCTAATTTCGCGCTGACGTTTCCGTCGTTCGCCGCGACCCACCCCAGCTGCCACATTTTATGACAGACATCGCAAATTTGTTCTTTGACGGTGTTAATATCCATTTTCGCCTCCTTCTGAATCGTCTGAACCAAATTCAGTTGCAATATTTACGCTTGCGATATCTTGAATTATAAAAAGAAATCGTCGAAGCCCATGGTTTTTACCGACCAAAACTGTTATAATATTCACATTCAGGATGACGTCTCTCTTTCCGGATTGCCTGAACAAGCCAGGAGCGCAGCATGATCAAAAGCACGGTTTCGCAGGAAAACCAAACGCGCGGCACGTTCGATTTCCCGCTCGAATACTACTTCGTCGACCGGACCCATCCCCGCTACCAGATGCCCTTTCACTGGCATATCGAATATGAACTGATCCTGATCGACAGCGGCGCTTTCACGCTCCGGCTCGACGACGAAACGATCGAGATGAACGCCGGCGACGCAGTCCTGATCCCCGACGGCTTTATCCATGGCGGCCTGCCGCATGACTGTGTCTATGAATGCGCCGTTTTTGACTTCGCCCGTTTCCTCGAAGAAACGACGATCGGAAAGCGTTCGCTCCTGAAGGTCCTGACCGAAACCGCGCTGCGTCATCACGTTTTCCCGGCCGGAAGCAAGCCCGCCGACATAATCCAAGCGCTGATGGTAGAGCTGCGGAATAAAAAATTCGGCTATGAACTCACGGTTCACGGCCTGATCTGGCAGCTCATGGGGTCGCTCGTCGACGAAACGTCGCGGAATCCAGCCGCAGATCCGCATCCGAAAGACTGGCGGCGGATCGACCAGATGAAAAAAGTCCTGAGACGGATCCGAAAGGACTACGCGACCGACCTGACGCTTCAGGACCTGGCTGACGAAGCCAACCTGGTCCCGAAATACCTCTGCCGCGCTTTCCGGGACCTGACCGGACGGACACCGATCGAATATCTTAACTATTATCGAATCGAATGCGCCGCGGAAAAGATGATCGTAACAACGGAGCATATCACAGAAATCGCGCTCGCCTGCGGCTTTCACGACCTGAGCTACTTCTCTAAAACGTTCAAAAAGTATAAAGGAATGTCCGCGCGTGATTTTCGTAATAATCGGATCGCGCGCAGCGAAGCCGAACCGGCGGAGTCCAATCCGAACTGAACGAGCCGTCCGCCGATATTTTTACGCAATCGTCCAGTTTCATTCCGTAATTATGACATTCGTCAGTTTATCATGATGAAAGTCATAATTCCTTGCGAATGTGAATATCATCCAAATTTAGACCGCATTCGTCATTGCAGGAGACTACCCTGTGCGCTAAACTTCGAATATCAATAACAGTCATGATATTTCCGCCAGCAATAGCAGAACAAAAAAAGTGAGGTGCTTCAGTGAATTCCGGTAAATCCGCAGCCAACGGTACAAACGAAAACCCGGTCATCCTGGAAATGAAAGATGTCGGCATGCGTTTTCAGGGCGTTCACGCCTTGAAACAATGCAGCTTCGAACTTCGGAGAGGGGAAATTCACGCGCTCGTCGGAGAAAACGGGGCGGGGAAATCGACCCTGATGAAAGTTCTGGCCGGAATTTATCAGGCGGACAGAGGCGAAATTTTTTATAACGGCGAACGCGTTTCGTTCAGGAACCCGAAAGAGGCGCAGGACGCCGGGATCGCCATCGTTCATCAGGAACTGAACCTGATGAACCACCTGACCGCCGCGCAGAATATTTTTATCGGACGCGAAGGGACGTCGTTCTTCGTCAACGACGAAACGATCAACCAGAAGACGCGGCGGCTCTTCGAACGGATCAGGATGGATATCAGCCCAACCGAAAAAGTCGGGAACCTGACCGTGGGGAAACAGCAGATGGTCGAGATCGTCAAAGCGATCTCCTTCAACGCGAAGATCCTGATCCTCGACGAACCGACCGCCGCGCTGACGAAAACCGAAGTCGTCGAGCTGTTCAACGTCATGAAGGACCTGAAAGCCCATGGCGTCACCATGATTTACATCTCGCACCGCATGGACGAAATTCAGGCGATTACCGACCGGATTACGATCCTGCGCGACGGCGAATACGTCAAAACTCTCGTCACGAAGGATACGAACCTCGACGAAATTATCCAGGCCATGGTCGGGCGGGTCATTTATATCGAGCCGAAAACCGGATCGAGTATTCCCGATTCCGCCCCGGTCGTTCTCGAAGTTCGCGGACTGACCTCCCGCGACGTGCATGACGTGTCGTTCGATCTCCGAAAAGGCGAAATCCTCGGATTCGCAGGCCTCATGGGCGCCGGGAGAACCGAAACCGCCCGGCTGATCTTCGGGGCCGATCCGATCGAGAGCGGCGATATCTATAAAAACGGGAACAAGCTGAAAATAAAAGCCCCGGTCGACGCCGTCCGCGCCGGAATCGGCTATCTTTCCGAAGACCGGAAGCGTTACGGACTCGCGGTCGGGCTCTCCGTTTCCGATAATACCGTCCTCGCCGATCTCGAAAGCTTTACGCGGAACGGCTTCGTCGACGACGGGAAAATCCGCGGCACGACCGAAACGTACGTTAAGAAAATCAATATCAAAACTCCGACCGTCTCGCAGCTCATCCGCAACCTCTCCGGCGGCAATCAGCAGAAAGTCATTATCGCGAAATGGATCGTACGCAATTGCGACGTGCTGATCTTCGACGAGCCGACCCGTGGGATCGACGTCGGCGCCAAAAACGAAATCTATAAGCTGATGACGCTGCTCGCGGAAGAAGGCAAGTCCATCATCATGATCAGTTCAGAATTACAGGAAATCCTGCGCATGAGCGACCGCGTCGCCTGCATGTGCGAAGGGCGGATCACGAAAATCCTCAATATCGAGGAAGCGTCGCAGGAAACCATCATGAAATACGCCACCCGGCGAAATTAAAGGATTAGAAAACTCATGGAAAATCTCAAACGTAAATTCGACCTTCAGCAAATTCTCGCTCCGGCGGCTTTGGTTATCCTGTATATTTTCTTCTGTTTATTCGGGAAGAATTTCTTCTCGACCGGAACGCTGGTCAGCATTCTGGACAGCACGTATTACGTCGGCCTGATGGCGTTCGGGATCACGTTCATTATTATCACTGGAGGAATCGATCTCTCGATCGGGACGAATATGATGATGTCCGCGCTGATCGGAGGTTACCTCTATACGAAAGGCATGAATATCTGGATCGTCCTGGGGATCGTCGTCCTGATCGCGACGATCGTCGGCTGGATCAACGGGATCCTCGTCGCGAAGCTCAAGCTCCCGCCGTTTATCGCGACGCTCGGGACGATGATGATGACGCAGGGGTTCGGCGCGATTGTCACGAAGGTCCAGACGCAGCGCTTCCCCTCCGGGTTCGACGTCGACGGCCTCTATAAGCAGGTCTTCTATAAAACCGGCGGCGGCTTCCCCAGCGGTATTATCTACATGATTCTCTTTTTCCTTATCGCCTGGATCCTGCTGACGAAAACGCGTTTCGGCCGTTACGCCTACGCGATCGGCTCGAACGAAGAATCCGTCCGGCTCTCCGGCGTCAACGTTCCGTTTTGGAAAATCGCCGTCTATATTGTCTGCGGCTTCTTCTGCGGCCTTGCGGCGATCGTCTACGCCGCGACCTATACGACGATCATCCCGGGAACCGGGAACGGGCTGGAAATGAACGCGATTGCGGCGGTTATTATCGGCGGAACGTCGATGTCCGGCGGCGTCGGGACGATGTCCGGAACGCTGATCGGCGCGTTCCTGATGTCCGTACTGAAAACCGGGCTGATGTCGATGGGACTGCAGGGACATTTCCAGACCTTCTTCACCGGTCTCGTCGTCATCCTCGCCGTGCTTCTCGATATCTATCGGAATAAAAAAGCGAACGCTGTCAGGATAGATTGAACCCGTGGTTAACCCGGCGGACTTTTCGCGTCCGCCGGCATCAAAAATTTTTGGGAGGAACCCTCATGAAAAAGCTTTTAGCCGTATTACTGATTGTCGCGTTGGTTTTACCCCTCGCCGCCTCGGTCGCCGTCGCGCAGGATAAACCCTACATCGCCATCGTATCCAAAGGTTTTCAGCATCAGTTCTGGCAGGTCGTCGCCAAGGGCGCGCAGGCCGCCGCCGAACAGTACGGCGTCGAGATCACGTTCGACGGACCGCCGACGGAGTCCGATATCGCGATTCAGGTCGACATGCTGAAATCCGCGATCGATAAGAAACCCGCCGCCATCGCGCTCGCTGCGCTGGATACCGAATCCGTCAAGGAACAGCTCGCAACCCTGAAAGACGCTGGGATCCCGGTTGTCGGGTTCGACTCCGGCGTTCCGGGCGCTCCCGAAGGTTCGATCTACGCGACCGCTTCGACCGATAACAAAGCCGCCGCCGCAATTGCTGCTGAGCATCTTTTCGCGGACGAAAGCTTCGCCGCCAAAGTCGCCGCCGCGACCGCCGACGCTCCGATTACCGTCGCCGTCATTTCTCAGGACGCGACTTCAGAATCGATCGTCTCCCGAACGACCGGCTTTATCGATAAACTCGTCGAACTCGTCGGCGAAGACCTGACCTCCGTTGAAGGTCACGATAAATACGCGCGTGCGAACGACGCCGCCGTCCTGAAGATCGTCGTCAACGTTCCGGCGACGACCTCCGCCGCGGACCAGAAGACCGGCGCTGAAGCGCTCCTTTCGCTCGAACCTGCCGCGATTTACGCCTCGAACGAGAACGCCGCCGGCGGCGTCCTCGCCGCGTCGAACGACGGCTCGGATTTCGATTCGGAAAAAGGAAAATTCAAGGATATTATCGCGATCGGTTTTGACGCCGGTAAAACCCAGCGGACCGCCGTCGAAAAAGGCTGGTTCCTTGGTTCCGTGACCCAGGACCCGTATCAGATCGGCTTCAAGGCCGTCGAACTCGCGGTAAGCGCGATCGAAGGGAAAGCCGCTGAATCCGAAATCGTCGACACCGGCGCGAAATGGTACGACGCTGGGAACCTGGACGATCCGGCGGTTTCCGAGCTGGTTTACGAATAAGGCGCGTTCTAGTCAAGCGCAAACGATTGAGAGGGGCGTCCCGAACGCCCTTCTTTTCTTAACACCACGGAATTTGCGAACCGGATATGACGATCGTCATGATTTTTACAGTTGAAAATTACTTTGAGCGCCAGACAATCAGCGTATAATGAATCCAATATTTGCGACAGCAAACCTGAACGTCGCGACAATCTGGAAAGAGGAAAAAAATGAAGAAAAATATGTTTTATATTTTGATTAGCATACTGCTTATGATTGCCATATCGGTTACCTCCTGTTCGAAAGAAACCGAAACGGAACCGACTTCAGGAGCCGCTGTCGGGAATTCGCAGGCGGCCGCCGATGTCGGTTCGGTAAAACGGATCGCCGTTATTCTCGATCCTGTCGGCGTAAATCCCTTCCTGACGCAGGTTGTCGACAAAATCGCGGAGATCAGGGAAGCCGGGACCTACCCTATGGAATACACGATTGTAGAATGCACTGACTCAGCAGCATGGGCCGAAAACGTCCGGGCGTCCGTCGAGGAAGGCTACAACCTGATCCTTGCCGTCGGCTGGCAGGGGGCGGATCCGATCAGTCAGGTCGCCGCCATGTTCCCTGATAAAGCGGACTATGCGATTATTGACACGATCGCCAACAACGAAAACGTTACCTCCTACGTTTTCAAACCGCAAGAAGCCGCCTACCTGATCGGGATTGTCGCCGGATCGGTCAGCCGCGATCTCGGGAAACCGGACGGCCCGTTCTGCGGCGTGCACGCGAATCCGGGACAGGGCGGATTTGAATGGCAGTATGGCTACATCGAGGGGATTAAATCGGTCAACCCGAACGTCACAAACGACGATTTCATTTTCAATTATACGAAATCCTATACCGACGCGCCATTGGCAAAAGAATTAGCGCTGCAGCAAGCCGCCCAGGGATGCGTCTTTATCAACGCGGCTTCAGCCGTCGCCGATCAGGGAACGTTCGAAGCCGCGCTCGAAAAAGGATTCTACACCTCAGGGCAGGACGCCGATCAGACAAGGCCGGACAACCCATATATCATCACGACCCAGGTTAAATATACCGGCGTCGTCACCGAAATGATCTTAAAAGACTTCTTCGGCGAAGGGCTGCCCAAAACCGTTATCAGCCTCGGATTAAAAGAGGGCGTCGTCGGCGCGACGTACATCACCGACGATGGCGTCAATCCGCGCAACAGCGAAATACTGACCGATGAAATCGTCAAAACGGCACGCGAAGCGGCTGAAAAAATCAAGAACGGCGAAATCGTTCTCAACGTCCCACTTCAGGAAGATTATATGAAACAAAAGTAACCGCATTTTACTCCGATATATTTAAATCAGAGGTCAGGCAAATTGCCGCTTATTTCGGCGACAATTTGCCTGCTTCAGCGGATCGTGCACAAATCGCGATTCGCCGGCGATTGACCATTCTAAAGAGAATCTTATGGCAGAAGAGAAAAATCAGGCAGGCCCCCATCAGGATAGAAACGACCGTCAAACCGTCCTGAGAATGGAAAATATTACGAAAACGTTCGGACCTCTCGTTGCGAACGATTCGATCCATCTGACGCTCAAGAAAAACGAAATTCTCGCGATTATCGGCGAAAACGGCGCGGGAAAGACGACGTTAATGAAAATCCTTTACGGCTTGGAACAGGCGAATGAAGGCAAAATTTACATAAATGAAAAAGAAGTCTCAATTCGGAACGCCGCAGACGCGATCGCGCTCGGAATCGGCATGGTTCAGCAGCATTTTATGCTCTTCGATCCGTTTACCGTTGCAGAAAATATCGTTTACAGCCGAGAGCCCCGGCGCGGTCCGGTTTTCGACCTTGAATCCGCCGCCCGCGTTGTTAAAGATTTATCCCGGGAAACCGAGCTTCCGCTCGATCCGAACGCGAAAATCGAAGGAATGCCGGTCGGCCTTCGACAACGCGTTGAAATCTTCAAGGTTCTCTATCAAAACGCTAAAATTATTATCTTTGACGAGCCTTCCGCCGTCCTGACGCCACAGGAAACGCGCGAGCTCTTGAAGACAATCAAAAAACTGGCCGCTTCCGGAAAAAGCATCATTATTATCACGCATAAGCTCAACGAGGTCATGGAAATTGCCGATCGCGCCGTTGTCCTTCGCGCCGGAAAGGAAGTCGCGAACGTCAGCGTCGCCGACACGTCGATCGAAGAACTTTCCTATTTCATGGTCGCACGGACGCTGAACCAAAACCCAATCGCGCATACCCGTCCCAAAGCGGATATCCTCGTCGTAAACGAACTATCGATTCAGGGTCTAAGCGTGAAACCAATCCTGGATCGAATCTCGCTTCATGTCGCCGGGGGAGAAATCGTCGGAATCGCCGGCGTATCCGGAAACGGCCAGTCCGAATTCATATCCGCCCTGTTCGGCCTGAGAAAAATCGACAGCGGCGAGATTCTCGTCAAGGGGGAAAGCATCGTCAACCACGACGTCAAGGCAATCCGCAACGCCGGCGTATCGCTGATCCCGGAAGACCGGAATATCTGGGGAATCGCCAGACAGGCTAAAATCAGCGAATCAGCCATCATGGGCCATCAGGAAAAAATCGACTTTTCCAGGCGCGGAATCCTGAATATCCGCGCAATCCGGAATTTCGCGCTGAATATCGTCCAGCAGTATAAAGTCAAAACAGACAATATCGCACTCAGGACCAGTTCGCTTTCCGGAGGAAACGCGCAGAAGCTTATCGTCGCCCGCGAGATATCGCAGAACACGCCGCTCCTGATCGCAGCCGAACCGACACGCGGGATCGATATCGGCGCGATGGAATTCATTCACGAAAAATTGATCGAAAAACGCAACCATGGCGACGCAATTCTATTAATATCTTCAGAACTCTCGGAAATCATGAAGCTCTCGGATCGGATTTACGTGATCTTCGAGGGGAAAATAAACGGCGAATTTCAACACGGCAACGTCACAGAAGAAGAATTAGGCTACCTGATGGTTGGAGGAGAAAAGAAATATGAATAATTCGGAAAAGAATTTTCAACGGACACTCCGCAGCGCTGCCAAAACCATAGCGCAGCCAACAATCGCCATTTTCTTTGCGCTCGCCGCCGGCGCTGTTGCGATTCTTCTGACCGGGAATTCGCCGATATCCATCTATCGGGCCATGCTGAAAGGCGCGTTCGGTGGTCAGTACTACCTGTTTGCAACGCTCGCGCGGGCGACACCGGTCTTGATCTGCGGACTGGGAGCCGCGATCGCCTGGGCTTCGAATTACATGGGCATCGGCGGGGAAGGGCAGATGATCCTCGGGGGATTCGTCAGCGCGATCGTCGGTCTGTACGCGCCGGGCCCCGTCTGGGTTCGATGGACGCTGGCTTTCGCCGCCGCGATCGCCGCAGGAGGCGTCTATTCCGCCCTGTCTGCCTGGCTCCTGGACCGGTTTAAAATGTCGCTGGCGATTTCAACGCTGATGATGAATTACATCGCGCAATATGTCATGCTTCACTATACGCAAAATCATTTCCTTGACTTGTCGACCGATGGGAAAATGGTCCAAACGGAAATGCTTCCGCTGGAAATGCGCTTGCCGATCATTATCAAAAACTACAACCTGCACGCCGGTTTCTTCCTGGCAATCCTGCTCGTTTTCGCGATCTGGTTCCTGATGTATCGGACGACGTTCGGTTTCGAATCAAGAATGAGCGGATTTAATATCCGTTTCTGCGAATACGGCGGCGTCGACAGCAAAAAAATCATGTGTCGGACACTTTTATTAAGCGGAATGATCTGCGGATTTGCCGGCATGATCGAGGTCTTCGGCGTCCAATATCGTTATGTCAACGGTATTTTCGTTTCCGCCAGCTACGCATGGGTCGGACTCAACGCCGCGCTGATTTCCGGATATAACCCAATCGGAATTTTATTCACGTCGATTATCCTCGCCGGAATCCAAACCGGCGGCTCCTTAATCGCCCGTTCAACGAACGTTCCAATCGAAATCTCAGCGATCATCCAAGGCTGTATCACGCTGTTTATTTCAGCCCGGTTCCTGCTGAAATTCAGGGTTCCCCGCCGTTTCCGCCACCGGTGCCGCCCGAACCCTGCCATGGAAACGCTTAAAAACCCAGAGGGAGCCAACACATGAATTTCGACACAGTTTTCTTAGCCGTCGTCCTCAACTCGACAATCCGCCTGACGACGCCGATTCTATTCGTTGCGCTTGGATCCGCGTTTTGCAACCGGGTTTTTATTTTCAATATCGGGCTGGAAGGCATGATGCTGGCGGGCGCATTTTCAGCGATCGTCGCTAATTTCTATACGAAGAGCGTAGCGTTATCAATCTTCTCCGCTATGATCGCGTCCATGCTGGTAGCCTGGCTCGCCGGTATTTTCATGGTGAAACTCAACGGCGCGATGTTAGTCGTCGGCGTTTCGATTAATACGCTGATGAGCGGATTGACGACATTCCTGATGCAGCTGATTTTCGGTATAAAGGGCGCGTTCGTCAGCTCGGACCTCGTCAGCCTGCCTAAAATCGACGTGAGCTGCCTTCGGGGCTCGCCGTTCCTGTATACGCTTTTTGATTCGCTGACCTGGCTTGACCTGTTTGCATTTGTTCTGGCGTTCGTCCTGAATTTCGTCCTGTTCCGAACCGTCGCCGGCTTCCACATGCGCTCCGTCGGAATCAACAAAGACGCGGCGAACAGCCTCGGCATTAACGGCGATCGAATCCAGATTCTGACGATTATCTTCTCCGGGGCGTTATCCGGTCTGGGCGGCGTACTGCTGACGATGGGCGGGGTCACCCTCTTCGCGCAGAATATCACCGCCGGCCGCGGCTATATCGCCATGGCGTCCGCTTCCCTCGGCGCAGCCCACCCAATCGGGACGATCGTCTCCAGCGCTTTTTTCGGGCTGGCGCAATCGCTCGCGAATTTTCTTCAGAATTCGTCGATCAGTTCCGAATTAACCATGGCTATCCCTTATGCGGCTACCATTTTCGCGTTGATGGCCTATAATTCGTTCAGGCTGCGCAGCCCGCAGCGTCAATCTGAACCTAAGTAAAGAGCAGGTACTGTAAAAAACATGTTTACGACAGCGTTTTACAAAAAATCCGCGGATTATGTCCGATCCAGAATTAATTTCACGCCGGACCTCGGAATCATCCTGGGGACCGCGTTAGGTGGAATCGCCGATGAAATCGAAGATCCGATCGTTATTCCATACGCCGATATTCCGAATTTCCTCGTTTCAACCGCCCCCGGGCATGCCGGGAAGCTGATCCTTGGAACGATTGAAGGGAAAAAAGTCATCTGCATGTCCGGACGGTTCCATTACTACGAAGGGTATACCTTCGAGCAATTAGCCGCGCCGGTCCGCCTTTTCAGGGATTCAGGCGTTTCCCGTGTGATCCTGACCAACGCCGCCGGCGGAGTTAATCCGGATTATCGTCCCGGCGATATCATGATCCTCAAGGATCACCTGAACCTCGTCGGCGCCAGTCCCACGCGCGGGGAGAACCTCCCTGAATATGGGCCCCGTTTCTTCGACGTAACCGATTTATATTCCGCGAAGCTGCGCGCCGTCGCGATCGGAACGCAGCCGCATACCGATCTGACGCTGCATGAAGGCGTATACATGTACTTCGTCGGGCCGCATTTCGAGACCGCCGCGGAAATTCGCGCGGCGCGGATCCTCGGCGCGGACGCCGTCGGAATGTCGACGGTTCCCGAAGTCCTGACCGCGCGCCATGCCGGCTTGCCGGTCCTGGCTGTATCGCTGATTACGAACATGGCGACGGGCGTCATCGACCAGGAATCGGCCCACGCAATGGTCGACCGTACCGCGAAAGCGGTGGAAACGCGGTTCCGCGCCTGGTTCCGGGTCCTGCTGCGCGCGTTACCGTAAACGGAGAACCGCTCACAATGCGAACTTTGTTAAAAAACGCGATCCTGCTTGTCGAAAAGGATCGTTGGGAGACGGTTCCGCGCGGTTTCCTCGGAATAAACGATCAGCGAATCGATTACCTCGACGCCATTCCCCCGGCGCAATCCTACGACCACGAAATCGATCTGGAAAATCATCTGATTCTGCCCGGTTTTTTCAACCTGCATGCGCATACCGGTATGACTTCGCTGCGCGGGATCGGGAGCGGCCTGCCGCTGCATCGTTGGCTGAAAGAGGCGATGTTCCCCCGGGAAGCAAAATTTTCGCCCTCGGATATTCAGCGCAGCTCGCAAATCGCGATCCTGGAAATGATCGCGTCCGGAATCGTCTCGTTCAGCGACATGTATATTCAGCCATGGCTGACCGCGGCGCTCGTCGAAACCAGCGGAATGAAAGCCAATCTCTCCGTTCCTTTCGCGTCGAAAGATTTTTCCAGACCCGAAATCGATCAGGAACGGATCGATACGGCCGTCAAAGTCTTTCAGGAGTATCATCAGAGCGCCGAAGAGCGAATCCGGATCGACTTCGCGATTCACGCCGAATATACGTCGCTCAAGGCTTCGGCGCAAGCTTATTCGGAAGCCTGCCAGAGCTGCGGCGCACGGATGCACCTGCATCTCGCCGAAACGGAAGCGGACGTCAAAGGGTGTATCGAACGCCATGGCGTCACGCCGGCCGCTTTTTTCGCCGGGATCGGAACGTTCGAAAACCCCACCAACGCCGCGCACTGCGTCGTCCTCAGCGACGCGGATATCGAAATTCTGAGAGAAAAAGGCGTTGCGGCTATTCATAACCCATCCAGTAACATGAAGCTCGGAAGCGGGTTCATGCCGATTCGAAAGCTCATGGACGCCGGTATTCCCGTCGTCCTCGGAACCGACTCCACCGCAAGCAACAATAATCTGAATTTTCTGGAGGAAATACATCTGGCTTCGCTGATTCACTGTGGAGCGGCGCACGATCCGACGATCCTCAGCGCGGAAGAAGTCCTGACGATGGCGACTTCCGCCGGCGCGGCGGCGCAAGGGCGGAACGATACGGGAAGGCTCAAGGTCGGAAATAAAGCGGACCTGGCGATCTTCGACCTTGACAGGCCGCATCTCATGCCGGTTCACGACGCCCCGGCGCTGATCGTTTACGCAGCGCAAGCGTCCGACGTCGTATGCACAATTGTTGATGGAAAAATGATTTATGATCATGGAAAATACCTGACGGTCGACGCCGAAAAGGCCAAAGCCGACTATCGGCAAAGCTGCGCCAGGATTCATTAAACGAACAGAACGGAGAACGCTTATGGAACGAGCGGATCGGGGCTTAGCCTTCATGCTCCAATATGAGAATATCGCGTGGTACGAAAACGGAACCGTCCGGATTTTAGATCGCCGGGTCTATCCGACGAAAGTCGAATTTGTCGAATGTAAAACGGTTCAGGAAGTCGCGAAAGCGATTACCGACATGGTTACGCAGAGCGCCGGTCCCTATACCGCGGCGCAGATGGGCATGGCGTTGGCAGCGTATCAGGCCCGGAATCAGGATGAGAACGGCTGGCTCGATTTCATGAAGAAGGCGGCCCATACGATCGCGCACGCCCGACCGACAACGGTCGACCGGATGACGATTCTGGTCAATAAATCCCTGGACGCCGCGATCGCTGCGCGCGAAAAAGGCGAAAACGTTCCGCAATCCCTCGTCGACCATGCCATCCGCGCCAACAACGCCCGATACAGGAAAATCGGGAAGATGGCGGAATACCTGCTGGACATGCTTCCTCAAAACGCCAAAGTCCTGACTCAGTGTTTCGGGGAAACGATCGTTGGGCAGACGCTCCGCGCCGCGCGTGAACGCGGAAACGAGCTTAAAATTTTCTGCGCTGAGACGCGGCCCTACTTTCAGGGCGCGCGGCTGACCGCTTCCGTCGCGAAAGACATGGGCTTCGATACCACCGTCATCACCGACAACATGCCCGCCTTTACGATTCAGAAGGAAAAAATCGACGTTTTCACCTCTGCGGCGGACGTGATCTGCGGCGATGGGCATATCGTCAATAAAGTCGGGACCTTCCAAATCGCTATCGTCGCGAATTACCTGGGAATCCCATATTTCGCGACCGGCGCGCCAGACAAAGGGCATCCGACGATCGATACCGTTCAAATCGAAATGCGCGATCCTGAATTCACGCTTCAGGCAATGGGCGTCCGAACCGCGATGGCGGGGGTGAAAGGATATTATCCGGCGTTCGATATTACCCCGCCGCGTTTAGTCAGCGGCGTCGTCACGGATCTCGGCGTTTTCTCGCCGTTCAACCTCGCGCAATACGATAAAGCCAATGGAGAAGGAGAATACTGATGAATCGGAATGAAGCGCGGAGCGCGGTCATATCCGCCGCAAAAAATGCATTTACCGCGAAGCTTTTCGCCGGGACGAGCGGAAATTTATCGATCCGGATTCCGGAAGAGAATCTCGTCGCGATCACGCCGACGAGCGTCCGTTACGAAACGATGACCGCTGAAGATATCGTCCTGATCGACCTCGATGGGGAAATCGTCGAAGGACGCTACAAACCCTCCTCGGAATGGCAAATGCACCTGGAAGTCTTTCGTCGGATGAAGACGGTTAACGCCGTCGTCCATACCCATTCCCCTTACGCGACCGCCTTCGCCGTCGTCCATCGCCGTATCCCACAGGTCCTGATCGAGATGATCCCGTTTTTAGGCGGAGACGTCCCGCTCGCCGAGTACGCTCCGCCGGGAACGCTGGAATTAGGGAAAAGCGTCGTTCGGGCGCTTGGGAACGACCGTTTCGGCTGCCTGATGGCGAATCATGGCGTCCTGACGATCGGAGAAACGATCGACCAAGCTTACCTGCGCGCGGAATACGTTGAAGACGCTGCGAAGATTTGCGCCTACGCCGAAGGGCTTGGGAAACCGATCCTGATTTCATGATGGCGCGCCGTCATGAAGACGCCGAACCACGGCCGCACGCTTCGCTCGCGATTCGCCCCGATCCATCCGGAAGGCTCAGGCGATCCTCCGCTTTCGGGTAAAATCGAATCATGAGTACCGAAGAGCTGATCCGAACCGCGGCATCCTTCCTGTCCGTCGCTCCGGAACGGATCGTTAATTTCCGCCCCGATCCCGGCGGCTTAAATAATCGCACCTACCGTTTTGAAAGCGACGGTGTCCTATATTTTTTACGCGTTCCAACGCCGGCAAGCCGTCTCTTTTCCTCCTATGCGAATGAGATCGCGATCTGCAACGCGCTCCGGGGAACCGGGATCGCCAACCGCGTCGTTCGAATCGACCCGGATACAGGAATCAAGCTTTCGTTCGCCGAGACGGACGTTCGGACGATGAATCCGCTGTCGGGCGAGGAAATCGCCCGCGCGTTGACGGCGCTGCGCAGACTGCATCATCTTTCCGTCCCAATGTTGAGCAAAGAAACGCTTTTCGAGCGGACCCGCCGTTTCGCCGGGATTGTAAGCGCGAAAAAGATCGCAATCGACGCCGAAACCCAGGATCAACTGGAGAAGCTTTGGAAATTGGAACCACTCCTGAACGATCGCCCGCGCGTCCCTGTTCATGGCGACCTGCTGCCGGAAAACGTCCTGATCTTTTCCGACGGGAGAGCTATCCTGATCGATTTCGAATTCGCCGCGCTCGGCGACCCTTTGGAAGATCTCGGCTCGCTGTATTGCCACCTGCCGCCCGAATCGATCTCGCCAGACTTCTGCCTCAAAACATACCTGAACCGGGCGCCGACGGAAACGGAAACGCACCTGATCTTTGTCTATGCGACGCTGACCGCGCTCGGCTGGCGCCTTTGGGCGCGGCTCAAAATTCATGAAAACGAGAACGTCCGCGATATCGGCGCCTACAACCGCCTCATGATCGACTACACGACAAATCATCAGCTGCCGGCTATTCCGGGCCCGATCGCGGCCAGAGAGAATCGATCATGAGCGCGAAGACCCTGATGATTGCCGGAACGATGTCGTCCGTCGGAAAAAGCCTGATAACCGCCGGGCTTTGCAGACTGTTCGCGCGGAACGGCGTATCCGTCGCCCCGTTTAAGGCGCAAAACATGAGCAACAACGCGGCCGTCTGCGCCGATGGCGGCGAGATTGGCCGCGCTCAGGCGATTCAGGCTCAGGCCGCCAGAATCCTGCCGACGGTCGACATGAACCCGATCTTAATGAAGCCCGAGGCGGACTATAAAAGCCAGATCATCGTCCAGGGCGCGCCGATCGGAACGTTCAGCGGACGGGACTACTACCGCATGCGCGAAAGCTTATGGGGAAACGTTACCGAAAGCCTCGACCGTCTCCGCGAAGCGCATGAGCTGGTCCTGATCGAAGGGGCGGGCAGTATCGCCGAATTGAACCTGGCGGGAAACGATATCGTCAATCTTCGCGTTGCGCGCTATGCGAACGCGCCGGTCCTGCTTGTCGGGGATATCGATCGAGGCGGAATCTTCGCGCAGCTTCTCGGGAGCCGTTCGCTTCTCGATCCGGGCGATCAGGCACGGATCCGCGGCTTCATCGTTAATAAGTTCCGCGGCGACAGCGCGCTCTTCGCCGACGGCGTCCGGATCCTCGAAACGCGGCCGCATGGCGCTCCAGTCGTCGGTGTCGTCCCCTGGCTCAAGCGTCATCGGATCCCGGACGAAGACGCGGCCGCCTTCTCGGACGGCGTCTCTCCCGATCCGAACGCCGCGAAAATCGCCGTGGTCCAGCTCCCGCATATCAGCAATTTCGACGATTTCGACCCGCTGAAATATGAGAAGTTTGTCGATCTTCGCTACGCGAAAAAGCCCGCCGACCTGACGCAGTCGCGCGCGATTATTCTTCCCGGTACGAAAAACACGATCGGCGATCTGCGCTGGCTCCGAAAAAGCGGACTTTTCGATGAAATCCGAAAGCGCTATGAAAACGGGACGCCCGTCGTCGGAATCTGCGGCGGGTATCAGGTTATGGGGACCCGAATAAACGAAGGGGCCGAAAGCGAGAGTGGGTTAAGCATCCTTCCAATCGAAACCCAGTTCAGCGAGACAAAGACGACCTGCCAGGTCACGCGCCGCGTCGTCGCGGATCGCGGCCTTTTCGCAGCGCTGAACGGCGAAATCGTTTCCGGCTATGAAATTCATCATGGCCGAACCGCTTCAACCGCTCCGCTTTTTTCCGCGGTCGACGACGCCTCGGAAACGGATGGATCGCTCGCGCCCGACGGAAAAAGCTTCGGAACTTATCTTCACGGTCTTTTCTTCAACGATTCGTTTCGCCGAAGCTGGCTGAAGTCGCTCGGGATCGCGCCCGATCCCGAAAACGACGCGGCGAAAATCTCGGACGCGTTCAACGCGCTCGCGGATCATCTTGAAAAGAACCTGAATATCAGCCAGCTCAAGCGTATCCTGAACGAAAGCGAAGCGGGATGATCGCTGGAACCGCCATGCTTCTCGCGTTCGCGCTGGATTGGTTCCTCGGCGATCCGCCAACCGCGCTGCACCCGGTCCGCGCGATGGGAAGCTGGATCGGCTTTTTTTCGAACCGAGCGCTCCGTATCGCGCCCGAAAAAAAGCTCGGGCGGTTTCTCGCGGGAACGGCGGCGATCCTTTCCGGCGCCGCCTTCTTCGCCGCGCTCCTGTTTTTCGTTGAGCGGCGGACTGCCTCGTTTCCTGATTCGGCGAAAATCCTCCTGTACGCGCTGCTGCTGAAGCCGATGTTCACGCTGCGCGGGCTTCTCCGCGCCGGGGCTGAAATCCGCGACGCGCTCGTAAAGGGCGACCTGATCGAGGCCCGCCGATTGACCGGATGGCACCTGGTCAGTCGGGATACGTCGCGGCTTTCAGAAAGCGAAATCGCGTCGGCCGTGATCGAATCGCTCGCTGAAAACCTGACCGACAGCTTTTTCGCCCCGCTCCTGTTTTTCGCCGTCGGAGGACTCCCCGCCGCCTGGGGCTATCGTTTCGTTAACACGGCCGACGCGATGATCGGGTACCGAAACGAAAAATGGAACTGGATCGGGAAGACAGGCGCACGGCTCGACGACCTGCTGAATTATCTTCCGGCGCGGCTCTGCGCATTGGCGCTCTGCGCCGGCGCGGCGGCCTGCGGAGCTGACGCAAGGAACGGATGGGCCCTGCTACGCTCCGACCATGGGAAAACCGAAAGTCCCAACGCAGGGTGGACGATGGCCGCGGCAGCTGGGGCCCTCGGCGTCCGGCTGACGAAACCGGGCTGTTATGTCCTAAACGAACGCGGAAGGGAGCCGCTGCAACATGATCTTCAGATGACGATCCAACTCGTGGGAACAGCCGCAACATCTTTAGCCTTTCTTTTGTTGTCCTGCGTAGTAATATTAAATTTAATGTTTTAAAAATATAATCCACATATAAATTAAAATACTGCGCATACCCTACCAAAATACAAAATGGCACAGCAACCCAGTCTGTTTCATAACGGTTGATTGCGTCCCGCCAGCTTTCCCAAATTCCGCTTGCGATAGGTCTGCGTCCTTGTGGATTATTCGCAACCTTGTCCCTACTGCGGCTTTGGATTACCCTCTATATATTTAATTACCCATCACCTAAAATCATAATTTATCATATGTAATAATTTAAAATATTCATGCTCATCGATAGCAGGAGGCGCGCGCCATTTAAAAACATATACAAACTATATAGAATATTGATCAAACTAATTCTTCGAAAAAACAAGAGTTCAAGCCAAGTGTTTGAAAAAAAGATATAGCTGCGTCTATTTTCTTTTCGAAATCGGGTTGATAATCAATGTAATCCGGATAGAAGTACTGCTCATGGATCATAACGTGGTAGATATTTGAGATTTGACGGGACAGCAATGGCGTAATTTCGTCAAGTGAAACTGCATTGAGCACTATGTTGTTACAGAGAAAAGAGATATCCGTTTCCGAATCATGCCATAAACGATATTGTTGAAGGATGGAAGCCTGTTGGGAGGTAAGGTAATATCGCAAGGCCCTACGATCGTTTATAGGAAGAAACATTCCGATAAGACCGCGAACTCCTTCTTTGCGAAGTGCAGTGCAAGTCTCTTTTGTAGCACACACATAGTGAAGCGTTGTAGTAGCATCCGTAGCCGCTTTCCCCGCAATGCGATGCATCTGCACCATCACCGCGCGGTAATCAGCCAAGACATTGTCCGCCGCTGCGTTATCATAAGGAAAAGGGGGATCGTTCGCGTAAGCATGAAAGGAAAAACGCAACCAACCCGAATTCTGCTCTAATTCATTCCTCCAAATATCCGGCACATCTGCTAACGAAAATTCATTCAGTGCGTAGCAGTAATACATATTCAGCTGAAATTTTGTCCCGTAGGCAAAATACATTCTTCGCAGCATAGCGGGATAAGGATGGTCGAATACACTACCCAAATTACTTTTGGTACATTCCTCTAAAAAGCGGATGTTATCGTCTATCGTAAAGCAATACACACCCGCCGCTCGTCCCGCGATCATTAGGCACTCGCGACAATGCGCGCCACCATATCTGCAAGGAAAGGCTCCCATGTCCTCCAGCCATGCTTGCCATGAGAAGTCTGCAAAGAACAATCTGCCCCTCTTTTGGTCAGCGCATGTGCGAAGTGAAGAATATCGTTGTACATAAAATCCTCTGTTCCTGTATAGATTTTGAATTTAGGAAATGCGGCGACACATCCGTGTTCGAGAAGGAAGAACAGATCGTCAGAGGTGTCGCGTATATGCCGATCGCCTAAAATTGCGTCAAAATGAAATTTATTCAGCTGTGGTGCGCCATCGTTCCTTTCATGGACAAAACCCTGTTGAGCGATTCCGACGATATCAGTAACAGGAGAAAGCAGATATGCTTGTGCAAATTGATTTGGTTTTTGCAGGGCAAGCTTTGCTGCTCCATATCCTCCCATGGAAATTCCACTAACAAAACTATGCGCGCGGGAAATATCCAACTGTAGCCACTGCTGTAATATCTGAGGAACCTCTTCGGAAATATGTTTCCAATACGGCTGCCCATAGGAGGTATCCATGTAAAAACTACATTGCGCTTCAGGCATTATCACCGCCAAAGGGGCTCCTGAACAGTATTGGACCAATGCGCTATTGTAGATAAAAGATGCATGCCCATCCGAGTATCCATGCAGCAGGTATAACACGCTCTTGATTGGAGATGCATCCGGTAACAGAGCATAAAGCGATACCGGCCGATGAAGAAGCTGGGATTGGAAACAGATTGTCGCAACAGCCATAAACTCACGAACCTTTCAGCAAAGGAAGGCAGAGAATGATTCTCCGCCTTCCTTTGGCAGCAAAAGACAATTTTATTGCTTATTTTCGTAGAATTTAACAGTTTCAGTTTTCATCTGCTCAATAAAGGCTTCCGGAGAGAGCTCGCCAAAGAACAAGCCATCGTCGGCGGGATAAAATACGTTCGCCCACCATTCCGGAGCAGCGCTCATGGCTCCGTCGAAGTTTTTGTGGTATGCGGTTGCATTATCAACCGTAGGTTTCACGTCTATGAGAGCATCGGGATAAATCGCGTCCGTGCGGGCTGCCATATTGTCGCTTAATTCCACAAGGCGGTCAGCCGCTGCTTTGGAAGAACAGAAAGCAATGAAGTCCTTGGCGGCATCCTTGTTTTTTGCATCTCTGGGAACAGAGAAGCTCATAAGCTGCGCTTCGATGTCGTTGAGTTCACCAGCACCTCCCTCAACAGTTGGAAACGGGAAAAAACCAAACTCAAAATCGTCTTCAGTCAGGGAAGCAGTTTCAAGAGGAATCCACGTGCCGCAGTATATCATACCTGCACCACCCATCGCCCAATCAGACTGTGCGGCAGGATATGCGGACCCAGCATAACCGTCCTGAAAATAGTTTTTACCGGCGGCGCTGATCTCGCTTAGCATTTGGGCTGCCTGCAGAAAACCGGGATCATTCCAAGAGGCGCCTGTCTTATCCAGCGCAGCTTCCAAGAATTTGCCGCTGCCGAGAATGCGCTGGCAAAGCGCTTGGAAGTAATAGCAGTTATAGAAACTGATGTTGCCGTCTGCCGCGAGAGCGGGAACACCGCTGGTCTCTATGGAGTCGCTGACTGCAAGGAACTCATCCCAAGTTGTGGGAGTTTTTAATCCCAGTTCAGCAAACATGGTTTTGTTATAGAAGAAGCCGCTGGTAATGTAGATAAAGGGCATTACATAATCGTTTCCAGCCTCGGTATAAAGCGTATAGGCACCGTTCATGTTATCCTTGATAGGAGTATCTTCTCCATAAGCGCTGCGGGCATAGACATCGTTCAAGGGATCGAGCAGCACTTCTTGATCGGTCAGAAGGGCGGCAATCAGTTCACTTGCGTCATTATCAATAATGTCTGGAGCATTTCCTATTAAAATATCAGATTTCACAGAGGTGAGCACATCTCGTCCGGCAAAATTGAAATTGACGGAGCCACCGGTCTCTTTGGCCCATTGCTCAGCCATATCCTTGAGCCAAATCGCCTGCTGTTCGGCTTCATTGAAGCAACTCGCGTATTGAATCGTGACACCTTTGAAATTGTTTTCTGCCGCATCCATTGAATTGTCCACGGCCATACTGATAGCACCAGAAGACGGCGCCGCGCTAGGCGACGCAGGACCGCCGCAAGAAGCGAATACTGCCGTCAGGAGTGCCAAAGAAAGAACCAATACTATTGTTCTGAATCGCTTTTTCATCAGAATACCTCCTATTTTATTATAATTATTTGTATCATATTGCTCTCTGCTATCCCTTTACTGCCCCCATCGTAAGCCCTTCAATAATTTGGCGTGAGAGAAATACGTAGATCAGCAAGGTAGGCAATGTAATAACGACTAGCGCTGCAAAAAGCGCAACCCAGTCCCCGGTATACTGGAGACTGCCTTGTAAAGCGTACAAACCAACGGACAGCGGGTAATCCGCACTGTCATTGACAAACGTGAGCGCCAAAAGAAACTCGTTCCACAGACTGATGAAATTAAAAATAGCTGCGGCAATGAGGCCAGGCTTGCCGAGGGGCAACATGATAGAGAAAAAAGTACGCATAGGCCCGCAGCCGTCAATGTAGGATGCTTCCTCCAATACGCTGGGAAGACTGCGAAAGAAGCCTTGGATAAGGAAAATCGTAAACGGAATGGACAAGGCAATATAAATAAGGATCAAGCTGAGTTTGGTCCCAACAATTCCGATAGAGTACATTTGAAAAAACAACGGAACTAAAAGAAGTTGGAATGGAACGCCCATACCAAAGGTGAAAAATTTATTGAGAAATCCATTGCCGAAAAAGCTACAGCGAGACAACACATATGCCGCTGGGGCTGAAATGGCAATAATAAAAATAACAGAAACGGAAACGATAAGGACGCTGTTTAAAAAATTTGTTCCCAAATGATAGGCGGTAAAAACTTTTGCATAATTCAGCCACTGTGGCGTCGCGGGCAATCCCCAGGCGTTTTTGAAAAATTCTTTGTTGGTTTTGAAGCTGGAAAGAATAATCCAGCCAAAAGCAAATATTGAAAACGCACACCAAATATAGAGGAACAGGCGAGCCAAGCCTCCGCCGACAGTGAAAATATTTATTTTCTTTTTACTGTCCATCATATCGCCTCCTCAATATTCCAGTTTTTCGCGTTTCATCACAACGCTAATCACCATAACGATAATCGCTACGGCGAGAAACATAAGCACACCCATGGCAGTGCTGTAGCCCATGCGATAAACGGTAACGCGCTTACCAAATGCGGTAATATACATCCGCACGGCGATATTCGTGGCGCCATCCGGCGGGATGTCGACACCGCCGCCCCACGCGTAAAGCAAAGCGAATTCCTTCACGGAGTTGATACCCCATAAGGTCAACGCAGTAACCAACACATCCCAAATCATCGGTATTTTGATTTTAAAGAAAATTGTAAATTCACTGGCGCCTTCCAAAGTTGCCGCCTCGATATGGCTTTCCGGTACGCGATCCAGAGCCGCGAGGAGAATCACACAGTAAAATCCGGTATACATCCATACCATAGCAGCTAAAATGGCCCAGAACAGCGTGGAGGGATCCATCCATGTTTTTCCGGTAATTCCGAAGAGCGCGAGAAAATTGTTCAGCAGGCCCCATTTATTGTTGTAGATAAACGTCCACAAAATGGCGATCGCAATGGGATTGATAACGGATGGAAAGAAGATGAGCGCGCGAAAAAACTTTTTACCACGGATTTTCCCCGATAAAATCGCAGACAACAAAAAAGAAATACTGAAAATAATCGCGCCGCCCGCAAAAGTAATAAGAAGAGAGTTTTTAACTGCAACGTTCCAGAAAGAGGAATCCCCTATCAGTTCCTTAAAATTTTTCAGGCCAACAAAATTCATTCCACTGGTAAACCCATTCCAGTCAAAAAGGCTGATGTAAAAGGCCTTGAGTGACGGGTAGATAAACATCCATAAATAGAATATCAGCGCAGGAGCAAGAAAAATGACTGCCATTCGTTGGATAGGCTTTCTCATTGCTTTATTCCCTCGCATTCAGAGCACCTCCTTGTTTGTTTATGAATGCTATTATATGGCTTTATTGAGGGAAAGTATTTGTATATTGTGTTCAATTAGGTGCATAAAAAGCGCATAGGTTGCACTATTTAACACAGTTTTATATAATAAAAAGAAAAAGGGAGGAGCTTTTTTGGTGCATCGTAAGTATTTTAGTATTATACCAATTCGACCCATTGTTGTAACGGAATTATACACAGTACATTATTTTGAAAACTTTAAGAATTATTATTTTTCAGGAGAACGACATAATTTTTGGGAAATTTTGTATGTCGATAGAGGGGAAATTATTGTCGAGACGGATCGGTTGGAACGCCCTATTCGCATGGAACGCGGAGATTTGCTTCTACACAGACCAAATGAGTTTCATTCATTTTACGCCAACAATATTGTTCCTCATAATCTTTTTGTTGTGTCGTTTGCAAGCGGGAGTCCCGCGATGGAGCATTTTCAGGAACATCCGTTTTTTCACACACGTTCTCCAATGCGCGCAAAGATCAGCCGTCTGCTGGAAGAATCACGATTATGCTTTTCAGTGCCATTGGCCGATCCTAATGTCCCCAAACTTAAGCGTGACCGCTCCGCCCCTTTTGGTGCGGAGCAGGTTGTGGTGAATACGCTGGAGCTGTTGCTCATCTCGCTATACAGGCATGAGGATGTACGCAGTGAAGCAGAGGCGGCAGAGCATGCTCAGGTGAAATTGGCTGACGATTATGTACAGCGGGCTATTGTGTATATGAAAGAGAACCTAACAAACAGAATCACCTTGGACGATATATGTGTCAATTCGGCCATCAGCAGCTCGCAAATGCAGCGAATGTTTCGGCAGAAAACGGGAACAAGCGTAATGCGCTATTTGACAGAGCTACGTATTGAAGAAGCAAAGTTCCTGATGCGAAGCCGAAATATGACCTTTACCGAAATTGCAGATCTCCTATGCTACAGCTCTATACATCATTTTTCAAAGCAATTCCATGTGATGGTAGGAATGTCGCCTTCCGATTATATCTCATCGGTTCAGAGACTAACGGAAAGCGAATAACGTGTCAATAACAACGGAAAATGACTCAAGAAAAGGGGGAACATCAGCGGAAAAGAAGAGCACATGCGGATTAAATCCGGTAATCCGTTCCGTTGGCTTTCCGCCAGAGGAGCGCCCGTGACTCCAGTTCCCTGACAAACGCGCTTTTCCCGGCCATATACGCTTCAATATCCTGCGGAAACGCCGCCGCCAGCTTCGTCTTCAGCGCGCCGTACGCCTCCGCTTCAGCCTGATACGCGCGCAGGTACGCCGGAAGCGCTAAATGACGCTCAATCTCGCGAACGTTATCCCGCTGATAAAAATGAAGATGATGCGTTCTCGGCGATTCGCCCTTTTTAAAGAAACGCCGCCCCGGGAGCCCGTTCTCCCCCATCGCCATATAGCCGAGCATCTCCAAAGCCTCCGCCCGCGCGTCCAAAACGGAAAGATCGCGAACAATCCCGAGAAAATCTAAAATTGGCTTAGCGCTCAGACCCGGAACCGACGTGCTGCCGATATGCTTAACATCAAGCAGCGCTTCGCCAAGCGCGTTCCGGATCATGCCCGCTTCCGCCGCCGCCATCCGATCCCAGGCCGAATCGTATGGCATGACAATAACTTCCCGGGCCCATCCATTCGCCACCTTCGCACCTCCCTCAATTCCAAGACTCATCGATCACCGCCTGTCAATTTTACCTGAAATGGGGTATCATCAACGATCATCGGATGTGCGCCGGAAACGATTCATCTTCCGGCTTTCTACCAACGAAAAGAGAGGATTTTTATCGAATGACAACAGAGACCAAAACCACTGAGAACGCGACCCCGGTTCCGACCCCGCCGCAGAGCAAAACCGTTCAAACTGACCATACCGTCACGATTCAAGGGAAACCTATCGCTTACACCGCGACAGCCGGAACGTATATTCTCAACGAGGAAAAATTCGGCGAAGGCGATAAAAAAGACGTATATGAAGGCGAAAAACCGCGCGTCGAAATCTTCTACACGGCTTATACAAAAAAAGACGTTAAAGATATCGGGGAGCGCCCGATTACGTTCGCCTTCAACGGCGGCCCGGGCGCGCCTTCTCTATGGGTCCATTTAGGCGTCCTTGGACCGCGGCGCGTCGCGCTTAACGAAGACGGTTCGCCGCTTCCTCCACCCTCGAAGCTCGTCGACAACGAATTCTCGCTCCTGGACCGGACCGATCTCGTCATGATCGATCCCGTCGGAACCGGCTTCTCCCGCGCTGTCAGCGGCGATAAGCCGAAGGACTTTTGGGGCTGGAAAAAAGATATCGAATCCGTCGGCGAATTTATCCGCTCGTTTATCGCTGAAAACGGCCGTTGGGGCTCGCCAAAATATATCGCCGGCGAATCCTACGGAACGACGCGCGCAACCGGCCTCGCCGATTACCTTTCCGATAAACATGGCCTGTACCTGAACGGAATTATCCTGATCTCGACCGCGCTCGACTTCATGACGCTTGATTTCTACGATGGAAACGACCTGCCGTACGTGACGTTCCTCCCGACTTACGCGACCGCGGCATGGAAACATGGGAAAATCGCGGAGAAATACCGCTCGCTGACGCTTAAAGAAGTCGCGGCGCGATCCTCCGAATTCGCCTCCAGCGAATACATGAGCGCGCTTTTCGCCGGGGACCGGCTCAGCGATGAACAGAAACGGGCCGTCGCGGAAAAGACAGCCGAATGGATCGGACTTTCCGCCGACTATATCCTGAAATCGAACCTCCGCGTCAGCATGGACCATTTCGGGAAAGAGCTTCTCCGCGGCGAAGGAAAGGTCATCGGACGCTTCGACGCCCGTTTTATCGGGCCGGATAAGAACGGCGCGGGCGAATCGCCCAGCTACGATCCGTCCGACAGCGAGATCAGCGGCGTCTTTGCCGGCGCGCTCAACGATTACCTGAACCGTGAGCTGAATTTCAAGACCGATCGGGAATATAATATTTCCAACGCGCTCTGGCGAATCTGGGACTATAAGGAATTTCAGAACCGCTACGTTCAGCTGGAAGAAATGCTGCATGATACGATGGTGCGGAATAAATTCATGCGCGTGTGGGTCCTGAACGGTTATTACGATCTGGCGACTCCGTTCTTCGCCGCTGAATTCGTCTTCAATCATCTCAACCTGACGCCTGAGCTGCGGAAAAATCTGACGATGACCTACTATGAAGCCGGGCACATGCTCTATATTCATCGACCGTCGCTCGTGAAATTCCGCCGGGACGCGGAGGAATTCTTCGATGGGAAAAGCGCCTGAGCTGTAACCCTACCCGATTTTGCAGTTTCAGTACAGATCATCAAGGCATTCTTCTATGCCTTGATGATTTTTTATATACGCCAGAGAAATTTCCGGGCACACCACACCACATCCCGTCTACACCTCATGACAAACGGCACTGATCCGACAATAGAAATCATATTCTCGTAACAGAATCGGGTAACTTTGTGAAATTTTGAACATAACTTTGAACATAACGTGGTATAGTTATTCTGCAAAACAGGAGGCTAAAGAAAATGGCTGAAACGAAAACAAAAAAAAGTGAAACCGAAGCTGAAACCGTCGACGTCCGGGCGATGATCGATCGGCTCGTCGCCAACGCGGAAATCGCGCTCCAGACCTACATGTCGATGACACAGGAACAGATCGACGCCATGGTTCACGCGATGACCCTCGCCGGACTTGACCAGCACTTCCCGCTCGCCAAGATGGCTTACGAAGAAACCGGCCGCGGCGTCGTCGAGGACAAAGATATCAAGAATATCTTCGCGACCGAATACATCTGGCACAGCATCAAATATCAGAAAACCGTCGGCGTCGTTGACGAAAACGAAAACGAAGGTTACGTTGAGGTCGCCGAACCGGTCGGAATCGTCGCCGGCGTCACCCCTGTTACCAACCCCACTTCGACAACCATGTTCAAGAGCCTGATCTGCGCCAAGTCGCGGAATCCGATTATCTTCGGTTTCCATCCCTCCGCGCAGAAATGCTCGATGGAAGCCGCGAAGATCTTACGCGACGCCGCCGTCAAACATGGCGCGTCCGAATACTGTATCCAATGGATCGAGATCCCCTCGCTCGAAGCGACGAACGCACTGATGAATCATCCGGGCGTCTCGCTGATCCTCGCGACCGGCGGCGCAGGCATGGTTCGCGCCGCGTACTCCTGCGGGAAACCCGCGCTTGGCGTCGGGCCGGGGAACGTTCCCTGCTATATCCATAAAAACGTCAACGTCCGCCGCGCCTGTACCGACCTGATGATGTCCAAGACGTTTGATAACGGAATGATCTGCGCCTCGGAACAGGCGGTGATCGTCGACCACGAAATCGCCGATGAATTCGAAACCTTCATGTCGGAGAACAGCTGCTACTTCCTGAACGCCGAAGAAATCGAAAAGGTTTCGCGCTACGTTATCAATTATGACAAAATGGCGGTCAACCCGATCGTCGTGGGGCATCCCGCGTACGTAATCGCTCGCGACGCTGGCGTCGCCGTACCAGAAAACACCAAAATCCTCCTGGCAAAGCTTCCGGAACCATCCCTGGAATATCCGCTCTCCCTCGAAAAACTGTCCCCTGTCCTCGCTTATTTCGTCGTCGACAGCACAGAACAGGGATTCGCCTATGCGCAGCGCATGCTGGAGCTCGGCGGTCTGGGCCATTCCGCCGTCATCCATACCGACGACGAAGAAATCGCGGTCCAATACGGGAAACAGATGAAAGTCGGACGGATTATCGTCAATTCTCCCTCGTCCCAGGGCGCGATCGGCGACATTTATAACACCAACACCCCGTCGCTGACGTTGGGCTGTGGCTCGTTCGGCCATAATTCGACTACCGCCAACGTTTCAACCGTCAATCTCATCAATAAAAAGCGCATTGCACACAGGAGAGTCAATATGCAATGGTTCAAAATTCCGCCGAAGCTGTACTTCGAATACAATGCGATCCAGTACCTTGAGAAGATGCCGAATCTTAACCGCGTCTTTATCGTCACCGATCCGGTCATCAGTAAATTAGGCTACGTCGATAAGGCGATCTACTACCTGCGAAAACGCGAAGTTCACGTCGCGCTCGAAATCTTCAACGAAGTCGAACCCGATCCGTCCGTCGAGACGATCAATCGCGGCGTCGCGGCAATGAACCGGTTCCAACCGGACGTCATCATTGCGATCGGCGGCGGTTCAGCGATCGACGCCGCCAAAGGGATGTGGCTTTTCTACGAAAACCCGGGGACCAGCTTCGACGGGCTCAAGCTGAAATTCATGGATATTCGCAAGCGCGCGTTCCATTTCCCGAACCTGGGGAAGAAAGCGAAGCTCGTCGCCGTCCCGACGACAAGCGGAACCGGCTCCGAAGTAACCTCCTTCTCGGTCATTACCGATAAGCAGAACGGCAATATCAAGTACCCGCTTGCGGATTATGAACTTACGCCGGACGTTGCGATTATCGACCCGCAATTCGTCAAAACCATGCCCAAATCCATCACCGCCGACACCGGGATGGACGTCCTGACGCACGCGATCGAAGCCTACGTCTCGGTCCTGGCTTCGGATTACACCGACGGACTGGCAATGAAAGCGATTCAGCTCGTTATGCAATACCTTGAACGTTCTTTCGCCAACGCGAACGACATGGTCGCCCGCGAAAAAATGCATAACGCTTCCTGTATCGCCGGGCTGGCGTTCACCAACGCGTTCTTAGGCATCTCCCATTCGCTCGCGCATAAACTCGGCGGCGAGTTCCATATCGCCCACGGCCGCGCCAACGCGATCCTGCTCCCGCATGTCATCCGTTACAACGCGACCAAACCGACTAAATTCACGATCTTCCCGAAATACAGCGAATTCATCGCGGATCAGCGCTACGCCGAAATTGCCCGTGTTTCCGGGCTTCAGGGGAACACTACGGAAGAACTTGTCACCGCGCTGATCGAGAAAATCCGCGACATGAACCGGAAACTGGGAATCCCGGAAACGCTGAAAGACACCGGAATCGACGAAACCGAATTCTTTGCGGTTATCCGCAAAATGTCGGAAAACGCCTTCGAAGACCAGTGCACCGGCGCGAACCCGCGCTATCCGCTTATCAGCGAATTAGAAGATATTTACCGCCGCGCGTACTACGGCGACTTCGCCTGACGCCGGGTTTACCGACCCGAAAGATACCCGCGATCAGATTCGCGGGTATTTCTTTTCGCCCTGATCCGCTGAAACGATCCGTTTCTTCGGTATACTTTCCCTGTCCGTCGGACCCGATACCGGAATTCATCCGCAAAGCGAAAAACGCCGCGCGGAAGCGGAAAAAGGCGCAGCATGCTGACATTAGACAACATATATAAAGCAAATCACCGATTAAAAAAGATCATTCGCCGAACCGACCTGATCCAGGCGCGCTCGCTGAGCGGCGAAAATCAGGTATACCTCAAACCGGAAAACCTCCAGGTGACCGGTTCCTTCAAAATTCGCGGCTCGTTTTATAAAGTTTCCTGTCTTTCGGACGAAGAAAAGAGCCGCGGAATTATCGCCAGCTCGGCGGGGAACCATGCGCAAGGCGTCGCGCTCGCAGCGGCGCGCAACGGCGTCAAGGCGCGCATCTTCGTCCCCAGCACTGCCCCGCTCTCCAAAATCGAAGCCACGAAACGCTACGGAGCGGAAGTCGTCCTTGTCGACGGCGTCTACGACGACGCCTACAGCGCCGCGATTCAGGCCGTCGAAGAAACCGGCGCGATTTTTATCCATCCGTTTAACGACGAAGACGTCATCGCCGGACAAGGCACCATCGGGCTGGAAATCCTGGACCAACTGCATGACGTCGACGCGGTCATCGTCCCGATCGGCGGGGGCGGGCTCGCCTCCGGCGTCGCCTTCACGATCAAGAAGCTGAACCCGGACGTCCGCGTCTACGGCGTTCAGGCGCAAGGCGCCTCCGCCATGTTCGATTCGATCCATCAGCACGCGCTGACCCGGACCGACAAAGTCACAACCTTCGCCGATGGGATCGCGGTAAAACGCCCCGGCGAAATGACGTATGAAATCTGCGGCCAGTTTTTAGACGACCTCGTCACCGTTAACGACGACGAAATCGCCGCGGCGATTTTAAAACTCATGGAAGACGAGAAAGTCGTCGCCGAGGGCGCGGGCGCGACCGGCGTCGCCGCCCTCCTCTTCAATAAGATCCCCGAAAAAGGAAAGAAAATCGTTCCGATCGTCTCCGGTGGAAATATCGACGTCACCATCCTTTCGCGCGTCATCACGCGCGCGCTCCTGACGACAGGGCGGATTTCCGACCTCTGCCTCGAACTCATCGATAAGCCCGGCCAGCTCAAGGAAGTCGCCGAAATTATCGCCAATCATGGAGCGAACGTCACCAAAGTCAACCATGAGCATGGAGGCGAGCATACCGATATCAACGGCTGTTACCTGCGGCTGACGCTCGAGACCCGAAACCATGACCACTTCGCTGAAATCTGCGGCGCGCTGCGCGCCGCCGGCTACGCCTTCCGCGAATGATGCGCTCAGTCGCAGCCGACTTCAAGACGGCGCCGCAACGTTCGGACGCGGCGGGCGCGCAATCTGACGGAAAACCGCCGCGCTGGATCCCACAGCGCGGCGGTTCGCAAACCTGATCCAAGGCGCAATTACGCGCTCGGCGTCCAGTACCCCTCGTGCAACGCTAAAAAATCGGGTTCCAGCTCGAGAATCGGCCCGACAATCCGCATCGGTTTCTGACCGCAGGCAATGACCGCCCGCGAAGGCAGATCAAGCGTCGGATTCCGTGGATCGTCGCCGGTGACCCGTTTCAGTTCCGATTCGCGGCAAATATAAACCGTCCGTCCCAGATTTCCCCAGTACATCGCCCCGGTACACATCGCGCAAGCCTCGGCGACATTGTACATCGTCAGTTCCGCCATCTCGTCTTTGGAGTAGAGCTGCGAAGCGCGGCGCATCAGCTCCGTTTCCGCGTGCGCCGTACAGTTCCCGTCTCCGGTAACCTCTTCGTTCCCCTGTTCCATCAGGATATTCCCCTGCGCGTCGGCCAGGAGACATCCGAATGGGTGATTTCCGCGTTCCTTCGCTTCCCGCGCAATCTCGATCGCCCGTTTCAGCAGCTTCACCTCGAACGCCTTCAAATCAGATAACTTCGTTTCCGTTTCCTGCCATTCGATCGTCTTCCGAATCAACATCCTTCCATCTCCTTTTCTCTCCCGCTCATCGCGACCGCGATCGCCTCGATCGGCGGATTCTCGCCGCTGAAAACGCCGGTCGCCTCGCCCTCAAACAGTACGACAATCCGATCCGAAACCTCCAGAATCTCGTTCAGGTCCGTCGATATCAGCAGCACGCCGCAGCCACGATCGCGCGCTGCGATAATGCAGTCGTGAATAAACTGCGCCGCGCCGATATCCAGCCCACGGATCGGATGAACCGCGATCAGCAAATCAGGATTCCGTTCCAGCTCGCGCGCAAGGATAACCTTCTGTTGATTGCCGCCAGAAAGCTGGCCGGTCGGCTGATCGATCGAGAAGCAGCGAACGTCGTATTTCTCGCGCAATTGATCCGCATGAGCCGATATCGCTTTCTTCCTGAGATAAAAACCGCCGAGACCCGCGTACTCAGGAGACGATTCAGATTTCAGAAGCAGGTTTTCTCGAATCGACATCGCGCCGATCAGGCCCATCTTATTCCGATCCTCAGGAACATGCGAAATATTCCGCGCGATAAAATCGCAGGGAGAGAAGAGACCAACCGTTTTTCCCCGGAAAACGACCTCGCCTGAATCCGGCGCGATCAGTCCGGTAACTAACCGCGCCAATTCGCTCTGACCGTTTCCGTCGACGCCCGCGATACCGACGATTTCACCGCGTCCAACCGTCAGCGAAAGACCGCGCAGCCCGTTATGCTTCGAAAACGCATGATAAGACGCGTTTTGAATCGAAAGCACCGGCGGCAGGTCCGCGACGGACTGTACCTTCGGGTACTTTTTCTCGACCAGCCGATGCCCCACCATCATCGCCGCAAGCTCGGTTTCGTCCGCCTCGCCGCGCCCAACCGTCGAGACGACCTCGCCATGGCGAAGGACCATGATCCGGTCGCTGATCTCCATGACCTCGCGCATCTTGTGCGAAATGAAGATCACCGACTTCCCTTCGGCGGTCAGCCGGCGGATAATACCGAACAGCCCGACCGTTTCTTCATCAGTCAGAACCGCCGTCGGCTCGTCTAAAATCAGGATTTCGCTCCCGCGCCAAAGCGTCTTGATAATTTCGACGCGCTGCTGCGCCCCCACGGAAATCTCTTTAATCTTCTTATCGAATTCGATATCCAGCCCGTACCGATCCGACAGCGCCATAATTTCGCTTCGGAGTTTCGCCTCGTTAATAACGACGGCCTTATCGTCGGTCACGCCCAAAATAATATTCTGGAAGACCGAAAACGCCTCAACCAGCATGAAATGCTGATGGACCATGCCGATCCCGTATCTGACCGCGTCGGCAGGCGAAGTTAATTTCACCTGCCGACCGTTCATTCGGATTTCGCCGGACGTCGGCCGGTACAGCCCGCAGAGAACGTTCATCAAAGTCGATTTTCCCGCGCCGTTTTCGCCCAGTAACGTCAGCGTCTCGCCGCGGTTCAGCGTCAGATGAATATCCCGAATCGCGGTAAAAGCGCCGAACTGCTTCGTAATCCGCTGCATCTCCAGCAGCGGCGGCGTATGTCCTTCGCTCATGGTTAATCTCCTCCGCTCGGCCTTCGTCCGTCAGCGTTATTTCAGTTCGTAATCGATCGTAATCGATCCGGCCTTCAGCTCATCGAAAATTTTCATGAACGCTTCTTCAACGTCCTTCATCGACTCGCCGATCTTCCCAACGTATAAAACGCCTTCTTTAACCCCCGCCTCGATCACTTCGCCGCCGAACGTCCCGGCCTGCGTCCGTTCCAGCCCGATCCCGACGAGCGCGACATTATCCGTAATAATACTCGTCAGGATACGTTCCGGATTCTGGTCCAGTGATTCGCCCGGCTGCGCAATTCCCCAGCGGTCCTCGAACTCGACGAGCCCTTCGCGAACGCCGACGTCAACCGCGCTGGCGGTCCCGAAGAATACGTCCGTATCATTCGTGGAAATCATCGACATCGCGATTTCTTTCCCTTTCGCGGTATCGTCCCAACTGTTCGCCCAGCTGACCGAGACCTCAGCCTCCGGGTTCGTATAAGCGACGCCCTGATAATAACCGTTGATCGCCTGCTTCGCCGTCGTGATTTCCATTCCACCGACGAACCCGACTTTCTTCGTCCGCGTCTTCAGCCCGGCCAGCGCTCCGGCGAGGAACCCCATCTGCGTATTATCCGCCTTAACTGACATGACGTTTTCAGCCTTGACATCGCCGTTCAGGACGAGGAAATTCGTCTTCGGGAACGCAGGCGCGACTTCGAGAACCGCGTCGGTAAATTCATTTCCCGGAGCGAAAACGAGATCGAACCCCATGTTCCCATATTCGGTCAGGATCGAAACGTAATCCGTCTGAGCAACGTTTTCGGAATAAGCTGTCTCGAATCCGAAGTTTTCCGCCGCGCCGGTCATCCCCGCGTAACAAGCGCTGTTCCAGCCGCCGTCGGCGATCGGCGTATTCGCGATCATCGCCACCTTCCAAACCTTATCGCTCGCCGCTGGAGCTTTCGCGTCCGTCTCTGGAGCGGCGGCTTCCGGAGTCGGTTCCGCTTTCGGCGCGCAGCCAACCAACAACGATAAAACCGACAAAACAACAACTAAAAAGAATAAATACCGTTTCATCATAACTCCTGTTTTGATGGTGGAAAGCTGAATCACTTTCCTTCCCGAGCGTACGGTTGCCCGTTCGCCTTCGGTTCGTTCGATTGCTTGCTCGAAAGGAGCAGTACGAAAATCGTCATCAGATAAGGCAGCATCGATAATAACTGATACGGGATGTCACGGAAAAGAACCTGGAAGCGGAGCTGAACCGCGTCGGCAAGCCCGAACAGGAGCGTCGCGAGCAAAACTCCGGCGGCGCTCCAATTCCCGAAAATAACCGCCGAAAGCGCGATGAAGCCGCGGCCGGCGACGACGCCCTCCGAATACGCCCCGATATAGCAGGTCGTCAGATATGCCCCGCCCAATCCGCCTAAACATCCGCAAATCACGCAGGAAAGATACTTCACCCCCGCGACGTTAATCCCCATCGACTCCGCGGCGCGCGGATACTCGCCGACCGCCAGGTAGTTCAGCCCCGGTTTCGTCCGCCGGAAAAACCAGGCCGTCAGGATCGTCAGGAGAAGCGCAAACCAGGTCATTGGATGCGCAGAGAAGAGGATCGACCCGATAAACGGGAGCTTCGAAAGCCCCGGAATCGAAAGATTTCCGATCGTCGGCCCTTTCATCAACGTCGTCTTAACCCCGAAAAACGTCCGCGATAAAAACGTCGCCAGCGCCGGCGCTAAAATATTCAACGCCATGCCGTTGATCGTCTGACCAGAGCGGAGCGAAATCGTCGAAAACGCGTAAATCAGGTTCAGTAAAATCCCGGCGAGCGCCCCCGCGGCCAGACCTGAAACCGGGCTCCCGGTCAGGTAGCCGACGATAAACCCGACGCCCGCGCCAATCGTCATGAGCCCGTCGAGCCCGATATTGACCATTCCCGCCTTTTCCGAATATAACTCTCCCAACCCCGCTAAAAGGAGCGGCGTCGCCATCCGGATCATCGAAACCAGCAGGTTTTCTAAAAACGCCAAATCGAAAATCGCTCCCATCCGCTTACGCCCCCTGTTTTTTCCTGAAAATTCGCGCGGTCAGCTGCTGAAATTCGGGAAGGCTGACGAAAGCCGCCGCGCCGACCGCGAAGATAATAATAATCGCCTGAACGACGTCGACGATCGCGGAAGGAATCCCCGCCCCGACCTGCATCGTATTCGCGCCGACGCGAAGCACCGCGAAGAGATAGGCGACAAATCCCGTTCCGATCGGGTTGAGCTGCCCGATGAGCGCGATCGCGACGCCGTCGAACCCGAACCCGGCGCCAAACCCGCCCATCAGGCGGTAAGACACGCCCAGAACCTCGACCGCGCCGCCAAGCCCCGAAATCGCGCCGGACGCGACGAACGAAATTACGGTCATCCGCTTGACCGGCAGCCCGTTCACCAGCGCCGCGACCGGGTTGTTCCCGACAACGCGCAAACGGAAGCCGCTCGCCGTATTATATAAATAGTAATAAATCAGGATCAGTACCGCCAGCGCGATCAGGATCCCGGCATGGACCCGCGTCGGCGGCAGGATCCGCGAAAGGCGGTCCGCCGGCTCGATCGCCGCTGTCTGCGGAATGTTCGCTTCCATCAATGGGCCCGCATATAAATAACCCATGAACAGCAGCGCGACATAGTTCAGAAGAATCCCGATAATCATCTCGTTCAGGTTCCGGAACGCTTTCAACAGTCCGGGAATCGCGCCCCAGACCGCCCCGGCCGCCATCCCGCCAATCAGGCTCAGGATCATATTCGCCGCGCCGGTAAACGGAAGAACGATCGTCGAAAGCCAGTTCGCCGCGATCGCGCCGGCGATAAACTGCCCCTCGATCCCCAGATTCAGCATCCCGCACTGATACGAGAAAACCGCCGCCAGACCTGTAAAAATCAGCGGCGTAACCTTCACGATCGTTTCGCCGATCGATGGAAGACTTCCGAACGCACCGCGGAAAAGGAACCCGTACGCAAGGATCGGGTCTTTCCCGATCAGGAGAATCAGGATCGCCCCGGTCAGCATCGCCAGCAGAATCGAGAAAACGGAAACGCCGATTCGTAGGATTGTACGCGCGATTGTCATAGTCCACTCCGCAATCAACAAGTTGTTTGACAACTAATCTTAGCATGGATCTTTCAGTTCGTGAACCGGAAGACATATATCAATCATCCATGACGAATGTAATAAGACATAGACAAATAGCGAATCCGGAAACGGCAAAGTCAGACTGAAAACGCCTTCCCGGTCAGGAGAAGGCGTTGATCAGGTAAAAACTCCGGCGGCGATTATGGAATCGGGGACGCCTCTTCCGTCAACGCAACCGCAAAGCTCAGGATCGTTTCCGTCTCCGTATCCCACTGATGAACCGTCCGGTTCTCAGGGTTCAGATACGCGAATTTCAGGTCCGGCCTGACATATTCGAAGATGATCTGGTCCGATTGGCGAAGCTTCGGGTCGGCGAAAATATAATCCTCGATCCAACCGATATCCGGCCCGTCAAATCGATTCGCCGAGAGCGAATCTTCTTCATCGCATCCGCCGCCGCTCGCGAGCTGGACCCTTCCGTCGAGAACCACGTTGCTCCCCTGAAACGCCGTGGGGGCGTCGCTGAAAGCGCAAAGCTGTCCGTCGTAAGCCGTCGGATACACGAATTCATTGATCCGGCGGATCTGATATTGAAAAAGCAGGCCGTTATCCGACGGCTTTTTCCGCAGCTCCATTTTCGTCCGGTTCACAGTCGGTTCGTAGTCCTCGCTGATATAATACGGCGCGTCTTTCAGCGCTTCCGCCAGCTTCTGACCGTCGTCGCCGAAGAAAGCAACCCGAAATCCGGAATCCGCGCGCTTGACGATTCCGTCGTCCGGAAAGGCGTCCGAACTCGCGAATCGAAGCTTCTGAACGTCCCAGAACTTCACCAGCGCAAATAAAATCGGGCTGTCGGCCGGAACCGGCGACGGCGCATACCGGTAAATCATCCGGACCGCGCCGCAATCCGACACGTTGATTTCTCCCGCTTCCGTCTCCCCGTCAACAAATTCGCAGACCCGATCCTCCGCCGGATCGCCGGAGCCGTACAGCAGCGTCAGCGTCAGCGCTTCATCCGTATTTTCGAGCGATTCCATCTCGATCACGATATCGCCGCGAAACGGAACCGTCATCCGCATCGGCTCAGCCGATTCGTCCGGTCCCTGCGCGAACGCCGCCCGCAAAAAAATCAGGCAGGAAAAGACGGCGACAGGAAACAGCAACTTTTTCATCATACACTTCCTTTCTGCTCAAAAAAAAGGCGTTTCTTAATACTCAGTATACAAAAAAAAACGAAACGAATATCACATAATTGTCATAGGTTCTATCGTTATGTTAATAATAAAACCCATGACATATGTCGCTGAATATCCTGAGCGGAAAGGAGGAGCGATTTTCCCGTGCCGATCCTACTGATACGCTTTTTTCTTCGCCGCGGCGATCAATCCGCGGAAAAGCGGATGCGCGCGGTTCGGGCGGCTCTTGAATTCCGGATGAAACTGCACTCCGACAAAGAAATCATTTTCCGGTATCTCAATCGTTTCAACGATCCGTCCGTCGGGGGAGGTCCCGCTGATTCGCAGTCCGGCGTTCGTCAGCCGCTCGCGGTACGCGTTGTTGAATTCATAGCGGTGACGGTGGCGTTCGGAAATCTCTTCGCGCCCGTAGCATTCAAACATCTTTGTCCCCGGCAGGACGGAGCAGGGG
The DNA here is from genome assembly GCA_001717545.1 of Anaerolineaceae bacterium oral taxon 439. Classification (NCBI taxonomy): domain Bacteria; kingdom Bacillati; phylum Chloroflexota; class Anaerolineae; order Anaerolineales; family Anaerolineaceae; species Anaerolineaceae bacterium oral taxon 439. The sequence goes on along the minus strand of CP017039.1, from coordinate 1,376,991 downwards.
TACGCCCCCAGCCGCATCGTCCCGCCCTTCGCCGTCTCCGACGTCTGGTCCGGCATGAAATCGATCACCGGATGCGCCGTCCGCTCCGTGAACTCAGTCGAGTTCGCCCCCTCCAATCCGCCGACATTCCGCGCGTACTCGATCACGGCGATCTGCATCCCAAGGCAGATCCCCAGATACGGAAGATTATTTTCCCGCGCGTAACGGGCGGAAATAATCTTGCCCTCAATCCCGCGGCTCCCGAACCCGCCGGGAATGATCATCCCGTCGCAGCCGGTGAAAATCTCCTTGACCGTCTCGCGCGTGACCGTTTCCGAGTCGACCCATTCAATTTTGACCTTGGCCCCGTTTTCGTAACCGCCATGCTGAAGCGCTTCCATGACCGATAAGTACGCGTCATGCAGCTTGACATACTTACCGACCAGCGCGATCTTGACCTCCTGCCTGCAGGCGGCGATCCGCCCCAGCATGCGCTCCCAGTCGCTCATGTCGCTGAACGTCGGCGATATCTTCAGCTCGCGGCAGACGATCTCAGAGAACCGCGCCTTCTCCAGCATCATCGGCGCTTCGTACAGAACCGAAACCGTATCGTTCTCGATCACGCAGTCCGGCTTCACATTGCAGAACATTGAGATTTTCTGCTTAATGCCATATTCGATCGGCTGGTCGCAGCGTAAAACAATGATCCGCGGATTGATCCCCAGACTCTGAAGCTCTTTGACGGAATGCTGCGTCGGCTTTGATTTCTGCTCCCCGGATCCGGAAAGATACGGAACGAGCGTCACGTGAATACATAAAACGTTGTCCGGGCCGAGTTCGAGCCCGATCTGGCGGATCGCCTCGATAAACGGCTGACTTTCCATGTCCCCGACCGTCCCGCCGATCTCGGTAATAACGATATCCGCCGCCGACATCTTCCCGACAGAATAAATGAAATTCTTGATTTCATCGGTAATATGCGGAATGACCTGAATCGTCTGGCCGAGATACTCGCCGCTCCGCTCTTTATTCAAAACGTTCCAGTAGACCTTCCCGGTCGTCAGATTTGAAAAATGATTCAGGTTCTCGTCAATAAAGCGTTCGTAATGACCCAGGTCCAGGTCGGTTTCCGCCCCGTCCTCCGTGACGAAAACCTCGCCATGCTGGAACGGACTGATCGTTCCCGGATCGACGTTAATATACGGGTCTAACTTTTGCGCCATGACTTTTATCCCGCGAGCCTTCAATAAACGCCCCAACGACGCGGCAGTTATCCCTTTTCCGAGTCCGGATACGACCCCGCCGGTTACAAAAATAAATTTTGTCATCTGATCCCTTCGCCTCTTGTTGAATGATCCGCATCCTGCGCGGTCTGACCCGTTCCGAAGCCTGCCTCCGGCCACGGTCCGCGTTAATCATAATCCAATCGGCGAAAAATATATCCGAAAACGTTCGCGGCGATCTCCCCGCCGATTTCCTGCGCAGCGACCGGACCCGGGACGGTTAACGATTTCCCTCCCAGATCAGATCATACACCTGCACACCTGCGGCGACTTCCCGGCTCCTATCGACCTTCATCCCATAATGCATGTACCGTTCGCATTTATCCCGATCGTCGGTCTCCAGAATGACAGGAACGCCCCGCTCCGCCGCCAGTCCGAAAGCGAATTCCAGCATCCGCTTCATAAAACCCTGCTTCTGGTATTCAGCTCGAACGGCCAGTAAATCGACCTTGATGAAATCACGTTTAGCCTTCCGCATCCGGAGTTCAAACGTCCCTCCATTTCTTAAAAAAGCCCGGATAAACCGGATCAGCTCCTTCCACCCGCCCAATGCTTTCTTCATCGCCAGGATCATCCTGATCCCGTCCAGAAAGCGGACCGAATCGCCTTTCGAGCAGGTCATCATCAGGTATCCTTCCCGCTTCTCGCTCGTCGTATACAACAGCCCGCTGCGATACCCCGCCCGGACGATCCCGTCAATATACGTCAGCATCCGGTCCCACTCTGGCAGGAACGCGCACAAGCCCCGGCTTTCCGCCGGATATGGATAATCATAAAAGACATTCGCGATCTGACGCGAAATCAATCCGAGCTCATCGTCCGACAAGCCTTGCAGTTTAATCATAGCAATCTCCTTCTGCGCCATGGTTAGCTTATTCTAACTCAGCCATTATAAACGATTCTCCCATGGCTTCGCCGCCGCGGACGCGCATCCGGTGATTCCTCGCGGCCCGGATTTTTCCACGGCGAATATACGATATAATTCGAATCCGGAGAAAATCCTTATGATCGAAATCGGACGCACCCTTGAGGAAATCGAAACCGTCAATGAAACCAACGTCGCCGCTGCGGTCGGCTCCGGCGGCTTAGCTGTCTACGCGACCCCGGCGATGATCGCGCTGATGGAAAAAGCCGCGTGGCGCGCCGTCGAGCCCTGTCTTGAAGCCGGCTCGACGACGGTCGGAACGGAGATCGACGTTCGCCATATAGCGGCCTCTCCGATCGGCGCGAAAATCCGCGCCGTCGCCGTTGTCGCCGCCGTCGATCGAAAAAAAATCTCGTTCAGCGTCGAAGCGTTCGACGATTCCGGAAAAATCGGCGAAGGGACGCATGAACGTTTCATCGTCAGGTCCGACGAATTTCTCGCGAAGGCCGAAGCCAGACCTCGAATCGGACGCTGAGCGATGACGAAGAAAAATTTTGAATTCGACCTGATCGGACGGGATGGGAACGCCCGCGCCGGCGTCTTTTACACGCCGCACGGACCGATCGAGACGCCGGTCTTCGCGCCCGTCGGAACCCAGGCGACGGTAAAATCGCTGACCGCCAGCCAGCTCGAAGCCGAAAACATCTCATTCATCCTGAACAACACGTATCATCTCTATCTCCGCCCCGGCGACGAACTCATCGCTTCGCTCGGCGGCGTCCATGGCTTCATGAACTGGAAAGGGCCGATCCTGACCGACTCCGGCGGGTTTCAGGTCTTCTCGCTGAACGAGCTGAGGAAAATCGACGAACAGGGGGTCACCTTCCGGTCGCATCTCGACGGTTCGACCCATCGCTTCACCCCGGAAAAATCGATCGCGATCCAGGAGAATCTCGGTTCGGATATTATCATGGCGTTTGACGAATGCGCCCCGCCGCTCGACTACGACTATAACGTCGCCGCGATGAACCGGACGCACCGCTGGCTGGAACGCTGCCTGAAAGCGAAAAAACGCCCGGATCAGGCGCTCTTCGGGATCATCCAGGGAGGCGTTTTCGCAGACCTGCGCGAACGGTCGGCGGCGTTCGTTTCTGAAATGAATACGCCCGGGATCGCGATCGGCGGACTTTCCGTCGGCGAAACCAAGGCGCAAATGATCGCGACGTTGGACGCGCTGACGCCGATCCTTCCCGAAGCCAGGCCGCGCTACCTGATGGGCGTCGGTTCGCCGGAAGACCTCGTTCAGGGAATCCGCCGCGGCGTCGATATCTTTGACTGCGTGCTGCCGACGCGCCTCGCCCGCCATGGCGCGGCGATGACCCGCCGGGGACAGATGAACCTCGTCAATCGCCAGTACCGCGACGACCCGCGGCCGCTCGTCGAAGGCTGCCAGTGCTACGCCTGCCGGAACCATAGCCGCGCGTATATTCATCACCTGTTCCGCTGCAGGGAAAACCTGTCGGGGACGCTCCTCTCGATTCATAATATCCATACGCTGATCACGATCGTTCGCGACGCGCGAAAAGCGATCCTCGCCGGGACCTACGATCAATTCGCAGATGCGTTTTTAGCGAACTACCCGTTGAAACCGTAACGGGAATGAATAGCTGGAACGAAGCGAAAGCGCGTACCGCAGAAAAAAAGCAATGCATTGCCAGGCAATGAAAGCCTCTGATATGATTTGTACCGTAAGAATCGTCAGTCGTCGGTTAATTCACGGAGGAACTTCCGGTCCGCTTCGCTGAGCTCCGCTCGCTCCAGCAGCTCCGGACGGCGCGCGCGCGTCCGCCGGAGCGATTCCTCGCGACGCCACGCCGCGATTTTCGCATGGTTCCCGCTCAGCAGCACATCCGGGACCTCCCATCCGCGGTAAACCGCCGGACGGGTATAGTGAGGGTATTCAAGAAGGAACTGCGCATGCGAATCGTCGAACGCGCCGTCCGGGTCGCCTAAGACGCCGGAAAGGTTGCGGCTGACCGCGTCGAGAATCGCCAGCGCGGGAAGCTCGCCGCCGGTCAGGACAAAATCGCCGATCGAAATTTCGTCCGTCGCGAGGTGCGTCCGGATCCGTTCGTCGAACCCCTCATATCGGCCGCAGATCATCGCCAGACGCGGTAGCCGCGCGAACTGACGCGCGGCCTGCTGATCGAAAACGCGCCCCTGCGGCGTCAGCAGGACAACCGGGCAATCGGGAGGCGTCCCCAGAACCGATTCGACCGCGTCGAAAACCGGCTCGACTTTCATGACCATCCCGCCCCCGCCGCCGTACGGCGGTTCGTCCGTAATATGATGCTTATCTGTCGCCCAATCGCGGATATTATGAACGTCGACGGAAATAATCCCATTCTCGATCGCCCTGGCCAGGATACTCGAAGAAAGGTAAGCCGGAAAAGCTTCCGGAATAAGCGTAAAGATATCGAACTTCATGCCTTCTATTCTACTAGTTTCCCGCCCGCCGCGGCGTTTCCCGGAAAACTCATGCGGTCCCGTCCAGGCGGAAAAACCGGTGAAACGCTTGTAAGAGTTTTATTAGAAACGCTTAAACACGCTTGACATTCAAATTCAGAACCTGTATGATTGGAGCAACCGTTAGCACTCAAGCTTTTAAGTGCTAAAACTGGGAAAAAGCCAAAAATATTGGATGGAGGACTGTAATGAACTTAAAACCGTTGGGAAATCGTTTGGTTGTTGAACCGATCGAAGAACAGGATATCACCGCCGGGGGGATCGTATTACCGGAAACCGCGAAAGAAAAGCCCCAGAAAGCGACCGTTCTCGCCGTTGGCGAAGGCGAACGCAACGATAAAGGCGAACGCGTCACTCCGGACGTTCATGTCAACGACGTCGTTCTTTTCGCGAAATATTCCGGAACCGAGATCAAGATGGACGGAAAGAAATATCTTATCCTGCGCGAATCCGACGTTCTCGCGATCGTTCAATAATTCTTTTTTCTAAAAACAACGAAGGGACATAAAGTATCATGGCAAAAAAATTATTATTCGGTGAAGACGCTCGAAATAAACTTAAGATCGGTATCGACGCAGTCGCGAACGCGGTTTCGACGACGCTGGGTCCGAAAGGCCGGAACGTCGCGATCGAGCAGAAATTCGGTTCTCCGACGATTACCCACGACGGCGTGACCGTCGCGAAGGAAGTTGAATTACCCGATCCGTTCGAAAATATGGGCGCTCAGCTGCTGAAAGAAGCTTCCGCGAAAACGAACGACATCGCCGGCGACGGAACGACGACCTCGACCGTCCTGGCGCACGCAATCGTTACAGAAGGGCTGAAAACCTTAGCCGCCGGCGCGAATCCGATGATGCTCAAGCGCGGGATCGAAGTCGCCGCGAAGATCGTCGCCGAAGATATCCGCGATCAGGCGATCGAAGTCACGACCAAGACCGATATTGCCAACGTTGCCACGATCTCGGCGCAGGACGAACATATCGGGAACCTGATCGCCGACGTCATGGACAAAGTCGGGAAAGACGGCGTGATCACCGTCGAAGAATCCAAGGGGCTTGAATTCGAAACCGAGTACGTCGAAGGAATGAAATTCGATCGCGGGTATATCAGCTCGTATTTCATGACCGACACCGACAAGATGGAATCCGTTATCAGCGATCCGTATATCCTGATTCATGATAAGAAGATCTCGGCCGCGCAGGATCTCGTCCCGATCCTCGAAAAGCTCGTCCAGACCGGGAAACGCGACGTCGTTATTATCGCCGAAGATATCGACGGCGAAGCGCTCGCGACCCTCGTCCTCAACAAACTTCGCGGCATGCTCAACGTCCTCGCGATCAAGGCGCCGGGCTTCGGCGATCGGCGGAAGGCGATGCTCCAGGATATCGCGATCCTGACCGCCGCTCAGGTCATCAGCGAAGAAACCGGGCGAAAGCTCGATTCCGTCCAGATTTCCGACCTTGGCCGCTGCGAAAAGGTCATTTCCGATAAAGAAAATACGACGATCGTCGGCGGTCGCGGCGACGCGAACGAAATTAAGGCCCGCGTCGACCAGATCCGAGCCGAAATCGATAAGACGACGAGCGATTACGATCGCGAAAAGCTTCAGGAACGCTTAGCGAAACTCTCCGGCGGCGTCGCGATTATCCGCGTCGGCGCGGCGACGGAAGTCGAGCTCAAAGAAAAGAAACATCGCGTCGAAGACGCTCTCTCGGCGACGCGCGCCGCGGTTGAAGAAGGGATCGTCCCGGGCGGCGGCGTTGCGCTCGTCAACGCCATGAGCAAGATCGCCGACCTCAAGGACCGCAACGAAGATATCCAGACCGGGATCAATATCGTCCGCAAAGCGCTGGATTGCCCGATGAAGAAAATCGCGGAGAACGCCGGACGCGACGGCTCCGTTATCGCCAGCAACATCCGCGCGCAGCAGAAGTCGAAGAAATCGAAGCAGATCGGCTACGACGTCCTCAAAGACAGCTATATCGACATGGTTGACGGCGGTATTATCGACCCGGCGAAGGTCACGCGCGGCGCGCTCGAAAACGCCGCCTCGATCGCCGCGATGATCCTGACGACCGAAGCTCTGGTCACCGAAATTCCGGAACCGGCGAAACCTGCCGCTCCGCAGATGCCCGAATATTAATCTTCGTTCGTATCTATACGAAAATCATGAAAGGGGCCGCGCCACGCGGTCTCTTTCGTTTACCTGTCCGGCTTTCCCCGTCCTCTTCCGCGCGCCTCCCCGGGTCACCGTTTGAATTCGCCGCCTCCGCCTCATTTCGTCAGGGTGATACAATAACTTTGCGGCTGAGAAACCTTTAACCGCGGGAAATTGAGAAATCAAAAAGGAAATTTTTGCTGATGAAAATCGCTGTACTGGCCGGAGGGAATTCCGGAGAACGAGATGTCTCCTGGGCTTCCGGCTGCAAAATCAGTAACGCCTTAGCCGACGCCGGCCACGCCGTCGCGCTCGTCGACGTCTGGCTCGGGCTTCCGGAGCTCGATCGGGAGCCCGAATCGCTTTTCCTGGCGCGTCCAGATTATCAGGATTATGCTTATCAGGTTCCGCGAACGCCGCCGAACCTGGCGAGACTCCGCGAAAACCGGATCCGGAACGGATCCGGCTATTTCGGCGTGCATGTCTTAGACCTCTGCCGGGCGGCGGACGTCGCCTTTATCGCGCTCCATGGCGCCGCCGGAGAGAACGGTCAGCTTCAGGCCGCCTTCGACCTCCTCGGGATCCCGTATACCGGGTCCGATTTTGCCGATTGCGTGATCGCGATGGATAAGCAGCTTTCGAAAAACCTGATCCGCTCGCTTGGCTGTGAAACGCCGGACTGGCTCTATTACAGAACGATCGAGGAGATCGACTTCGCCGGAGTCCGCGAGAAAATCGGCTTCCCCTGCGTCGTAAAGCCGCCGCGCGGCGGATCGAGTATCGGCGTGAGTATCCCGAACAATGAAGCGGAATGCGCCGAGGCGATTCGCGTCGCGACGACGTCCGATAAAACCGGGAGCGACGGCGACGTCCTGATCGAACGGTTCATATCCGGACGCGAATTCAGCGTCGGTATCTTAGACGGAAAGCCGCTCCCCCCGATCGAGATCATCCCGCAATCCGGCTGGTTCGACTATGAATCGAAATATCAGAGCGAACGGACGCGCGAGATCTGCCCCGCGGAGATTCCCGACGAGCTCAGCGCCGCCCTTCAATCCAAAGCGCTCAGGATCCATCAGGGACTCCGGCTTGGGTATTATTCCCGAATCGATTTTCGCGTCGACGACGGCGGAACGGCGTATTGCCTTGAAGCGAATACGCTGCCGGGAATGACGCCCGGGAGCCTGCTCCCGAAAGAAGCCGCCACGGCCGGAATCGCGTATGCGGACCTCTGCAACCGGATCGCGGTGAACGCGATATTCCGCGATTCCATTTCGAGTTAGTACCCCCAAAACGAATAGAGGAGACCAAACGACATGATCGATTTCGATAATCGCCCGTGGGGCCGATGGGAAGAATACCTGTTTGAACCGTCGTACCGCGTGAAGCGGATTTTCGTTTTTCCCGGAAAGCGCCTTTCGCTCCAGTACCATCATCAGCGCGCCGAAGTCTGGGTCATCGTTCAGGGCTCCGGCTTGATGACGCTCGGCGAAAAACGCTTCCAGGTAAGCGCCGGCGACGTCGTCCGGATCGAAAAGGAACAGCGGCACCGGATCGAAAACAATACCGCCGAAACGCTCGTCCTGATTGAAACGCAGCTCGGTATCTGCCCTGAGGACGATATCGTTCGGGTTGAGGACGACTTCGGACGAGCCTGAGTTTTTCCCAGCGCAATACTGAAAGAAGACGGCGGGCGCGATTGGAAATATGCCCGCCGTCTTCTTTTATAAAGAATAATAAGGAAAAGCTATTCTTTTTCGTATGGGACGCCCGCCGCCGCCGGCCCGGTCGCGCCCTTCCCAACGACGCCGCCCAGAACGACCATCGTAATCACGTAAGGCAGCATGTTAATAAACTGCCCTGGAATCGGCGAGCCAAGAATCGAGACGGCCGACGCCAGCGCGTCAGCAAACCCGAAAAGAACGCCGGCGAGGAACGACGGAATCGGGTTCCATCCGCCGAAAATCATCGCCGCCAGAGAAATAAACCCTTTCCCAGCGGTCATCCCTTCGTCGAAGCGGCCGACCGAACCCAGCGAGAAGTAAGCGCCGCCAATGCCCGCGATCAAACCGGATAAAATAACCGCCATGTAACGCGTTTTGAAAACGTTGACGCCGAGCGTATCCGCGGCTTTCGGATGTTCCCCCACTGCGCGGAGGCGAAGTCCCCAGCGCGTCTTAAACAGCAGGAAGTTAAACGCCAGTACCAGCAGGAGCATCCCAAACACGAGAAGGCTGTTGCTGAAGAGAACCGGGCCGAAAAACGGAATATCGGCCAGGAGCGGGATCGAGACGGTCGGAAAGCGCGGCGTTTTATTCAGCGCCTGAATATTCTGCAAGTACATGGACGAGATATACGAGGTCAATCCCAGAGAAAAAATATTAATAACGGTACCGGAGATGACCTGGTTGACCTTGTAGTGAATCGATAACCAGGCATGAACGCCGGAGAGCAGCCCGCTCGACAGCATCGCAGCCAGCACGCCAAGCCAGATATTCTTCGTTACCGACCCGACGATCGACCCAACCATCGCCGAAATCAGCATGTACCCTTCGACGGCGATATTCGTGATCCCGGAGCGCTCCGAAAGGATCCCGGAGAGCGCGCCGAGCGCGATCGGAACCGACATCGTCAACGCTGAGTTAAACAGGCTCGCGAAATTCAGCCGCTTATCGAACGAAACGTAAACCAGAAACGCCAGAATCAACCCGACGCCGCCAGCGACGAGAAATGCGTTCGATCGCCCTTTTGACCCGAACGTCAGGAGCCAGAGACCCAAAAGCGCCAAAACGACGGTAATCCCGATCAGGATCGCGCGGGAAGGAAGCGCCAAATCATCCATGACCCCACGCGTAGCCCCGCCAGGGGCCATGATAAACGTTGAGATTGTCGACGGGGTCGAAGCCGTTGTAAACGCAAAATAGATCACCGCCGCGAAAAATACAAGCAACGCTCCGATAATCCGGTCGCGGACAGACCGCGAATGCGCATGAATAGAACTTTCAACCACAGAAGCAGCGCGCTGACTCATCAGTTACCTCCAAATCCGGATACGCTAACCGCTTTCGAATCGGTTTTCGAATCCCCACGCAGCCGGTAAATCGTCCGAATAATCGCCGGTGCGGCGATGAAGACCAAAATAAACGCCTGAATAATCGATACGATATCGATCGGAATTCCCGTCCGACTCATCATCGCGCGCGACCCGTTTTTCATGAACCCAAACAGGAATGCCGCCGGGATGCAGGCCAGAGGATTGTTATTCGCCAACAGCGCCAGCGATATCGCGTCAAATCCATAGCCGGCCGAAACCCCCAGACCCATCGAATAGGTCACACCCAGGACCTGAACCGCGCCGCAGAGCCCGGCAAGCGCGCCGGACAGCGTCATACCCAGCACCATCCACACTTTGACGTTCAGTCCGGCGTACTTTGCCGCGTGCTTATTCGCGCCGGCGATCTGCAAGTTGAAGCCCCATTTCGTCTTGAACAACAGGAACCACGCCAGAATCGCGATCACGATCGAAAGGAAAAAACCCCAATGCAGCGTCAACGGACGGGCGAAGACGAGCGGGATCCGCGCCGATTCGAGGATCCCGTTCGACGTAGGCATCCCGCCGCTGCCCGTCTTTGTCATCGGCCCGGTCAGGAGAAATTCAACCAACCGAAGCGCAATATAATTCATCATAATCGTATTGATTACTTCATGCGACCCGGCGTTCGCTTTCAACCAACCGGGAACGAAGCCCCAGACCGCCCCGCCGATCACGCCGAGCAGGATCGCGGCCGTCATATGCAGCGCCGGGGGCAACCCCAAATCGGTCGTCCCAACGAGCGTCGCCAGAACCGCGCCGATATAAATCTGGCCCTCGCCGCCGATATTAAAAACGCCGGCGCGAAAACCCAGCGCTAACGCCAGCCCGGTAAACAGGTACGGCGTCGTCTCGACCAAACTCTGAAAAATCGGTTTAAACGCGCGGCTGACCTTCTCGCCGTTCCGGATCGCCTCGACAATCTTTCCCGGATCGCCGAACGCGCCCTGGAATAACGCGCTGTAAGCGTCGCCGATCGTCGCGAAGACAGCGCGCATCCCGGGACCAAAACCGTTCCTGAACGCCATGTAAACGGGCGTCGAGGTAACGGCGATAAAAATCGCGCCCAGAAGAAGACCGCTGAAAATTGCCAGGAACGGAATCCGAATCGCCTGCCAGAACCGATAGAGCCAGCCTCTTTTCTTTTCAGGCCTCAAACCGTTTTCCGGACGGACGCCGCCGGTACTTAACTTTTTTTCGCTCGATGAAAATGTATTGCTCATGATTCGACCTCGTGGGAATCTGCCTTCTCGGACGGGTCCATGACGCCCGCCATGTATAACCCGATCTTCTCTTTCGTCGTCTTGTCGCGATCTACCAGCGTCATCGCCTGCCCCTTGTACATGACAAGAACGCGGTCCGCCAACGACATAATCTCGTCCAGCTCGGACGAAATCAGCAGCACGGCGCAGCCCTCGTCGCGCTGCCGGACGAGCTGCGCATGAATATATTCAATCGAACCGATGTCGAGGCCGCGCGTCGGCTGCGACGCGACGATCAGCTTATTTCCACGCGATAACTCGCGCGCGACGATGACCTTCTGCTGGTTGCCGCCGGAAAGATTCCCGACCGCGTTAAGCGGATGCGGCGGGCGGACGTCGAACCGCTCGATCAGCTCCAGCGCGTTCTCGGAAATTTCCCCGCGATCGAAAATTCCGTTAACTGAGAACGGCGGCCTATAATACGTACAAAGCATCAGATTGTCTTCAACCGAGAACCCCAGGATCAGGCCGTCGCGCTGTCGGTCCTCTGGAACATGCGCTCCGCCCATTTCGACAAATTTCCGCGGCTGAAGCCTCGCGTATGGACGCCCCAGGAATTCGATCGTCCCCGCGTCGGGATCGCGCATTCCCGTTACCGCTTCCTCCAACTCGGTCTGTCCGTTGCCCTGAACGCCGGCGACGCCTAAAATCTCGCCGGCGCGAATTTCGAACGAAATCCCATGAACGGTAACCGTCCGCGTATTGTCGCTGACGTAAAGATCGTTGACACGAAGAACCGGCTCGCCCGGCTTGCAGGGGGCTTTATCGCTTTCAATATTCACCGATCGCCCGACCATCATCGACGCCAGGGACGCCTGATCCGATTCCTTCGGGAGCGCCTCGCCGACGACTTTACCGCGCCGGATGACCATAATCCTGTCAGAGTATTCGAGAACTTCCCGAAGCTTATGCGTAATAAAAATAATCGATTTACCCTGATCGGTCAGCGACTTCATGACGCGGAACAGGTCGTCAGCCTCCTGCGGCGTGAGAACCGCGGTCGGCTCGTCGAAAATCAGGATATTCGCGTTGCGATAAAGAAGCTTGACGATTTCGACGCGCTGCTGGATTCCGACCGGGAGGTCTTTGACGAACGCGTTCGGATCCAGGCTCAGCCCATACGTATCCGCGATTTCGGTAATCCGTTTGGCAGCGGACTGACGGTCGAGAACTCCCGCCATGCGAACCGATTCCTCGCCCAGCATGACGTTCTCCGTCACTGTGAACACGGGAATCAACATGAAATGCTGATGAACCATGCCGATTCCAGCGCGAATCGCGTCCATCGACCCGTGAATCTGGATCGATTGGCCATTGATCTTGAAACCGCCTTCGTCCGGCTGATACAGCCCATACAGAATATTCATCAACGTCGATTTTCCAGCGCCGTTCTCGCCCAGAAGCGCCAGAATTTCTCCTTTTTCCAGGCGCAGATCGATATGATCGTTGGCCAGGACGCCGGGAAACCGCTTGGTAATCCCTTTTAATTCCAATACCGGAGGCATTTTTCTACTCCTCATCCGTAATATTTTACCGACTGGAAGCCCTTATATTTCCATTCAATAATTATAGTTTGATTTTTCGAAAATGTCGATGTTTTTCGACCCAACTCTCAAGATCCGTCCATATGGCCGATTGAAAAAGGGCGGGAACGTACGCCCCGCCCAATTCAAAACGCTCCCGGAATTTCGATTTATTGAACGAACGCTTCGTTCAGCGCAATATCGCCGGAAATAATTTTCGCTTCAATATCGGCGAGTTCGGCCTTGAGCTCGTCGGAGATTTCCGCGTCAAATTCATGGAACGGGGCGATTCCAACACCCTGATTTTCGAGCGTACCGACGAGTTTACCGCCGGCGAACTTACCGTCGACAATCGACTTGACAACGTCGAACGTCGTCGCGTCCATTTTCTTAACAACCGACGTCAGGATGATCTTCGCGCTGTCAGGATAGGTCAGCGCCCAGTCAGAATCGACGCCGATAACCATACCGGTCCCGCGATCTTCAATCGCCGCGATCGTACCGCCGCCAACCGGACCGGCAACCGGCATGATAATATCCGCGCCCTGGTCCATCATCGCGATTGTCGTCTGTTTACCCTTGTCGAGGTCGTCAAACGAATCGACGCAGGTTCCATCCTGTTTTTCCAGGTCCCATCCGAGAACCTTAACGTCCGTTCCCTTAGCTTCGTTATAGTAGGCGACGCCGCGGGCGAACCCGTCCATGAAAATCGTAACGGTCGGGATGCACATACCGCCGTAGGTCCCGACGGTTCCCGTCTTCGACATCGCCGCGGCGACGTACCCGGCCAGAAACGCGGCTTCGTCCGTCTGGAAAACCTGATCGACAACGTTGTCCATTCCAACGGCAGAGTCAATAATCGAGAATTTTACGTCCGGGTTATCGGTCGCGGCGGTCGCCGTCGCTTCCTGAAGCATGAAACCGACCGTAACGATCAGATCGCAGCCGTCGTCGACTAACTGATCGATGTTGACCATGTAATCCGCGTCGGTTTTCGATTCGAGGACAATCCCCTTGATCCCCAATTCCGACTCGGCCATCTTAATCCCGTTCCACGCCGTCTCGTTAAACGACTTATCGTCGACGCCGCCCAGGTCGGTCACCTGGCAAATTTTGATCTGGTCCTGGGCCGCAACCGAAAAAACCGCAACGCCGAGAACCAACACTGCAACCAATACGCCAATGAGCATTTTTTTCATATATCCAACTCCTTCTATTTGAATTCGACAACGGATCATTCCGTTTCCTGCTTAAATTATACACGTTTTTGTCTGAAAACGGAACTCAAATCCTGATAATCTTTTCTCGTCGATGAAACAAAATATTTTTTAAAGGAAAAAACAACGGGGCTGACGGTATAATCAAAGTCCGAACTGCGTTCCAATATTGCGCAGCGCCTATGCGCAGTTTCGCAGTCGACAGGAGGAAACCGCCCGTGTACTTAAGAGGCTCGCGTTACAGCTATAACAACCGCAGAAAAAGATCGAACCCACTCCGGCTGGCGTTTCTCGCGGTCGTCGCCGCGTTCGGTATTTACTTCAGCGTTACCGTCGTTCCCGAAACGCAGCCGCTTTTCATCCCGACCGCCACGCCGACAACGCCGCCCGAAGCGTTTGTCTTTGAAGCGGAACAATTCGCGAGTGACGGAAAGATGGCTCGCGCGATCGAGTCGTATTATAAAGCGATCGATTCCAATCCGAAGGATATTTCCGTCTACGTAAATCTCGCGAAAATCGAAATGTACGAAGGGCATACCGAAGACGCGCTCCTGAACGCCGAAAACGCGATTCTCCTGAACGGGAATAACCCCGTCGCGCACGCGATCCGCGGCTGGGCGCTGGGCGAGCTCGGGAATTATCTGGACGCCGAAGCCGCGTTCCAGCGCGCCTCGGAGATCGACCCGACAAATCCGCTTCTGTATGCCTACATGACCGAAGCTTACGTCAACGAATTCAACGAAAAAGAATCGCTGGCGACGCTCGAAAAAGCGACCGACGCGTCCCGAAAAGCGATTGAATACGGAAGCGATACGATGGAAGCGCACCGCGCCCGCGGGCTGCTCCTCGAAATTACCGGGAACTATGAAGAAGCGATTAACGAATTTCAGATCGCGATTTCAATCAACCCGAATATCGCGGATCTGTACCTGGCGCTGGGACGAAACCTCCGCGCGGCGGACCAGACGACCGAAGCGATTACCGCGTTCGAGCGCGCCCGATCGCTGAACCCGTACGACCCCTGGGCGCCTTACTATATTTCCCGAACCTATAGCGGAAATGGCGAATACGCGAAAGCGATCCAGCAAGCCGAAGACGCGATCGACCTTGATCCGGAAGAGACGATGTTTTACTGGAACCTGGGAATTCAATATTACATGTCCGGAAAATACAACGACGCGGTTAAGAATTTCCGCCTCGCGATCTACGGCGGCATGACGCCTTCCGGCGCCATGATCGAAGGGATCCCGATTTCCTATAATAATCGGATTCCCGAACTATATTCGATGTATGGGCTGGTCATGGCGCGCAGCGGGAACTGCACCGAAGCGACGGAAATTGTCAGAAGGATCACTCAGAATATCCCGGACGACGCGATCGCCATGGCGAACGCGAACACGATGACGGACCGCTGCAAATCGAACGATTTCGATATCGCGCTCGCTTCGCCGGTCGACGACGAAAGCGTTATCGCGCTGCCGATGACCGACGGCGAGGGGACCGGAAGCGAATCGGAAGACGCGAACGAGTATGAAAACGAAACCGCCGAGAGCGACGCGGCGGCGGAAACGAGCGGCGGTTAGCGGATTTTTTATTCCCGAAACTACGAGCGGGCGACGCGCCGGGCGCGTTTCTTTTCTGGACGCGCCTTTGCCTCCTTCGCCGTATTGAAGCGGTTTTTTGCGTTCATGATATTTTCTGCGTCCAGACGTAAAATAGCGCGCAGGCTGCGCTGCGCGGCCGCGTCCCATTCCCGCCTTCCGCAAACGTCGCAAACCCAACATGGAAAATTCGGGACCATGACCACTTCATCGCCAATCCACATATAATACGTCGCCGCCCGATACCGCGGAATCCCCACCTGGCATTCCGAACAGAATTCAACCCGTGAATCCAAAGATTCGCTTTCCATTTCCGTTATACCTCCTGCCCCGCCTTACTCCGAAGGCGATACCGCGATCTCATACCCGATCGTCCCGATTCGGTTCAACGGCCAATAGCGGAAAAACGCGTTCCCAACCAGGTTCGCGCGCGGAACGCCGCCCCAGCTATGCGAATCGAATGAATGGTTCCGATTATCCCCAAGCGCGAAATACATGCCCTCGGGAACGACCCATTCCTCAAAATCATACGTCATCGCTTCATGCAGATACGGTTCGTCGACGGCGCCGCCGTTGATATACAGCTGATTTTCATGAATCGCGATCGTATCGCCGGGCAGCCCGATCAGCCGTTTAATATATTCCTTTTCCGGTTCAACCGGCGATTTAAAAACGACGACATCGCCGCGCGTCGGCTCGTTGAAACGATAATTCAGCTTATTGACCATCAGGAGCTGCCCTTCCAAAAACGTCGTATCCATGCTGATTCCCTCAACACGTACCCGACCAATACAGAAATCAATCGCAAAGTACAGCGCAAGGCCCATAACGATCGTCACGACCCAATCGATAACGTTCTCCATAGTAGTTTTTTTCTTCGTTTCGGTTTTCTTACGTTTGCTCATGTTATCGCTTCTCAATTCTTCTCATCGTTTAAATTCTAATCCGGTTTCGCGTAAAAGCTATCCAACAGGATTAAATGATTCAGCTTTTTAATTTATCGCCGCGCTTTATAGACGATCCGGATCGGCGTTCCGACGAACCCGAAACGAGCGCGGATCCGATTCATCAGGTAGCGTGTATAAGTAAAATGCGCCAGCTTTGGATCGTTGCAGTACAGCATGAACGTCGGCGGATCCGAACGCACCTGCGTCGCGTAATAAATCGAAAGCGAGCGCCCGGTTTTCGAAGTCGCGTGATGTTCGTCCTGCGCCTGATGAATAATTTCGTTCAACGCGGAAGTCGGGATCCGCGCGACGCGTTCTTCCTGAACCTGAAGCGCAGTAGGGAGGACCTGATTAACGCGCTGATTCGTTTTCGCCGAGATAAACAGGATCGGCACGTAATCCATGAAATTCAATTCGCGGCGGATCCTTTCGGTCATCTTCTGCATGGTATACGTGTCTTTTTCGATCGCGTCCCATTTATTGACGACGACGACGACGCTTTTCCATTCTTCGAGAATATATCCCGCGATATGCGCGTCCTGAACCGAGATGCCTTCGATCGCGTCGATCACCAACAGCGCAACGTCAGCCTTCTCGATCGAGCGCATCGATCGTAAGACCGCGTATTTTTCAACGCCGCGTTCGATTTTTCCGCGCCGCCGGATTCCGGCAGTGTCGATCAGCGTAATCGGGACGCCGTTAAATTCGATCCTGGTATCGATCGCATCGCGCGTCGTTCCGGCGATGCTGCTGACGATCACGCGATCTTCGCCGACCAACCGGTTCAGCAGGCTTGATTTACCGACGTTCGGCTTGCCGACAATCGCGATCTTGACGGAATCGTCATCGTCCTCCGGGACCTGGTCCGGAAATAACTCTATCATCGCATCCAGCAGGTCGCCCGTCTCCGTTCCGTGAATCGCGGAAATCGGATACGGATCGCCCATGCCCAGTTCGTAAAAATCATGCACATTTTCACGAATATTCGCAGAATCCACCTTATTCACGACCAGCAGGACAGGCGGACGAACGATTCCGCCGACGGTTTTTTGCGCCTTTCGCAGAATCCCGGCGATTTCCCGATCGGACGGCGTAACGCCGGAAATCGCGTCGACGACGAATAAAACGACGTCGGCTTCTTCGACGGCTAAGAGCGCCTGCTGTTTTATTTCAGCGACAAAATCGGCGGACCCAATCGAAAGCGGCTTTTTCTGGCCGCCTGGCTCCGGATCGATCCCACCGGTGTCGATCAGGTCAAATTCGACCCCAACCCATTCGCCAACGCCGAAAAGCCGATCCCGCGTCGTTCCGGGAACGTCGTCAATAATCGCATCGCGCGTTCCGGTTAATCGGTTGAAAATCGTACTTTTCCCAACGTTTGGCCGCCCCACAAGGGCGACAACTGGTCTCTTCATTTTTCCTGCTTCCACGAACCCGACCGGATCCGAACCCTGACCTCCGCCATGTATAATCGGCGCGAAAGGCGCCGATGCCGCGATAATTTTACCAAGCTTTCGCCTCAGCGCCGCGAATGCGCCGGGGAAGGCATGAAAATAAGCCTATAATTAGATATATGGAAGAGACTTGGCCCCTCAGATCTTTCCCTTAATCATTCAGCAATCGTTCCGCAGTAAACTGGTCGGTGACCAGGATATTAATCAACCGTCCGCGCAGCGCTCCGCGAATCGCTTCAAACTTCCGCAGCCCTCCGGCAATTCCAATCGCGCGCTCAACGTTCCGCAGCTGCGACAAACTCATCGAGATCACATGGTTCGTCAGCAGGTTTTCATCGAGCTCAGTCCCGTATCGATCAAAAAACCGCAGCAAAATATCCCCAACCGCCCCATTCCTGGATAGCAGCTTCAAATCCTTTTCCGACAGCACGTTCCCGCTCGCGGACAATAAACTCGACGGATTCATATCCCCGATCCCCACCAGCGCCGTATTCACCGACGAAAACTTATCCAAAACGTTGCAGACCGATTTATCCGTAATCAGCGCCTGATACGCCTCCCGGGACAATACCACCGCCGGAAGCGGCAGGAAATACGCCGGACCATTCACAAGATTCGAAAGACGATTCGCTAAATAAGTAGATTGATTCTGTGCGCTCGCCGTCCCCAATCCGCCGAGAATCTGAACAACCTGAATCCCCGGCTTCCGATGAACCGGCGCCATCGCGTCAACCATCGCCAGCAGAGCCGTACTCCATGAGGACAGCCCGATCACGTCGTTTGGCCGCAGGATATTTTCAACATACGACGCCGCGCAGGTCCCGATTTCGCGGATCATCGCCGGACTCTCCCGGTCCACGGAGCAATCGGCTATAACAACGTCCTTTAAATGATATTTTGCCGCCAGATGCTCTTCCATGTCGGTATACACGCCGCGAGGAATCTGAACGACAACCTTAATAATCCCCTCTTTTTCGCCCAACGAAAGCAATCGCGAAACAGCCGCCTGCGACAGGCCCAGCTGCTCCGCGATTTCGCTCTGCCGAATTTTCTTTTCATAATATAAACGCGCAACCCGCGCAATCAGCCTTGGATCTTCCCGATTCCCCATCGCGTATCCTTTTTTTCAGCGCTTCAGCCGCCGTCGGCTCATGAAATTGTCATAGCCGTTCCATGACGGATGTAACGAAGCCTGTAAGATTTGAATAAATATTCATTTACGCCATATTATTCAAGGAGACGCCGTTATCATAAACTGCATAGAATAACCGAGCAACCTTGAATTTTTATTCGTGGATGATTGTAACACAGATAGGATTTAAGAAACATGGATACCGCCAAACTAAAAGAAAAATCAATCTTCTATCGCGAAGATACGCTGAGAATCATAACAGAAGCCAAGGCCGGGCACACGGGCGGGGATCTTTCCTGTATCGATATTTTGAACGTTCTTTACAACGAAATCCTCAATATCACGCCCGGAGACACCGACAATCCGGATCGCGATCGATATATCCAATCGAAAGGCCATTCCGCGGAAGCGCTCTACGCCGTATTAGCGGAAAAAGGATTCATGCCGCGCGAATGGACGTCGAAAGTCTGCGCATACCTGTCACCCGCGACAGGTCATCCGACCCGGGAAATTCCCGGCGTTGAGCAGAACACCGGCGCGCTTGGGCATGGACTCCCGATCGGCGTCGGGATAGCGATCGCAGGGAAAATCGACCGGCGTCCCTATCGGGTTTTCGTCCTCTTGGGCGACGGCGAATTAGCCGAAGGCTCAAACTGGGAAGCCTCCATGGCGGCAGCAAATTACAAGCTGGACAACCTGGTCGTCATCGTTGATCGCAACGGGCTTCAGATATCCGGGCCGACCGAAAACGTCATGGCGCTGGAACCGCTCAGCGATAAATTTAAATCGTTCGGATATTCGATCCGTGAAGTCGACGGCCATGATCTCACCGAGCTGATCAGGGCCTTCCGCGCCGTCCCGTTCGAAAAAGGAAAGCCAAGCCTGATCATCGCGCATACGATTAAAGGAAAAGGCGTCAGCTTCATGGAAAATCAGGCCAAATGGCACCATGGCGTCCCTTCCCCGGACCAGATGTCCGAAGCGCTGCGCGAATTGGATTCAGAAAGGAAATCATACGCATGAACCGCTCCTTAGAACTCGGAATGACCAATTTAGACTGCATGGCGTCCGTACTATCCGCCCTGGCGGAAACGGATCCGGATTTATTGCTCGTGACGAGCGACTCGCGTGGATCGGGGAAAGTCACCGGCTTCGCTCAGAAATTCAAGGATCAGGTCGTCGAAGTCGGGATCGCGGAACAGGATTCCGTCGGGATTTCGGCCGGGCTGGCTTCCTGCGGCAAGAAGGTTTTCACCATCTCACCCGGAAGCTTCTTATCCGCGCGCGCCCTCGAACAAGTAAAAAATGACGTCGCGTATTCAAAAAACCCTGTCGCACTGATCGGGATCAGCTCCGGCGCCAGCTACGGCGGCTTAGGCGCAACCCATCATTCGCTCCACGACCTGGCTGTTCTCATGGCAATTCCAGGTATCGATCTGATCGTTCCGGCGGATAACGCCGAAACCGAAGCCGCGATCCGATCCTACGCCGAGAACCCCCGCCCCGTTTATATCCGCTTCGGGAAAAAAGTCATGCCGAAGATACATTCTTCCGCCGCCGAAATCCAGATCGGGAAAGCCTCCGTCCTTTCCGAGGGGAACGACCTGCTGATCGTCGCGACCGGCGAACCGCTCTGGCCGGCGTACGAAGCCGCGATCGAGCTTCGGGATCAGGGGATCCGCTGCGGCCTGATCAGCATGCACACGCTGAATCCGTTCGATACCCAGACCATTCTCGAAATGGCGGCCGCCGCGAAAGCGATCGTCACCGTCGAAGAACATTCCGTCAACGGCGGCTTAGGCGCTTTTACCGCCGCTCTGCTCATGCAGAACCGTATCTTCAAACCGATGAAGATCATCGCCTTTCCGCATGAAGAGCTCGTAACCGGCAGCCAGACGGAATTATTCAATCATTACGGCATCAGCGCCAGCGGTATTCAATGCGCGGCTCTGGAGCTGCTGAAACAGCGGAGGATCTCGTGACATACATTCTTGCCATCGACCAAAGCACGCAATCGACAAAGGTCATGATCTTCAACCACAGCGCCGAGCTGATCGATTCGGCGAGCAAAGCGCATGAGCAGATATTTCCCAGCCCGGGCTGGGTTGAACATGACGCAGAGCAGATTTACGCGAACCTGTTAACGGCAATGAGCGAGCTGAAAGCCAGGAATCCCGCCGCGTTCGCTCAGGCCGCCTGCCTGAGCGTTACCAACCAGCGTGAAACGATCGTCGTTTTCGAAAAAGGAAGCGGGAAACCGCTCTCGAACGCGATCGTCTGGCTGGATCGCCGCGGAGAACCCTTCTGCGCCGAGCTGCGCGGCGGAGCAGACGAAAGGACCGTCGAGAAAAAAACCGGGCTGCGCGTCGATACCTATTTTCCGGCGAGCAAGCTGACCTGGCTGACCCGGAACAATCCCGCCGTCGCCGCGGAGCTGAAATCCGGAAGCGCGCTGATCGGAACCATCGATACCTACCTGATCTACCGCCTGACAGGAGGGAAAGTCTACGCGACCGATCCGACCAACGCCAGTCGAACGCTTTTTTATCATATAGATCGGTTGAACTGGGACGAAGAACTGATTCGAATTTTCGGTCTGGAAATCGCCGAACTTCCGGAAATCCGTGAAAGTGCGTCTGTATTCGGCGAAACCGACCTGAACGGACTCCTTTCGAAGCCGATACCGATCGCCGGCGTCATGGGCGATTCGCAGGCGGCGCTGTTCGCCGAACGCTGTTACGAGCCGGGAATGGCGAAAATTACCTTTGGAACCGGCTCCTCGGTCTTAATGAATATCGGGGATAAAAGAATTCGGTCGGGAAACGGAATCGTCAACGCTTTAGCCTGGGTCCTTGACGGGAAACCGACGTACGCATTCGAAGGCATCACGAATTTCACCGGCGCGACGATCTCCTGGATGCAAAACCGGATGAACCTGATCGAGAAGCCGGAGGAATCCGAAACGTTAGCGCGGTCGGTCCCGGATAATGGCGGCGTGTACCTTGTTCCCGCTTTCGTCGGGCTGGGCGCTCCGTACTGGCGCGCAGACGTTAAAGGCGCAATTTTCGGACTGACGCCGGGCGTAACGCGCGCGCACGTGGTTCGGGCCGGACTCGAGGGGATCGCGTTTACGGTCACCGACGTGATCCGGATCATGGAAAAAGACGCCGGCGTTCCGCTTAAGTGCCTTTTCGCCGACGGCGGTCCCGTTCGGAACAGCTTCTTAATGCAATTTGTCGCGGATATCAATCGCCGCGAGCTGCACGCGTCTTCCCTGCCGGAGCTTTCCGCGCTGGGGGCGGCCTTTTCCGGTGGACTGGCGATCGGGATCTATGCCGATTTAGACGCGATTCGAACCATCAATACCGGTATAACCGTCTATGAGCCAGAGTCAGATTCTGAAAAAGTCGAAGAATTGTTCGCCGAATGGAACGCGGCGATTCGAAAAGTTTTAGCTTAGGCATTAAATTGCTCAAGGCTAATTACATAATACTTAAAATAAAAACAAAAAATCAGGAGAAAAAGATGTCTAAAAAATTATTGGCCGCACTATTGTTCACTGCATTTGTTATAATTTTAACGCCTATCCAGATCATCGGGGTAGCACAATCTGAAGCGTATAAACCTGAAAAGAATGAGTACAATTTCGTATTCATTCCGAAACTGGTCCATCCTTGGTATGAAACCGTAAAAGTGGGGATAGAAAAAGCTATCGAAGAATTCGCCGAGAGAGGCATCACGATCAATTATTCCTGGGACGCTACTTCAACAGCCGATGTATTGGCGCAAACGCAAAAACTTGAATCCGCAGCTGCAAAAAATCCCGACGGAATATCCATCGCCATAATTGACGCATCCGTTACAACGGCGATTATTGATGACTTGGTTGCAAACGGCATCAATGTCAGCACTTTTGATACTGACGCGCCGGAAAGCGATCGATTATCATATTGCGGACACGCTGACAACAAAGGCGACGGAGCGGCATTAGCCAAAATCTTAGCGGCAAAAATCGGCGAAGAAGGTGAAATTGCAATCCTTTCCGGAACATTAAGCGCCCCGAACCATAAAGAACGAGTCGAAGGGTTCAAGGAAGAAATAGCGAATTACCCCAATATTAAAATCGTTGCGGAATACCCGGATGAAGATTCCTTAGAGAAAGCCATTTCTCTTACGGAAAGTATCCTGCAGGGGAACCCGAATTTATCTGGCATTTTTGGATGCAACGCTACGAACGTTTACGGCGCAGCCAGAGCAGTAGTTGACGCCGGATTAAAAGATCAAATCATAATCGTCGGAATGGATGATGAGCCGGAAACAATTTCAGGCATTGAAGATGGCTCTATCTACGCCACAATGGTTCAAAATGTTAAAGAAATCGGATACAGAAGCATTTTCACGATGATTCAAATCGCCGACGGCGTTCTCCCTGAATTAAAAGAGGATGAGGTAGGCGCATTTCTGGTAATGAAAGACTCCCTGGAAAATTATCATACGGTCACCGGGAAATAAAAAACCAATTCTTATCTCTATCGGATGCAATCCCCGCATCCGATAGAGATAAATAACAGTTCGTCAATTATCAGTTTTACTCAGCGCAATGGCAGGGCACAATGGACACTCACATTGTTAAAATGACCAATATAGTAAAAACGTTCCCCGGTGTAAAGGCTTTAAAAAGCGTATCATTTGATTTACGTCCCGGGGAAATCCATGCGTTGATTGGTGAAAATGGAGCCGGAAAAAGCACATTAATGAATGTCCTCATGGGGATTTATCATCCAGACAGCGGAGAAATCCTGGTTCAGGGGAACAAACATGAAATTCATTCACCCGTAGAAGCAATCACACTTGGGATCAGCATGGTACCGCAGGAATTGAGTCTGGTTCCGAATGCAACAGTGGCTGAAAACCTTTTTCTTGGAAATGAAATCCGATTTCAGGGCGGATTAATCAATTGGCCGGAAACAAAAAAACAAGCTAAATTACTGCTTGACGATTTAGGAGTTTCGATCAGCGTCGACGCGCTTGTTGAAAATCTAAGCGTCGCATATCAACAGTTAGTTCAAATAGCCCGTTCACTGGCGACGGGAGCAAATGTCTTGATATTCGACGAACCAACAGCATCGTTAACAGCAAATGAGGTCGAGACATTATTTTCGATTTTCAGAAAAATCCGAAGAAATAACAAATCAATTGTCTTTATTTCTCATCACCTTGAGGAAATTATACAAATAACTGACAGGGTCACAATTATGCGTGACGGAGCTGTTGTTCATCAAGGCGATACAAAGGATATTACGATTGATGAAATTATCGCTTTCATGGCAGGCCGCAAAGATGTCCAAAGAGGCAAATCTCGGAATCGATCTGTCGAGAAAAAAACGATCCTATCGATTCGGGATTTTTCCAAAACTGGCGAATTCCATGATATTAATTTTGATGTTTATAAAGGTGAAATATTTGGGATCGGCGGATTAGTAGGATCAAAACGAACGGAACTAATTAATTCAATATTCGGATTGACGAAAAAAACTTCCGGGCGAACTTTCTTTCAAGGCAAAGAAATAAATATAATATCCCCAGATCAGGCAATCACATTCGGGATCGGGTACTTGCCGGAAGAACGACGAAGGGACGGAATTTTTCCTATTCTTTCAGTTAAAGAGAATCTTATGATAACTCTTTACGCCCGGATTTGCGGTTTTCTCGGAATAAATTTCAAAAAAGCTGAAAACATAACGAAAAATTACATAGAGAAATTAAGAATAAAGACGCCGTCAGGCGAGGTTGAAATAAAAAATCTCAGCGGAGGAAATCAACAAAAAGTCATCCTCTCCCGCTGGCTGGCCCGCAATGTTGATTTATTAATATTAGACGAACCGACGCGCGGGATTGACGTCAATGCGAAATATGAGATATATGAACTGATCAGGGATCTGTCGGACAACGGCCTTACAGTGTTAATCGTTTCTTCTGAACATGAAGAATTATTGGCATTGACAGATAGGATCATGGTTATGCACGAAGGACGAAATAAAGGTATCCTCATCACTTCGGAAACTAAGCAGGAAGATATCCTGATGACCGCATTAAAAAACGAGGGATAATTATGGAAATAGAGAATAAAGGTAATCTCATCGGATCGCTTAAGAGCAGGAGCTCCTCGACCGCGTTCATGATTGGAATTGTTTTAGTCGTTAGCTGCTTCTTGCTTAACTTAGTTAATCCGGCCTTCCTTTCCCGATATAACGTCTCAACCCTCATCAGGACAATCTCATTTACAACAATCGTTGCGTTCGGGCAAACTCTGGTTTTGCTCACAGGGGGAATTGACCTGTCTGTGGCCGGGCTTGCGGGAGCGTCGGCAATTATCAGCGCTTGGTTGATGGTAAATACATCAATCCATCCTTACCTATGTATTCTAATGACGGCTGCCGGCGCCTTCGTAGCCGGGCTCATCAATGGGATTTTGATTACCAGCGTAAAATTAGTCCCGTTTATCGCGACTTTAGCTACGGGAGAAATCTTTGGGGGACTGATTTATGTAATAACACAAGGATGGCCAATTCAAAATATTCCAAATGAAGTTATCCCGCTCGGAAGGGGAATGGTTGGCCCTGTTCCATTTCCCGCAATCATCATGCTTCTGATCGGTTTAATTTTGATGATCATGCTGAAGTTCTTTCCATTCGGAAGATATATCTTTGCGATTGGCGGAAATGAACGGGCGGCAAGGATAACCGGCATCAAAACCGGAAAAATAACGACGATTGTTTACGGGCTTTCAGGTTTGATGGCGGGTCTTTCCGGGATATTAATTACCGCAAGATTAGGCGCCGCACAACCCAGCGTCGGTTCCACCTGGGTCATGCCGTCCGTAACAGCTGCCATTATCGGCGGGACATCTTTGACCGGAGGCAAAGGCGGGATTGGAGGCACAATCATAGGCGCCGCGCTGATGGGTGTGATTTCAAATGCGATCGTTTTACTCGAAATATCCGCATACTGGGAAAAGATAATTGTCGGGGCAGTCGTCCTTATTGCTGTCACAATCGATCGGGTGAGAGCCTACAAAAGCGGTAACTAAGTATTCCGCTACTTATATCATTGAAAGGAAGTGTATATGAACAGGAAAATAAAATGGGCAATTTGGGTCATTCTAATCGCCGCATTCCTGATCTGGGGATCCACCCAGTTCGTCGTCGTGAACACCGAGCGCCAGGCGGCAGTTCTTGAATCGGAAAAATTCGATCGAGTTGCGTTCGTCGACGGAATCTGGGAATCGCGGCTGATCCCAGCCGTCAAAGACGACTCAGCTGAACTGGCGACCGTTCTGACCGCGATCGATCAGGGCTTAGAAAAATCTCAGGAATTCGCGAACATCTCCATCAGCGGGGCCTATAACTTCCGCGTCCATGGCGTTGGTATCGTGGAATCGGTCGACCTGTCGTCGAAATCCGGGAAAGCGGTTATCCGCCCTGTCGGATACGACGGAAAGATCGTCGTCACGCTCGCGGTCGGGCCGAACGTCTCCGGAGAAGCGATTCGCGACGGCGCCGGATTTATCAGCTTCGGCGATTTCAAGGACCAGACCGAATATGGACAGGTTTCGCGCGAATTGAATAAACGATCCGGGAAATCCGTTTTCGAAGCGCTCGATTGGGAAAACATGGTCGGGAAGAAAGTCTCCTTCGGAGGGATGTTCACGATCCTGACGACGAATCAAACCAGGATCAATCTGGACACGATCCTGATTTCGACCGTGTACGCGGAAGCCGCGGAGTAGAGCCATGGCAACCGAACTTACTTCCACTGTCCCGCCGGAAGCCGCTCCGCCGATGACCAGTCCCGACGTCATCCTGCGCACGGAAAAGATCACGAAAGCCTATCCCGGAACGATGGCGCTCAAGGAAGTCGACTTTAACGTCTATCGCGGAAAGGTCAACGTCCTCGTCGGCGAAAACGGAGCGGGAAAATCGACGCTGATGAAAATACTCGCCGGCGTTGAACAGCCCACCACGGGAAATATTTATCTCGAAGGAACGGAAATCTTCAACACGTCCGTTCGAACAGCCGGGAAAAACGGAATCGGGATTATTTTCCAGGAAATGATGATCTTTCCAAACCTGAGCGTGACCGAAAACCTCTTTATCGGGCGCGAGAAACGAACCGCCGGGATCGTGTCCGCCGCCGACCAGCGGAAAGAGACCGTCCGCATCCTGAACCACATGGAGCAGAAAATCAATCCCGACCGGCTCGTCGGCGAGCTCCGCGTCGGGCAGCAGCAAATTATCGAGATCGCGCGGGCAATTTCAGAAAATAAGCGGATCCTGATCATGGACGAACCGACGTCAGCGTTATCCAACGACGAGGTTCAGGTCCTCTTCAAGCTGATCCGGGAACTGCTCGCCGAGGGCGTCACCATTATTTACATCTCCCATAAGCTGGAAGAGCTGATGCAGATTGGGGACTATATTACCGTACTGCGCGATGGGAATAAAATCGCGGAGGCGAAAATATCGGATATCGACCTGCCCTGGATTATCCGTCAGATGGTCGGGAGCGAAAAGAACCAGTACCCCAACCGCGAAAAAGCCGAAATCGGCGGCGAACTCATGCGCGTTGAAGAGATGACCCTGCCGCGGATCGGCGGCGGCTTCGCGGTGGACCATGTCAGTTTCACCCTGCGAAAGGGCGAAATCCTCGGACTGTACGGGCTCGTTGGAGCCGGACGCACCGAGCTATTCGAATGCCTGTCCGGCTGCGCGAAGGAAGCGACCGGCGAAATCTATCTGCAGGAGCGGAAACTGTCGAGCCGTTCGATCGAAGACCGGATCGCCGACGGAATAATCCTCGTCCCGGAAGACCGCCAGGGAGAAGGCCTGGTTCAGACGATGTCCGTCGCCGGGAACATCGTTCTTTCCAGTCTTAAAAACTACCTGTCCGGTTTCTTCCTCTCAGAGCGAAAAGAACGCAAAGCGATCGCCGATCAGATCAGCGATATCCGGATCAAGGTTTCCAATCCGAAAAACCTGATTTCTTCGCTGAGCGGCGGGAACCAGCAAAAGGTCGTCATCTCCCGGACCCTCCTGACGCGCCCGCAAATCCTGCTTCTCGACGAGCCCACCCGAGGAATCGACGTCGGCGCTAAAGCCGAGATATTCCAAATCGTCAATAATTTAGCCAGACAAGGCTATGGAATCATCTTCGTTTCGACGGAGTTGAAAGAGGTCATCGCCGTATCCGATCGCATTCTCGTCATGTCCAAAGGGAAGATCACCGGCGAATTCACGAAAGAAGAAGCGACTGAGGAAGCGTTAGTCGCCGCCTCGGCCGTCGGCCATACATCCAAACAGCGAGGGTAAACATGCTTAACGCTCAAAAATCCAAAACCAGTAAGAATACCGAGCTCAAAATCCAGTCGATCCTGATGAAAGGGCGCGCCTTTATCGCGTTGATCATTGTGACGATTATCTTCGTCCTGATCGTTCCGAACTTCCTGAATAAAACGAATCTCGTCGTCATGACGAAGCATGTCGCGATTTATGGGATTCTGGCGATCGGAATGACGTTCGTAATCCTGACCGGCGGGATCGATCTTTCGGTCGGTTCGGTCGCCGGACTTTGCGCGATGATGGCCGGAGGGTTTATCAACTATGGAATCGCGATCGGATCGAATACGCTCTATCCGTCAATACCAATGGTCATCATTCTGACGTTGATCATCGGGACGCTATGCGGAACGCTGAACGGAATTATCATCGCGAAATTCAACGTCGCCGCCTTCATCGCCACGCTCGGCATGTGGTATATTGCCCGCGGCTTCGCGCAAATCCGTTCCAACGGGCTGACCTTCCCGAATCTCGTCGGACGCGAAGAGTTAGGCAACACCGGCTTTCCGCTCCTCGGCGCGGGCAGCTTCCTGGGGATCAGCTACAGTATCTGGATCCTGATCGTTCTCTCCGCCGTCGCGATCTTCGCCACCCGGAAGCTCCCGTTCGGACGCCATGTTTACGCGATCGGCGGGAATGAACGGGCTGCGAAAATGTCCGGCGTTTCGATTGATAAAACGAAAATCGGCGTCTACGCGATTTCAGGCTTCTGTTCCGCGATCGTCGGGCTGATTATCGCCTCGCAGCTGGTAGCGGCGCATCCCATGACCGGCGAATCCTACGAAATGACCGCGATCGCGGCGGTCGTTCTCGGCGGAGCTTCGCTCGCCGGTGGGATCGGCAGCATCGGCGGAACGATTATCGGCGCGTTCGTTATCGGTATCCTCTCCGACGGCTTAGTCATGGCGGGCGTCTCTTCCTTCTGGCAGCAGGTCGCGAAAGGGGTCGTCATCGTCTTAGCCGTGATCATCGACCAGGTCCAGCGCCGCCTCGAAGAACATGTCGCCCTTGCACAGCAGCGCGAAGAAAAAGAATAAGGAAAGAAACCAACGTATTAACCTGCGGTCATACCGGACCGTTCCGTCCGGAAATCAAAAAAAGGAGTTCTGAAATGAAAAAAAGTTTGATGTTTTTATTCGTTGCCGTCCTGGTCCTCGGGACCGTACTGTCGGTTTCCGCCGCTCCCCTCCCGCAGGAGAGCAAAGGCCTGATCTACGTCATCACCCCGTCCCATGCCAACCCGTTTTTTGGCGCGGAAGCCAAAATCGCCGTTGATACGGCTGAAAAACTCGGCTACACCGCCAAATCCGTATCCCATGACGACGACGCCAACAAGCAGATGGAACTGTTCGAGACCGCGATCGCCGAAGGCGCGAAAGCGATTATTCTCGACAACGCCGGATCCGACGCGACCGTCGCCTCCATCAAAAAAGCCAGAGACGCCGGGATTCCGACCTTCCTGATCGATCGCGAAATCAGCGAAGACGGCATCGCCGCGGCGCAGATCGTTTCCAACAACTATCAGGGCGCTTCGATCGTCGCCGAATACTTCGTTGAGCTGATGGAAGAAGAAGGAACGTACATCGAGCTGACCGGACGCGATACCGATACAAACGCGCACGTTCGTTCGCAGGGCTTTCATGACGTTATCGACGAATATGAAGGGCTGGAAATGATCGCGCAGGACACCGCCAATTGGGACCAGACCGAAGCCTTCGCGAAGATGGAAACGCTGCTTCAGGCAAATCCGGACGTCAAGGGCGTCATCTGCGGCAACGATACGATGGCGATGGGCGCGTACGCGGCGCTCGCAGCCGCCGGGAAACCGGACGTGATCGTCATGGGCTTCGACGGCTCCGACGACGTTATTCAATCGATCCGCGACGGGGGAATTAAAGCCACCGGGCTCCAGCCGGTCGCCGCAATTTCGATTACCGCGGTCGAACAGGCTGATTATTACCTGACGAATGGAAAATTCGAAAAAGAAGAAAAACAATCGATCGACTGCGTTCTGGTCAATCAGGAAAACGCATGCATGTACGAGGTCTTTGCGCCAATTGAAGGCGTAACCAGCTGCGAAAAGAAGTAACACGGAAACGGACGGGGGAGCCTTAATCAGGATGGGCTCCCCCGTCGTCTTTCAACCGGAGCCCGATTCGGGAAAATCAGGTTCCGGCCGAAAGACGAGCCGAAAAGATAGAAGCGAAGCCCTATTTAGAGAAAAGAGGAGAAGCAAATGATGAAAAAAAAGATAACCTTAGGCGTATTGTTCGGGTCCCGCGAATTTTTTCCCGCGTCGCTTGTCTCCGCCGCGCGGACGCAGATGTTCGCCGCGCTTGACGAGCTCGGCGTCGGGTACGTCGCGCTGGACGGGAACGCCGGTATCCATGGCGCCGTCACCACCTACGACCATGCCAGGCTTTGCGCCGATCTGTTCAAAAAACACGCCGACGAGATCGACGGCATCCTGATCAGCCTGCCGAATTTCGGCGACGAAAAAGGAATCGCCGATACGCTGCGCTTATCCGGTCTCCGGGTACCGATCCTCGTTCAGGCGTTTCCTGACGACCTGGATAAATTCGACGTCGCCAATCGCCGGGATTCGTTTTGCGGAAAGATTTCCGTCTGTGCGAATTTACGCCAGCGAAACTTCGACTTTACGCTGACGCAGGATCATTGCGTTTATCCATACGAAGTTAGCTTCAAGGAAGACCTGAAAAAATTCTGCGGCGTCTGCCGTGTCGTCAATAAGCTTCGCAGCGCGCGTTTCGGCGCAATCGGCGCGCGGCCCAACGCCTTTAACACCGTCCGCTACAGCGAAAAGCTCCTGGAAAGCGCCGGAATTTCGGTCTGCACCGCCGATCTTTCCGAAATAATCGGCCCATCCTCCCGTCTCAGCGACGACGATAAAGCCGTTCGCGCCGCGCTCGAAAAAATCAGCAGCTACATTCCTCATCCAGGCGTTCCGGACGCTTCGCTGATGCGCATGGCTAAATTCAAGACCGTTCTTGACCGCTGGATCAGCGACAACGCGGTCGACGCAACCGCGATTCAATGCTGGAATTCGCTCCAGGAAAACTTCGGGATCAACGTTTGTACGCTGATGAGCATGATGAGCGAAGAGCTCGTCCCTTCCGCCTGCGAAACCGATATTACCGGCGTTCTTTCGATGTACGCGCTTCAGCTGGCAGGAACGGAACCGGCGATTATCGTCGACTGGAACAATAACTACGCGCAAGAGAAAAATAAATGCGTCGTTTTCCACTGCGGCAATTTTGCCAAATGCTACGTGCCGGACGCCTGCATGAATAACGCGAAAATCTTAGCCACAACCATGGGGACCGAAAACACGATGGGAAGCGTCGACGGAAGGATCCCCGCCGGGAATCTGACGTATGCGCGCGTGTCGACGGACGATGTCAACGGCTGTATCCGGGCCTACGCGGGAGAAGGGAAATTCGTCGACGACGAGCTCAGGACATTCGGCGGACGCGGCGTCGTCGAAATTCCGCGCCTTCAGCAGCTGATGCGCTTCATCTGCGCCAATGGCTTTGAGCATCACGTAGCCATCGCTAAAAATAACCTGGCGGAAATCCTCGTCGAAGCATTCGAGGGTTATCTCGGCTGGGAAACCTACCTGCACGAGACGGACTGAACCGGCCCCGCGCCAGCGAAAATCAGGAGGCAAAGATGAAAAAAAGCGGAATCTTTCATGGCGACCTGTCTAAAATTATCGCAGAATTAGAACATTTTGATACGATCCTGATCGGAGACGCCGGGATGCCCTGCCCGTCCGGCGTAAAATGGATCGATTTAGCCGTCTGCGAAGGGGTCCCCTCCTTCTTCGACGTCCTGGACGCGGTTCTGGACGAGCTGGAGGTTCAGCGCGGTGTGATCAGCTCTGAAATGAAAGACGCCTCGCCGAATGCGTTTATCCGTCTCCAGGACCTGATCGACGACCAGTTTCCGCTCGACGCCGTTCCCCATGAGGAGCTGAAAGCGCTGTCGAAATCCTGCAAGGCGCAGATCCGAACCGGAGAATGCACCCCCTATTGCAATATCCTTCTGGAAGGCGGCGTCACGTTCTGACGCCCTCGTCCTCCCGTCCGCTTAAAACCGAGAGCCCCCCCTGTTGGGGAGGCTCTCCTGAAAAAAAGGAAGTCCCTTGAAAAGCGGCGTTATTTCGTGCGGATCTGAATCGATTTCGGCTTCACGATTTCAGCCTTCGGAAGCGTAATCGTCAGGATCCCATTCTTATAATCGGCCTCGGCTTTATCCGCGTCTACCTCGAACGGCAGCCGGATTTCGCGATAGTAAGACGTAAACGTATTCTCGCGCAGGTGGAAAACGCTCTTCGTTTCGCCTTTTTCAACCTCTTCCTCAATCGACGCACGCACCGATAAAACGTTCTCGTTGACCGATAATTCAACGTTTTTCGGATCCACGCCCGGAAGCGTTACCCGGACCGACAGCTCGTTTTCGCTTTCTTTCATGTCAATCGCGGGTGAGGCGACCAGCGTTCCATCCTCCGCCGACGGCGCAAACATGTTCGAAAATAACCGGTTCATCGAATCCTGCATCGAGACGAGTTCACGAACGGGGTAATGATTGATTCTGTAATACATGGTATTTTTCCTTTCCTTTTCCGTTGGGCTTTTTTTTCATCGCCCAGCTTGTTTCCTGATTTGTCCTCAGTATAGGAAAGGTTCGTTAGAAAAATAGAAACGAAAGATCAGATCCGCCTAAACAATCCGTCAGCAATTTGTTAACATCACCGCCCGCTGTCCGGAAAAAGGGAGCCTCAAAAAACATCCCCTCGCGGGCTCCCCGTTCCGCAAAAAACGCGCGCCGCGGGGAAGACCGTCCTCCCGTTCGCTAAGCCGACGGCGGTTCCGTTTTCGCTGAATTCTTATAATCGACGAAGCGGTACCCGACCCCGCGTTCCGTCAGGATATACTTTGGGTTCGCGGGATCCTTTTCCAGCTTCTGCCGCAGATAGTTGACATATAGCCGGACGTAATGCGTCTCATCCCGGTACTCATACCCCCAGACCTTCGCCAGAATCTGATCATACGTCATCACCCACCCGGCGTTTTTAACCAGATGATACAGCAGGCGATACTCCGTCGGTCGCAGCTTTACCAGCTCGCCGTCCAGCCAGATTTCGCGTTTCCCGAAGTCCAGCGTCAGCCGGTCGTCGACGCGGATAACGTCCTCTTCGTCCGGACTCCGATTTTCCGTCCGCCGCAGCACCGCTTTAATCCGGCTGACCAGCTCGCGTGGACTGAACGGCTTCGTAATATAATCGTCCGCGCCCAGTTCGAGCCCATAAATCCGGTCCTCTTCCTCGCTCTTTGCCGTCAGCATGATCACCGGGACCTGACTCGTCTCGCGAATCAGCGACAGCGTCTCATACCCGTCGATCCCCGGCATCATCACATCGAGAATGACCAGATTCGGAAGCTTCTCCCGAATTTGATTGATCGCCTGCATCCCGTTATTCGCCTCGATTACGGTGAAGCCGTCATGCTCCAGGTTGAGCCGGATCATGCGCACGATCCGCTCTTCGTCGTCCACAACCAATATTCGCTGTTTTGTATTCATAACGCCTGTCCTTTTCCCTCATAATCCGCCCGATTACCCGCACTGAACGAGGATACAGCTGATATTATCCGTCCCGCCCGCCTCGTTCGCGGCTTCAACCAGGCGCCGAGCCTGATCCTGAATCGGTTCCGGCGAGCGAAGAATCTCCTCCCACGCCTCCGTTCCCACGACCGACCAAACCCCGTCGCAGCAGAGCAGAAAGCGATCGCCCGCCTCGAACGTTCCCTGATAGATATCCGGCTGGACCGACGATTCGAAACCAACCGACCGCAGGATCACGTTCCGTCGAATATGCGTCTTCCCTTCCTCCTCCGTGATTTCCCCAAGATCGATCATCATCTGCACGAGCGAATGATCCTTCGTCAGCAGCGCTTCGTCCTGATTCCCCGAAAAATAGTAAATCCGCGAATCGCCGACATGAACAATCCAATACGAATTCCCAACCAGCAGCAGCGCCGAAAACGTCGTCCCGCTATTCGGAATATCCGAATAAATCGTCGCGTTCGTCCGCTCAAGACAGCGCGCCATCTCGCCGCCAAGATCGGCGGAATCGCCTCGCGCGTCGATCGCTTTCAGATAAACCGTTCGAAAGAAATCGCCGGTAAACTCGGAAATCGCCTTTGCGGACGCTCTTTCGCCGCTGGAATGCCCCCCCATTCCGTCGGCAATAATAAACAGGCCAATCGGCGTCAGCGTATCCATCCGCATAACCTGCGCCGAGAACGCGAAAATCGCGTCCTCGTTTACGGGCCGGACCCTGCCGATATCATGCCCCATACAATAATCAAACCGTTCTGCCTGATTCGAACTCATTTACTCAGCCGCTCCGTCCGACGGCGGGGCGACCAGCGCGAAAAACGCCGACGCTCCCCATCCCGTCCGCTCAGAATCTTCAAATCCCGCCAATTTCCACCAGGTATAACCGTTCCGTTCGTCCGGCCCGTCGGTAATCACGAAAAGTTCGCCCTCGCTGGCGATAAACGACGTCTGGCTCCCGGTCCCGGGCTCCGGACGGATTTTCAGCCCCGCGCCCTGCGTATTCGCGATCTTTACGAAAGCGCCGATCGAGAAGCCTTCCGGCGAAACGTATCGAACCGAAAGCTCCTTCGGCTCGGACGAAACCGGGGCAGTCGGCGTAACCGTCGGCGCCGGAATAATCGTCACCTGAGCCAGCGCCGACCGAAGCGGCGGATCGTTTTCAAGCGCGCTCCGCGTAATCGCGACCATCAGCGCGACAAACAGGCCCGCGCCGAACAGGATCGCCGCAACAACCGCCCAGAACGGAATTAACGAAGAGGAGGATCGCTCCGAACGGGATCTCATAAACAGCCTTCGATTTTATAAGATAAGAACCTTTTTCCAATCGGCAGAAGAACCATGCTAATATTATAAATCAAGATGAGTTACGAGGCGCTATTTCGCAGCTTTACACATATCCAGCCGATCGGGGCCGGGCGGATCGTCGAACTTTTCCGCGCTGTTGACCGCCTGACCGGACGGGCCGTCTTCCTGAAAGTCCTGAAGAGCGGAGCCGCGGACCCGGCCGAGCGCGCACGTTTCTTCCGCGGCGCGGAGCTCCAGTCCCGCGTTCGCCATCCGAACGTCCTTCCGGTTTCAGACCTCCTGACCGAAGCGGATACCGCGGCGATCGTCCTGCCGTTCGTCCCGGGCGGCACGCTTCAGGACGCGCTTCCCGTCGGGACCGGGCTGGCTTTTCCGCTTGCGGCGGCATACGGGCGAGATCTCTGCGCGGGAGTCCGTGCGATTCATGCGTGCGGAATCGTGCATGGCGACCTGAAGCCGCTGAACCTCCTGATCGACGCCGAAAACCGCCTGAGAATCAGCGACTTCGGAGAAGCCCGCCAAATCGACGACCCGCGCCCCGCCGCCCCATCCTCAATCGTCAACGGCTCGCCGTATTACATGGCGCCGGAATGCGCGCGCGGATATCCTCCGGTTCCCGCTTCCGACTGGTACAGCGTCGGCGCGATCCTCTACCGGACGATCTGCGGGCGGACAGTCTTCGAAGGGCAGGACGCGGAAACCGTCATGCGCGCGCAGGTCAACGAGACGCCGCCCGATCCGATCCGATTCCGTCCCGACCTCCCGGGCCAACTCGCTGAATCGATCCTGATTCTCCTTTCGAAAGACCCTGCGCCAAGACTGAAAGCCGCCGAACGGCTCGACAGGATACTCGCCGGATAAATCCACCGGGAAGCACGCAATCCAAAAAAATTCCGCGCCGCCGTTCGGCAAGAGGGTACAATAAAGGGCAGGAAATGAGGAACAGGAATGAAACCGGTTAAACTTTCAGCTTCGATTTTAGCGTCGAATTTCATGCAATTGGGGAACGAGGTCGACGCGGTTGTCAACGGCGGCGCCGACTGGGTCCATGTCGACGTCATGGACGGTTCATTCGTTCCGAATATTACGATCGGCGTTCCAGTCGTAGAAGGGTTAAAAAAAATCAGCGCCGCGCCGCTGGACGTGCACCTGATGATCATTCAGCCGGAAAGGCATATCCACTCGTTTATCGAAGCCGGCGCGGATATCGTATCGGTTCACGTCGAAAACAACCAGAATATTCATTCAACCCTGACCGAAATACGCCGTCTCGGCGCAAAGCCTTCGATCGTCCTCAACCCGGGAACCCCTGCCGGGATGATCGAACCGCTGCTGCCTTTCGTCGATATGGTTCTCGTCATGACGGTCAACCCCGGCTTCGGCGGCCAGAAGTTCATCCCACAGACGCTGAAAAAAATCCGCGTAATCCGGAACTGGATCGACGAGGCGCGGCTGGACGTCGATATCGAAGTCGACGGCGGAATTAACGAAGAATCGATTCGGCTCTGCTCCGAGGCTGGCGCGAACGTATTCGTCGCCGGGACCTCGATTTTCCGTAACCCCGTCGGTTACGGCCGCGCGGTCCGGTCGCTCCGCGAAGCTGCGAAATCGTCCGCCCGTTAGCCGGATCAAAATTCAAACAGAACGCTTCGATTCAACAGGAGACCAGTGCATGAACATCTATGACTTTACCGTCCCGAACGCCGCCGGAGAAGACGTCCCGCTCAGCGCGTATAAAGGGAAAGTCATCCTCGTCGTCAACACGGCGACCGGCTGCGGATTCACGCCGCATTATCAGCCGCTGGAAGAAATGTACGAGGCGCTACATGAAAAGGGGCTCGAAATCATCGACGTCCCCTGCAACCAGTTCGGCGGACAGGCGCCCGGCTCTGACGCCGAAATTCAGGAATTTTGCACGCTGAAATACAACACGCAATTTCCGCAGATGAAAAAATCGGACGTCAACGGCGCAAACGAACTCCCGCTCTTTACCTGGCTGAAAGCGCAGAAAGGCTTCGAAGGCTTCGGCTCCTCCCCCGCCGCGCTGATGATGAAGGGAATGCTCGCAGTTTCGCGTCCGGATTACAAGTCGACACCAGATATAAAATGGAACTTCACGAAATTCGTCGTCGATCGGGCGGGGAACGTCGCCGCTCGCTTCGAACCCACCGCCGACATGAAAGACGTCCGCAAGCTGGTCGAAAAACTCATCGGTTAACTAGAATAGACGTACAGAAGAGCCGTCCCGATGATTGGGGACGGCTCTTCTATTTTTTATAGCGTCTCTTTTGTTATGGATCCGCTTATTATTCGAATAAATACGTAACGCGCAGCCTGGCGGACGCCTGATACGCACCGGAAGTAATCTCGGGCGTCGACGCTCCTCCGCCCATGCCGCCCATACCCTCGCGCGCTGCCATGTTATAGCGCATGTCGCTGGCTTCGGAATAATCTGGCATCTCCACCGTCACGACATCGACGATCTTCTTCCCCAGCTCATCCGCGATCGTGTCCGCTTTCGCCCTCGCGTCGGCGAGCGCCAGCTTCCGCGCCTCTTCGTACATCGCGAGGCGATCCGAATATTCATGCGATACTGTGTCAATACTCGTAATTCCCGAATTGACCGCCGTATCTAAAACCTCGTTTAACCGCGACGCATCGCGCAGCACAATCTGCATCGAGTAATTCACCGTATATTTCTTCGCTTCAGGATCCGCGTTCTCGTCCATATAATACAAATAACCGGACCATAAGGAGAAATTCGTCGTGATCAGGTCGCTTTCGCTCAGGCCGATCTCGATCAGCGCTTCGCGAACTTTCTTAACCATCTCCGTATTATTGTTCACGGCGTCCTGAATCGAACGGCTTTCGTTATTAATAGCGACGTTGATTTTAACCAGGTCCGGATCCATATTGACGATTCCGGTCCCTTCGACCGTAATCGTATTCTCCTGCGCGAACGCGGCCCCAACCGCTAAGAACATTACCGCGACGACTGCAAACATGACTGCCATTACTTTCTTCGTACTCATCTTTCAACTCTCCTGTTATTTTTTTTACTTACACCCTTAATACGTTCGCCGTTCCAAATTCGTTCCAACAGAAACCGCGCTTT
Source organism: Anaerolineaceae bacterium oral taxon 439 (assembly GCA_001717545.1). NCBI lineage: Bacteria > Bacillati > Chloroflexota > Anaerolineae > Anaerolineales > Anaerolineaceae > Anaerolineaceae bacterium oral taxon 439. The sequence goes on along the minus strand of CP017039.1, from coordinate 1,338,495 downwards.
CCGTCCGTCCTCCGAGCGCGACCCGCTCGCTCTCCTTTACGCACGGGGTAAATTCAGCAGCGCGATCATGCGTTCCGTATCCCAGCTCCGAATCAATTCTGCACCCTCCTTCAGCGCAGCTGCCCCGTCGGTAACGACGACGTCGGCATCGATCGGATCGTCAACCAGCTCCGTCGCCATCAGCTTAAAGAACTCATAAACATTCATCACGTCGGTTGTCCGGAAATCATCCAACAAAAACGCGAAATCGGTCGTACCCGCGATCCGGGCCTGACTCTTACGGGAAATATTCAGCCAGATAAAATCGTTTGCGTCCAGATCGAGCGCAAATAAATAACAAAACGTACTCTGACCGTTCGCCGCAAAAGACGATTGAACCGTTTTCGGCTCAAAAACCTCGCCCGAATCGATCCGGTCGCGTATCATGTAGCCAGCGCGACAGATACAGCTGCTGAACGGAACGCCGCTGAACACGTTATCACAAAAAACCAGATAACGAACGGACGGGTATCTTTTCCTGAATAAAACCGGATCGACATCAAAATATTCCGACCCGCCGTCATATCCGGAAGTCTGATCGCCGGAATAAACGATACCATCCCCCGTTCTATCGGACATCGTTCGCCAGGAGAATTCCTGATATGAACCGTCTTCCCGAAGTCCGATCGCCGACAGATCGATATCGTCCACTTTTTCCCAATACGTAAACGCACGAATCTTTTTTCCAGGAGGGAACGGAAGCCGCGAACCTCGCGGAAGCGTCCCAAATCCGCCCTGTGCGACCGTTTCCTGGAGCGGGAGCGCGATCCCCCGCATCTTCGGATCGAGGTAGACTTTTCCTGACCGCCCTTTCAGCTTCTGTTCCAGCTTCGCGCGCAGCGCGCCCAAAACCAACGTCCTCGTCTCCACGGGAAGACCGCTTTTTCGTCGGCGCATCTCCGATTCGGTTTCCTCATGGATTCGGAGCTTCTCAAACCGCGTAAACCTGAAAACGCGAAACGCGTTTTCCCGGCGCGAATACCGAAAAATCAGCTGAATCATGATGATCAGATTTTCGCCGTCGATCCGATCCAGTACCGACCGAACTTCCCGATCCGAACCGCAGCGGCTCAGGATATAGTCCAGGCTGCGGAGAACCGCGGCGACGCCTTTCCGATCGAGCAGAATCGAAACCGCGTCGTTGACCTTCCCAGCCCGCATCGCCGCCTCAAATTCCGAGCTGACCGAGCCGTTTCTCTTTCCGCGGATCGTGTTAACGAATTCAACCGCCTTCGCGGAACCCGGCCGATAATGAAGATGATGAAGCAGGCCGGACCAGAGCGCCTTTCGCTCGCAGCACTGACGCAAATCGCAGCGGTCCGCTTCGAACAGGAAATCGATCATCCTGGCAATAAACTTACGGTCCTGGTTCCGGAGGTTCAGCTTTCGGATGTTTTCTTTTTTATAGACGCGGTACTGAATCTCCTCAACCAGCTTGATCACATCGGAGAGCGCCAGAAACTTCGCGAACCGAAAATCCCGGAGCTCAGCAGATAACCGCAGCGCGGTATTTCTCGATGCGCAGGTCTCCGGGAACCAGCCGTACGTCTGAATGAATTCACGAACCAGCCCGAATTGTTCCGTGCTGAGCGGACGCGTTCCGGCCAGCAGGGCACGAACCAATTCTTCGAGCTCTCGAACCGCTTCAGCTTCAGTCAGGACGGAAAAATCGCGGATTTCGGTCTTTTCGGCGAACGCCAGCCGCTCGAACTCCGGTTCCAGGATCGAACGCCCCGGCTCGTCAAAAAGGCCGAAATCATACGTCTGCATATAATGAACCAGCTGGTCAAAGAGCCGTTCTTCAGGGAAGAGCGAACGGACGGTATCCGGGAAGCCGCGATAAAACGGGAGCGGAACGTTAACGCCCATGCGGGCGGACGCCGTATGGATCATTTCCATCGTCAGATATTCCGCGCCGCTGACGATCCGGATACCGAAGAGCCTTCCCAACGAGGAAACCGTCTCAGGAACATGCTCGCAGACTTTTCCGCTGGAATTAACAAAATAACCCCGATCAAAAAGATAATTCAAGAAAATCCACTTCATCCGCAGCTCCCTTTTCTAAAGCCAAATACAAAAGGCCGGCGAAATCATCAGATTATTTCAGGCGCTCTTCCCTTGAGCTACGAAGGCGGATCGCCTCCGGCAGGATTCGAACCCGCAACCACCTGATAAATGATGGTATGAAGTAAACCTGATTAGCTGCCAGCCTGAAACAATTTTACCATTTTTAATCAACAGGGGAAGGCAGATATCCCTTCGCCTGCGAAAAAAGCGGACGGAAGTATGCTAAAATATTCTGGCGTGATCTTATGAACTGACCCCGGCGTTCGACCGCACTGTTCAACGGGGAAAATCGCAGCCTGAGGGAACATGTTAGATAAAATTAATTCGATCGAAGAACGTTACGAGGAAATCAACCGCCAGATCGCCGAAAACGTCGACGATTATCAAGTCACCGTTGAGCTGATGAAAGAACGGGCCGAGATCGAGGACGTCGTCGAAAAGGGCCGTCAATATAAAGAGATTCTTCGCCGGATCGCCGAGGCCCGCGAGCTTCAGCATGATCCGGAGATGGCAGGGTTAGCCGAAATCGAACTGTCGGAATTAGAGCCCGCGGTCGGACCGCTCGAAGCCGAAATCCGTTCGCTCCTTCTCCCGAAGGACCCGCGCGACAGCCGCAACGTCATCGTCGAAATTCGCGCCGGAACCGGCGGAGACGAAGCCGCGCTTTTCGCCGCCGACCTGTTCAGGATGTACGCGCATTACGCCGAAAACCGCCGCTGGACGATCGAAATCCTTTCCGCAAATGAAATCGGCGTTGGCGGTTATAAAGAAATCAGCTTCATGGTCAAAGGTAAAGGCGCGTTTTCCCGAATGAAATTCGAATCGGGGACGCACCGCGTTCAACGCGTCCCCGCGACCGAATCGCAGGGCCGGATCCATACGTCCGCGGTGACGGTCGCGGTCCTCGCCGAAGTCGAAGACGTCGACGTTCAGGTCCCTGAGTCCGACGTCCGGATCGAAGTTTTCCGGTCGGCCGGAGCCGGCGGTCAGAACGTCCAGAAAAACTCAACCGCCGTCCGCCTGATCCACCTGCCAACCGGAATGGTCATTACCTGCCAGGACGAACGGTCGCAGCTACAGAATAAGACCCGCGCGATGTCGATCCTGAAAGCCCGCCTGTACGACATGGAACAGCAGCGCCAGCAGGACGAGCTCGACGCCGAACGCCGTTCCATGATCGGAAGCGGCGACCGCTCTGAGAAGATCCGAACCTATAACTATCCGCAATCGCGCGTCACCGACCATCGAATCAACCTCTCGTCATACAACCTCGCCGGCGTCATGAACGGGGACCTCGATATGTTCATCGACGAACTGATCCTGCGTTCCGAATCCGAACGTTTATCCGTTTCCGGAGACGACGAAGCCTGAGCGGACGATGACGACCAACTTGTTTCAGGCGCGGACCGTCGGCGAACTGTACCGCCTGATAAAAAATACGCTCAGCGAAAGTCCGCTCGATAATTTTCCGGTCGAAGAAACCCGCATGATCATCGAGCATGTTCTCGGGATCCACACACCCCTGCTCTTCGCTCATCCGGAAACGCCGGTTTCCGCCGACGACGTCGGGCGCGTTGAAAACCTCCTCGATGCTTATCTCGGAGGAACGCCGCTCCCGTACCTGTTCGGCGAATGGGGATTTTACGGAATGACGTTCGCCGTAACGCCGGACGTCCTGATCCCACGGGAAGAAACCGAACGGCTCGTCGACGGCGCGCTCCAATGGCTCAAAGCGCATCCTGACGTCGGGGAATTCGTCGACGTTGGAACCGGATCCGGATGTATCGGCTACGCCGTTCTCGCCAACGCGGCGAACCCATCGCTGCGCGCCGTCCTTGTCGACGCGTCCGCGGGAGCCCTCTCTGTCGCCAGGGCGAACCTGAACCGTTACCAGCTCGAATCGCGCGCCGCCCTCGTTCAGGGAAACCTCGGCGATCCGCTTCCGCCGGGACAGCGGCTGATCCTCGCGAATCTTCCCTATATCCCGTCCGCGCGGATCGCGACGCTCGCGATCGCGGCGGCAGAGCCGAGATTTGCGTTGGACGGAGGACCCGACGGTTTTGAACTGATCCGGAAGCTGCTGGTCGGAATTCGCGGAAAGGTTGCCAACCCTTTTTTAATTCTATGCGAAATTGACGATACGCACGCCGAAATTGCCTGCGATTTCAGTCGGCCGCTTTTCCCCTCCGCACGAATCGCGATCGAAACCGATTACGCCGGGAAAACCCGTTACTTACGAATCGAAGGATGAGCCGAATGACGAACGTAATCCGCTTTAACGAAGCCATCTTAGACGAAGCCGCGCGGAAAATCGCGAACGGCGGCGTTATCGTCCTTCCGACCGATACTGTTTATGGAATCGGCTGTGCTTTTTCACGCGGCGACGCGATCGATCGGATTTTTTCGATTAAGCGCCGCGATCCGAATAAATCGATCGCCGTCCTGATCGCCGAACTGGACCAGATTTCGCAGCTGACCGATTTTTTCCCGCCGTCCGCGCTGGCGCTGGCGGAGAAATTCTGGCCGGGAGCGCTGACGCTCGTCGTCCCCAAGAAAGCCGGGCTGCCTGAAAACTTATCCTTGGCTCCGACCGTCGGACTGCGACTCCCGGACCACGAACTGACCCGGGAACTCATTCGCAGAAGCGGCCCGTTAGCGACGACTTCAGCGAACCTCTCCGGGACCCCGCCGGCAAATGCGGTTTCAGAAATACCGGGAGACTGGTTCGATCAGCTCGACCTTGTCCTTGACGGCGGCAGGGTACTCGGCGGCCAGGCGTCAACTGTCGTCGATTGCAGCGGCGAACCGCTCCGGATCCTCCGTGAAGGCGCGATTTCCGCCGCCGCGCTCGGCCTTTCGCCGGAAGAACCACGCTGAAACCTCATGCGCAGCCAATTTCCCCGCTTTTTCGCCCGCTCCTGGTTCTTCGTTCTCGGCTGCGCCTGCGTCATCCTGGCTGCCGGCTGCGCCGCGGGAGGGAACGTCGCGTTCGACCCGGCGGACCTTTTCTACCGCGAAACCGCTACCCTCCCGATTATCGCGTCGGCGCGCCCAACGCGAACGCCGACAATCACCGCAACCCCGATCTATACCGCTTCACCAACGATGACCGCAACGCCGACGCAGACCCCCGTCCCGATCGTGACCCCGACCTACGAACCCGTCAACGTCTGGAGCTTTCCAACGGCGCTCGGCGACAATTTTTCGCTTCAGTCCGACGTGACGATCCCGGACGGAGAAACGCTCGAACGCGGCGCGGTCCTCCTCAAGAGCTGGCGGATCAAAAATACCGGATCGTCCGTCTGGAACGAGAAATTCAGTCTCGTCCGCGTCGATTCTTTCCCGTTCGACGCGCCGCAGCGGCAGCGCGCTGTTTTCCTTCAGCCGACCGAGCTGATCGAGCTGAAGCTGGCGACCTGGAACGCACGGCAATTCACCGTCGCGCCCGGAACGACCGTCGACCTCGTCGTCCCATTCCGCGTCCCAACCCGGCCCGGAAGCTATCAGATCGAGTATTACCTCATAAACGATCGCGGCGAAATCGTGGGGACGAAGCTGTGGATGAGTTTCGAAATTCCGTTTGAAGCGGGCGAGCTGACCGCGACGGCCGAAGAAGCGGTCCGGCTTTCGGCGACGCCCGATCCGCTCGCCGAAGCCGAACGCCCTGAAACCGGAACGGTCATGCCGACGACCGTCAAAACAATCGACTGGAGCGGGAAATGGCTGATCCGCGATCCGTTCAGCGAAGAAAATACGATTCCCGTCGAAGCCGAATTCGGCCAGCAGGACCATCAGCTAAGCGGATATTTCTACGACCGGAACGGCGAACCCGCCCTCGTCGAAGGAACGCTTTCCGACGATTCGCTCTTGTTTACCGGTCGCGTCGGCTACCCCTGGGAACGTAAATTTATCAACGTTCAATGGCGCGTTCTCACGGACGGGGACCAGTTTTCGTCGATTACCGACGGCGGACGGACCGGCTACGGCGCGTCCTGCGGCGGGCGGAACGGGGCCGTCTTTCCGGAATACTGTTCCGTTCCGCCGGGCGTATAGCGTAAAAACCCAAATCAGGAGACCGAAAGCCCATGTACTTTATTCCCAACGAAAATCTGGACCCAACCCTCAACCTCGCTATGGAACAATATATCCTCAGCGGATTGAACCTCGACGAAGAAATCCTCTTTTTCTTCATCGACCGCCCGTCGATTATCGTCGGACGGCACCAGAACACGATCGACGAAATCAACCTCGACTACGTCAAAGCGCAGGATATTCAGGTCGTCCGCCGGCTCTCAGGCGGCGGTTCCGTTTATCATGACCTCGGCAACCTCTGTTTCTCGTTCATCCTCCCCTTCCCGAACCAGCCAGTCCCCGATTTTTCGTCGTTCACGGAGCCGGTCATCCGCGCGCTGCGGACAATGGGCGTCCCGGCGGAAAAAAGCGGACGCAACGACATCCTCGTCGAAGGCGCGAAAATTTCCGGAAACGCGTATTACCATAATAAATTCGGAACCGTCTGTCATGGGACGCTGCTCTTCAACACGGATCTGACCGTTCTGGCGCGCGCTCTCAACCCAAAGCCGGAAAAACTCAGCGCGAAAGGGGTCCAGTCGGTCCGAAGCCGCGTGACCAACCTGAACGGTTATCTTCCCGGGATTAAAACGACCGTCGAATTCCGCGAACGGCTCCTTTCCGAAATTGCGCGCGACGCGAAAACGATCGAGCTGAGCGACGCCGACCTCGCGAACGCCGAGGGAATCGCCGACGAACGCTATCGGAATCCGCTCTGGACATTCGGGACCTCGCCGAAATATACGCTGAAACGGACGCGCCGCTTCCCGATCGGTGAAATCGAGCTGCGGATCGAGGTCAGGGATAACATCATCCGCGACGTCGTTTTCTTCGGCGATTTCTTCACGTCGCAGGAAATCGACCCGATCGTCGACGCCCTCCGCGGCTCCGAACTCGAAACCGGCGCGCTGACCGCCGCGCTGCGGTCGATCGACTGGAAAGCCTGGTTCCCGACGATTCAGGAGGAAGACTTCGCCGCTTTCGTCGCGCAGGGCGATTGACGCGGGATACCGTCTATTTTACCGGCTTCAGGTCGCGATACTCGGAACGCAGCTTCCAGCAGCGGATCGCCGCCTCGCGCTGAATCGCGAAATTCATTTTCGACGCGCCGGCGATCCGTTCGCGGAAATAAATCGGAATTTCGCTGAACCTGAACCCGAGCCGGGTCGCGACGAAGTTCATTTCCACCTGGAACATGTACCCGTTCGATTTGATCCGGTCCAGCGGCATCGCCGTCAGCGTCGTCTTTCGCCAAAGTTTATACCCGCCAGTCGCGTCCCGGATCGACAGCCCTAAAATCGCGCGCGCGTAAAGATTTCCAAATCCGGAAAGGAGCTTCCGGAAAAGCGGCCAGTCCTCGTCAAGCTTCCCGCCCTTTACGTACCGCGAGCCGATCGCTACGTCGTAAGCTTTAAGCTCCTCCGCCAGGAGCGGGAGCTTCTCGATCGGATGCGAAAAGTCGGCGTCCATCTGCCCGATGAAATCCGCGCCGTCCGCGATCGCGCGCTGAAATCCCTGAATATAGGCGGTTCCCAGTCCGAGCTTACCGGCGCGATGCAGAACGCTGATCCGCTCCGCGTATACGCCGCGAAGCTCCTCCGCCAGATCGCCGGTCCCGTCGGGACTGTTATCGTCAACGATCAGGACGTTCAACCCATCCATCCCCAACCCGAACAGCTTTTCCATCAACAGCGGCAGATTTTCCTTCTCGTTGTAGGTTGGAATTACGATAGTCGTTTTCATGAGTCATTCCGCTTTCTTATTTTTAAGGTATTTTTCGCGCCAATCGGGGAAACGCGCTCCGACCGACGGATTATAATATAGACGTCGTTCGCTTATTTTTGCGCCGGAGGGATCCGGCGCAAAAATATGACTGAATTATATCGCGAAAAAGATTTAAACGGCGTGGATTCGCCCGCCGGAAACCGAAAGGGAACCAACAATATGAAATTTCTCCAAAAGACGCTTCTCCTTCTCGTCGGAACCTGCTGCGCGCTTTACGCGCGCCCGACCGCGGCGCAGGGCCTCCAGCTCATTACGCTCCAGCCCGGTCCGATCGAGTCAGAGCCTGCCCCCACAGCGCCGGCAGCCGAAAACGGTTCGCCCTGCATCAACGGGGAAGACGCGAATGGGCAATGCCTCTACGTTCCGGTCGAAGACGCTCCGACCGCGGCGGTCCCGCCGACGGAGCCGGGCCCCGAAAAGGCGAGCGGAGCCGAAGAAGCCGATTCGTTCGCGCCTGAGACGCTGGATCCGGCCCTGTCGCAGGTATCGTACACCTACGCGAAGCTGAATATTGAAAACTGGGAATCGGCGAATATTTATAATTCCGCGGCCGACGCGGCCGCCGGCGCGAACCCGATCAAAACCATTCCTCCCGGCGGAATTCGCTACGTATCCTATATCAACCGAGCCGATATTGACGGAAGAAAATACGTCCTCGCGAAAAACGGCGGCTGGCTTCGCGCCAGTCCCGCCGCCGTCTCATCCGTGACCCTCGGGCGGACCTTCGCGACTCCGCCGACGACCAACTTCGGCTGGGTCTTCGAACCAACCTACCCGTACCTCGCGCCCAACTATAACAGCGGAATGGACCCGAACGTCTTTTACAACCGCGAAGAGGTCCTCCAGGTCTATGAAATCGTTGAGAACGAAGCCTCGACCTGGTTCCGTGTCGGCGAGAATAAATGGCTCGATCGGATTCATTTCCGCGCCGCGATCATCAACAGTCAGCCGCCCGCGGAAATCACCGCCGACCGCTGGATCGAAGTCGACCTCGCCGAGCAGGTCGTCCTGGTTTACGAGAACCGGCGCCTGATTTACGCGGTCATGGTCGCGACCGGCATGGAACCGTTTTTCTCCCAGCCGGGCGTCTTCAAAATTGAAACAAAAAAAGAGGCTGAAACGATGACCGGGTCGTTCGAAGCCGATCGATCGGACTACTATTCGCTCGACGACGTCCCGTTCGTCATGTACTACGATCAGGCGCGCGCGTTTCACGGCGCTTACTGGCGCGCGTGGTTCGGAATCGAGCAGAGTCACGGATGTATCAACATGACGATCGGCGACGCGCACTGGCTTTATAACTGGGCGAACGAAGGCGATCCGGTCTGGGTCCACGACCGGACAGGAAAGACCCCGACCGATCCGTCGTTCTACGGAGCCGGCGGCGCGTAAAAGACCTCCGGCGAGCCGATCCCCATTATTCGTCCGAAAACGACGCGTCAATTGAGGCCATCGGCTCGCCGCTTTCGAGGCGCTCCGCGACCTCGTCATATTCAGGCCCGACGCTCGCCCCGCTCTCCGTCTTCATCTCGCGCATCATCTTTCCCAGCGCGCGCTCGTCCGTTCCCGGCGAACGGACCCGTTCGTCGGCTTCGCGGAAAACGCTGAACCGGTCGTTCCGGATCGTCTGTACGCGGTTCAGCTGCCTTTCAACCCGTTCGGACCGGCAGCACGGACAAGACACGCGCGCAGCGTCGAATTCGTCGTAAGACAGCCGCGTTTCAAATCGCTCTTCGCAGTCGCGGCAGCGGAATCGGTAAATCGGCATGCATCCTCCGTCATCAGTCCATTTCATCGGAAGCGGACCTGGTACCTGATTCCATTATAATCACAGAAACGACGCGGAACGGTCGGCGACCGATCCCGTTTCAACAGAACAGCATGACAGAAAGAATTCCTTATTTTAAAGTAATCCCTCCCGACCCGCTGATCCTGATCCTTTCCGGGCTCTCCGGCGCCGGGAAAGACACCGTAATCGAAACCCTGAAGCGTGATCCCGGATTCAGGTTTCATTTCGTTGTAACGATGAATACCCGCGCCCCGCGGGAACATGAAGTCGACGGCGTCGATTATCACTTTATCACCCGCGAACATTTCGCCGCGATGATCGAGCGGGACGAGCTCGTCGAATACGCGAAAGTCTACGACGACTATAAAGGAATCTCCCGCGCTGAAATCGACCAGGCCTTCTCGACCGGACACGACCTGCTCCTCAGGATCGATCATCAGGGCGCGCGAAAAGTCAAGGAACAATATCCGCAGGCCATCTCGATTTTCATCATCCCGCCCGACTCGGAAACCTGGAGCCGCCGCCTGATCGGACGCGGAACCGACAGCGCCTCCGACCTGCAGACGCGGTTATCCACAGCGAATCAGGAACTCGATCATATTTCCGACTTCGACTACCTCGTTATCAACGATTCGCTGGAACAGACGAAAAAGTCAATTCTGACGATTATCGAGGCGGAACGCTGCCGGACGATCCGAAACCATATCCGCCGCACGCCGATCGATCGCGAAACCGCATGAACGCTCCCGCCGCTCCCGAAACCTCCCCTGCGCCGATCGCCCGCCCCATAAAAAGAAAGACTGCCGGGCTGCCGGTTATGACGATCGCGTTAGCCGCTTTCACGGCGATCGTCTTCCTCGCGCAGCAGATTACCCAGGCCTGGTACGGGTATGACCCCGTTCTCGAATTCGGCGCGAAGTACGGCCCGCTGATTTTCTACGGCGAAGCCTGGCGGCTGATCACCCCTGTCTTTCTGCATCTCGGCTGGGGACATTTTCTATCGAATATGTACTCGCTCTACGTAATCGGATCGAATATCGAACCCGCCTGGGGGAAGAGCGATTTCCTGATCTTTTACCTGATGACCGGGTTTACAGGCAACGTTTTCTCGTATATTTTCAATTTCCGGACAATCTCCGCCGGCGCGTCAACCGCTATCTTCGGGACTCTCGTCGCTTCAGCGTTCCTGATCCTCAGGAACCGCGATTACCTGCGCAGCCCGCAATCAGCGCTGGGGCGAATCGGTACGGTCATCGCGCTGAATTTCCTTTACGGTCTCCGCGCCGGAATCGATAACTGGGGTCATCTCGGCGGCTTCGTCGGCGGAACGCTGATCTGCGCGCTGGCCGCGCCGAAGTTCGCGCCGTTTTACGACGCCGCGAGCGACAGGACGGTTTTCAGGGACAGCGTCCCGAAAACGCGCCGCCGAATAACGTTCGCCGCCGTTTTCCTCCTCTTTGCTGCCGCGGTCATCCTGTACAATCGGACGCTCGTCCGCGGGTAGATCCGGGAAGATTTCCGCTGCGGGGATGACGGCCTGATTTATAATAGTGCCTATGACCTACCTTCAAGCGCTTCTTCTCGGCGTCGTCCAGGGCCTCGCCGAATTTCTCCCGATTTCCAGTTCAGCGCATCTCGCCCTCGTCCCTTACTGGTTCGGTTGGCGGCTCGACGAAAAAACCGTCTTTCTTTTCGGCGTCCTGGTTCAGATGGGGACGCTGATCGCGGTGATCGCCTGTTTTTTCTCCGATCTCCGGGAAATCCTGCGCGCGGCGTTTCGCGCTCTGCGCCGCGGTCAGCCATTCGCCGATCCCGACGCGCGGCTCGGCTGGTTCATTCTCCTTGGAACGGTCCCGGCGGGACTGATCGGACTGATCCTGAAACCAGCCGTCGAATCCGCGTTTTCCGAACCGCGGATCATAGCGGCTTTCCTTTACCTGACCGCGATTTTTTTGTATTGGAGCGATCGCGCCGCGAAAAAAACGCGCCAGCTTTCAGATCTGACCGCTGTTGACGCGCTCCTGATCGGCCTGGGGCAGGCGCTGGCGATTTTTCCCGGCGTTTCCCGCTCCGGCGCGACGATCGCTGTCGGACTGGGACGCGGTTTCCAACGCGCCGAGGCCGGACGCTTTTCGTTTCTGCTGTCTGTCCCGATTATGATCGCCGCTGGAGTCCTATCCGTCCTCGACCTCGGCAACGCCGCGCTCCTGACCGAATCCGCGCCGAAACTTATCCTGGCCGCGCTGACAGCGGCAGGGACCGGCTTCTTCGCGATTCGCTGGTTCCTCGGTTATCTTGCAAAAAAAACGTTGACGGTCTTCGCGGTCTACTGCGCTGTCGTCGCAACCGGAACGCTGATTCTGACGCTGGTCCGCTGATCGGGTCGTCCGCATGCGCCGCCTGCGTCAAATCGTTCATCAGCGTCTCCGCCGTCGCCTCCCGGCGTCCGGAAGGCCGCACGGCTCGATCCTGAAAAACGTCCTGATCGTTTTCGGATTCAGCGCGCTCGCCGTTTTCGCCGCACTTCTTTTCGCGTATGTGCGCCTGACGCAGCGTCTTCCATCTCTGACCGAATTTGAATCGCGGATTAACGCCCGTCCGGAACCCACCTTTTTTACCGATCGAAGCGGGCGGGAACGCGTTTTCACGCTCCGCTACCCAGCCTTCGAAGCGGCGTCCGCGCCGCGCTATCCGGCGTTCGAATCCTATTCGAAAGAGCTGCTGCGCGCGATCGTCGCCGCGGAACAGCCCGACTTCATGCAGGATGGCGGCGGGCTGTTCGCCTTGCGGAATTTTTTCGACCCGGAGCCGCAGCGGATCAGCGAGAAATTAGCGCTGATCGTTTTCAAAGAGCGCCTGGGGACGGGTCTGGGACGGACGATCCGGCTGCGGATCGTCGGTTCGCAAATCCAGAAGCTCTACCCGCGCGAAAAGCTCCTGATCGCGTATATCGAAAACGCCTGGTTCGCGCAGTTCTCCATCGGCGTCCGCGCCGCGCTCCGTACCTATCTGGATAAAGGAATCGACGAAGCGACGTTCGCCGACGGCGTCCTTCTCAGCGCCATCCTCGATAAACCGGCGCTGAACCCGATCGATTCGCAGGGCGCGATGCGGACCGTGTACTTAGCGAAAATCGACAGCCTTCTCTCAGACGAACGGATCACAGCACAGGAAGCCGAATCGCTCCGCGCGCATAGCTTCCTGATATTCGAACCTCCGGAACCGGAACGATCCATCCCACCGAACCCGATCCTGCAAAAAGCGATTCAAAGCGCGATGGACGAATTCGGCGTTGAAACGGTCGAACGCGGCGACCTCGCGATCCAAACGACGATCGACGCCGAGCTGCAGGCGTATTTAAACTGCCTGACCGGGGTTGTTCCCGACGAACCGGCGCGACGGGGGGAAACGGAAGCGCCTGAAACCGGAGCGGACGAAACGGACCAACCGGACGGAACCAGCGCTGAGGAGGATCAGGAGCCCGACGAAAGCGCTCCGGTAACCCGTTGCCCGATTTTCGGCGAAAGCGATGATGATCCGACGCGCGCCGGGCGGGAAGCGGAATACCGGGAAATCCTGCGCAGCGCCGAAGTCAGCGCGTACGTCCTCGACGTAAAGACGGGAAACGCCCTCGCCGGGATCCAGGCGGCCTCCACGCCCGACGGATCGCGGATCAGCGAGAAAGCCTTCAGGACTTACAGCCCTGGAAGCGTGCTGACGCCGTTCGCGGCGCTGACCGCGTATAAAAACGGCTTTTCGCCCGCTGACGGCGTCTGGGACATCCCGTCGGCGAAACCCGAGCTCGTTCCTGTCGCTTATCTTCAATCAGGCCAGACCGAATCAGGACCGATCCGCCTTCGCAGCGCGATCACAGAAGATCGCCTGGCTCCGATTGTCGAGCTGACGCGGGAAATCGGTTCGGATAAAGTCCTGAAAACGTTAAGCGAATTCGGGCTGTCGAATTGGAGCGGACTGAACGCGGAACGCCTTTATTTTAACGGCGGCTATGTCAGCGTCGAAGGATTGGCCTTCGCCTACAGCGCGTTCGCCGGCGGTGGACAGCTGAGTGGGACGGTCTCCGGCGGCAGGGGCGATTTCCTCCGCCCAAGAACCATCCTTCACGCCTTTACCCGCGACGATCCCGACGCGATCGTCCTTCAGCCGCGCGAATCGCTCCGGCTCGTCGACGAGTCGCTGGCCTACCTGATCAATCATACGCTCAGCGCGGAAAATCAGACCTATCGCTATATCGACCGTCCGGCGGCGGTCAAGCTCGGAAAAACGATCGAGGGAAACGCGCGCTGGCTCGTCGGCTACACGCCCGACCGCGTTATCGCGCTGCGAATCGGGGGAAGAAGCTTCCCGGCGGCAAAAATCGAAGCGGCGGCGATCGCGCTTTTCCGCGCCTTGGCCGAACGGACGCTGCGCGGCGTTCCGCCCGGCGACTGGGTCCGACCGGAGAACGTCCGGACGCGGCTGGTCTGCGCCGAGTCCGGGAAGCTCCCGACCGAGGCCTGCCCCAACTTGGTCACTGAAACGTTCCTGAGCGGATCGGAACCGACGGAGGCCGACAATTTATACCAAAGCGTCTGGATCAACGAGGAAAACCAGTCGCGATCGACCGCGCTGACCCCGCTCCATCAGCGGTTCCGGAAAACCTACCTGAACCTTCCCGACTTTGCGAAACGTTGGGCGGAACGCGAACAGATCGAAACTGTCCCGAATACCTACGATACCGTCCGGCTTGATGCGAACGAAACCGCCGATACCGTCGAAATCGTCGCGCCGGTTCCGTTTACCGACGTCAGGCTGAACCCCGGCGCGACAGGGCAAAGTCTCGAAATAACGGTGGAGCTCAACGCCGATCCCCCGGCTCAGACGCTCCGGGTCCAATACGGAATCGGGCTCGATCCAACGCAATGGTACCTGCTCAACGAAATCTCCGACGTCAGGACCGGGCGTTACAGCGCCGCTTCATTCGACTACGCGTCGCTTCCGCCGGGAATTTACGTCATCCGCGTCGCCGCGATCGACGAAGCGGGACGATACGCGTACGACGACGCTCCGGTTATCGTCCCATAACGCAGCTGATTTTTATCGAAGATTCTCCGGATCCGCCAGCTGTTCGAAAAGCCTGACCGGCGCATGATCAAACGCGTCGATCGCAATCCTGCCTTCCGTCATCGCAGTCAGCGTCCGATAATAAAGCCGATTGATCGGCGTCGGGACGCCGCGCCGCTCGCCGAAGCGAACGACCGCCCCGTTCAGGAACTCTACTTCATTTTCCCTGCTTCCCGAATGCAGGTCGATATAAAACGACGGCATCTTCGATCCGCGCCCGCCGCCGATCGTCGCCGACAGCACTTTCCGTCCCCATCTCGGCGGAAGCGTCCGGATCGCAAAACACAGCAGCCGCACCGGTACGCCGGGAATATCGACAACCGGGATACCGTACGCTTTCATGACCGCCAGTGTTTCCAGAAGCTGCTTCCTCTCGAGGTCATAACTATCCGGATCGGCGTAAACCTCCGCCGGCGTCATGTTCAGAATCGCCGAAGCCGCGTTCGAAAGCAGGTTTGAAATCATCTTGGACCACTTCATCCCCGTCCCGTCGGCGACCAATCCCGGCTTGAGCCCCGCCTTCGCAAAAGCGGCGTAAAGATCATGGGACAATGGATGCGCCGCGGCAATACCGATCCCGCGCAGCTTCGAAACCTGAATCGCGCCGCGCTCCCGCCGCGCAATCGCCGTGCAAACCGAAACCGGGACAACGCGCGCGCTGCCTAAAACCGCTTCGAGCCTGCCTTCGTTCTCAACGCCGTTCTGCAGCGATAAGAAGGGCGGGAGCCGATCGAGAACGGGCTTCAATCCGCTCAGGACCGCGTCCGTATGAAACGATTTCACGGCAAAAATCGCCGCGTCATAATCGCCGAGACGAAGCGCTTCTTCGACCGTCGCGACGATCGTTACCGTTTCCAGGCGAAGCTCGGTCCCATCCGCCTGGGTAATGCTCATGCCTTGCGCGCGGATCCGATCGACCGCGTCCGCGCGTTCGACGAACGTTACCGTCTCGCCGGCCGCCAGAAGGCTTCCGCCGACGTACGTCCCGATCGCTCCCGCTCCGATACAAAGAAATCTCATGGTCCCTCCAGTCCATCCGGAGACCAATTCCGATAACCGCCCAGAAACGCCCTCCCGCTCATCGGCTTCTTTCCAGCCGGCTGAACCTCGTCTAAAATCAGGAACCGATCCGCCGCCTTGACCGCCGGCTCTTTCCCGATCCGGACCCGCGCGCCAGGACGGGACCCGGAATCCTCGGGACCGATCCGCGCGCGCAAAATTTTCAGCGTCGCCCCGTCCAGCTCCAGGAACGCGGAAGGCCAGGGATCATACGCGCGGACGAGCCGCTCTAAAACAACCGCTTCCCTCGTAAAATCGAGCCGACCATCCTCTTTTTTGATCAGGCCGGTCAGCGTCACGCCCGTTTCAGGCTGCGCAGTCGGACGCAGCTCGCCGGATAAAATCCGCGGCAAGTCGGAAATCAACGCCTCAGCGGCAAGCCCGGCGATTTTAGCGGATAACGATCCCGCCGTGTCGTCCGGCGCGATCGCCGTTTCATGAACCGAGTAAACCGCCCCGGTATCCATTCCGGCGTCCATCCGCATAATCGAAACGCCGGTTCTCCCGTCTCCGGCCGCGATCGCGGCCTGGATCGGGGACGCTCCGCGCCAACGCGGTAAAATCGACGCATGCACGTTGATACAGCCGTATCGCGGCAGGTCCAGAACGGGCTGACGCAGGATCTGGCCGTAGGCCATGACGACGATCAGGTCCGGCTCCCAGCCGGCGACAACTTCAAAAGCCTCCGGACGCCGAAGCCGCTCCGGCTGAAAAACCGGGATCCCCGCCGCTTCCGCCGCAAGCTTTACCGCGGGCGAAGCTGCTTTCTTTCCGCGTCCCGCCGGGCGGTCTGGCTGCGTGACGACGCCGACGATCGGATATCGCTCCGCTAACGCTCGAAAAAGCGGCGCCGCGATCTCCGGCGATCCCATGAAAACGATTCTCGGCTGCTCCATGCCCCTGCCTTTCTCATAAAATAAACGCTGAACCGCCGCGCCTCAGAAGGCCCCTTTACTAAGAAAAAGCTGCCTGCCGTTCCCACCATACGGCGCCTCTCTTCAATTCAGGCCTGTTTTTACTCCACCGACTTCGCGCAGCGGAAGCCTAAATATTCACTTTCCAGGATCTCATCGCCCCAGCGGTGCGTCGTGCGCATGAAAATCGTATAGTTCGCCGCTTCGCCCATTGAAGCCGAGCCGCCGCGCCTGACGTACCCGGTTCCCTCGGCCAGATCTTCAGGGTCAACCACAATCCCGTCGCCATCGGCGAGCTCCGAAAGACGCGCGTACGTATCGGACTGATACGTTGACGACGTCCATTCCCAAACGTTCCCAGCCATGTCGAGCGCCCCATATGGGCTCGCTCCTTTCGGGAACGTCCCGACAGGGAGCAAACCGTAATCGTCCGGCGTGATCCCTTCCAGCCGTTCAAATATCGGCGTATTCGCGGTAGCGTTTTCGCCCGTCGGCGCGTCGTCGCCCCATGGGTAAATCCGCCCGTCGGTCCCGCGCGCAGCCTTTTCCCATTCAAACTCCGTCGGCAGCCGTTTCCCCGCCCAGGCGCAATACTGCCGCGCCTGTTCAAACGTAACCGACATGACCGGATGGTCCTTGTAATACGCGTTCGATAAGATCAGCGTTCCGTTCTGCTGGCAGCCGCCCTCATTGACGCATTTCAGGTACTGACCGTTAGTAACTTCATGCTGATCGATCCAGAAGCTGTTCAGGAAGACGCTGAGCTGCGGGCGTTCGTCGCCAAAAGCGGAAGCGTCGTTCGTCCCCGCGCCCATCAGGAAAACGCCCTCCGGAACAAAGACCATCTCCGCGTCATCGCGATCGCTGGTGATAAGCCTCGGCGTTTCAGGGATCGATCCGGCGGTATCCGGCGTTGCCTGCGGCGTGTCGGTCGGAGGAAGCGGCGTCTCCGTCGGCGGGACCGGCGTCGGCGTCATCGTTTCAGTCGCGGTCGCGGTCTGTGTCGGCGTAAACGACAGCTGCAAAATCAGTTCATAATCTTTGGTCGCGTTGATCGAGGCTAAGGTCGCCTGAACTGCGTCGATCGTCGGCGTCGGCGTTTCCCGCGGCCCGAAGATCGTCTTCCCCATTTTCGAATTCCCGACGGCCCAGATCAGCCCCGCGACGATGCAGCCCGCAATCAGCACGGCAAGGAGCCGGAAAAGGAAACGGTTCGGACGCGCCGCCGGCTGAGCTTCTGTGGAAGCGGGCGACTGCGCGTGCGTCGCTTGGAAAAGCCTGAGATCCTGAGCCGCCTGCGCGACTTCGATCCGTTCCGGTGCGGTTCCCGGCTGGCGGACAACTGAATGAATCGTATTTTCGTCATAAATTTTAACGACGATCGCGGAAATATCGATCGTCGGATGCCGCCGCTCAATATCGTCCAGCAGGCGGCGGCAGATTTCCTTTGGCGTTTCAGCTAACGACGCTTCGAGAAACTCTTTCTTCCCGGCGAAATTCGTCAGCCCTTCGCTGCAGATAATGATCAGATCGTCGGCCTTCAGCTCGATTGCGTCCAGAATATCAACGATAATTTCGTCGGTCGCGCCGATCGCGTTTTCCTGAATCGCGCCTTCTCCGTCCTGCGCGCCGGCCTCCTCGGTCATCTTATACGCGACGCCGCCGCGCAGGATGAAAACCGAGCAGTCGCCGATCGTCCCGATCACCGCATGCCCGTCGACGACCGACACCGCCGTTACCGCTGCCTGGAGGTCCTGACGCTCCGCCTGAGCGTAATAATACAATTCATGATTCGCGTTTCGAATCGCTACGGCGATTTTATTCGCCTCGGCGTATTCGCGCGAACGGAAATAATCGTAAAGAACCTTTTTCGCAACGAAAGCAGCGGAGACTTCCGGCCGGTTCGTCCCGCTGACCCCGTCCGCCATGACGTATAAATTCCCGGAGCCAACGTTCCCCTCCGGCTCCTTTTCAAAGAAGACCGCGACGTCCTGATTAACGTCTCTTCCGGAGCCGCGAATCTTCCCGGAACAGCCGGCCGCATAAAGCTTCTGATAGTTCGGTTTCTCGCTCATTTTCTCAAATCCTCTCAACGCGCAGCGCAACGCCGTTTTCGCACCGCCTTACTTCACAAGTATAAGGCAATAATCGACCAATTTGCCTGACCTGATTTTCAATCGGCGGCTAAATCGCGGCTTGCCAGGACGTCGACCCCGGTTCCCGCCGCGTCTTTCAGGATCACGTCGCCGATCCGAACCGGCGCGGTAACGGCGACCGAGCGGAGCTGCGTCATGACGTCGCGGATCTTCGCTTTCGGGATCGGACGTTCGGTCGCGACCGGAACGACCGGATGAACCCCATGGATCGCCCGTACCGTCGACGCGATCATGCGCCGCGGGTCGTTCAGCTCAGCATTGGCATAGGCTATCCCGCGCCTGCAGGCGTTCCCGCTGACGCGGAGCTCGCCGCTCATCTCCCGCTCCACGCGCAGCCGGCAACCGCGCGGACAGGTAATACAAATCAGATCCTGACATGGGTTCCCAGTTTCCACCCGTTCCCTCCTTCGCCTTTACGCCGTAAGTTCATCCAGCGGGACCGCGTCGATCCGCAGCGCGTCCGCCTCCTCAACCGCGTTCCGGAGCGACCGCGCGATCGGAACGGTTATCATCTCACCGGGACGCGCGTATGGGAAGCGCTTCCGCGCCAATACGTTCGCGCCGGCGCAAAGCTGAAGCTCGACCGCCCGCTCGATCGGCGCCGAAACGCGAAGCTGAAGCGGGATCGCGCGTTCGTCGAGCGTCTCCGGATGGATCCGCTGCGGAACGACGGAACGGACGTTTCGCCCTGCGCCAACTGGGATCACCTTCCGACCCGCGACGCTTTGCCCCGCCGCGTAGAGAGCGGCTGACCGCCCGGCGATCGCCGCCGCCGCCGAAACGGAATCGACAAGGTCGTACACCTGAACGACGTTCCCGGCGCCGAAAAAACCGGGAACGTTCGCCGCGTACGCGTCGTCGACGACCGGCCCGCCGATAAGCGGATCGAGCTCGATCCCGGCACGGCGGCTTAATTCGTTTTCCGGCGTCAGCCCGACCGACAGCAGCAGCGCATCGCATTCGACGATCCGTTCGCTTCCCGGAACCGGGCGCCATTTTTCGTCAACCGCGCTGATTTCGACGCCTTCGACACGCCGTTTCCCGAAAATATTCGTAACCGTATGACGGAGGAGGAGCGGGATCCCGTAATCCTGAAGACACTGGACCAGATTTCTCGACAGCCCCGACAGGTATGAATTGATCTCCACGACGTATTCAACCTTCGCCCCTTCGAGCGTCAGACGGCGCGCCATGATCATCCCGATATCGCCTGAACCTAAAATAACGAAGCGCCTGCCCGGAAGCTTCCCGTCGATATTGACCCAGCGCTGCGCGGTCCCAGCGGTCATCACGCCCGCGGGCCGCGACCCGGGGATCCGAAGCTGAGCCCGGCTCCGCTCGCGGCAGCCCATCGCAAAGACGACGGCTTTTCCCCGATAAGCGCGGATCCCGTCGCGATCGTTCGTCGTCATGACGCGGAAATCCGGATCGACGTCGCTGACCATCGTGTCGAATAAAAACGACACGCCGGCGTCGGCCGCGCGATCGATAAACCGCTGCGCGTACGCCGGGCCCGGTAAATCCTCATTAAACGTTTCCAGCCCAAAGCCGTTATGGACGCACTGCTGAAGAATACCGCCGGCCTCGATTTCACGATCGATGACCAGGACGCCGTCCGCGCCCTGCGTTTTCGCCGCGATCGCCGCCGCCAGTCCGGCCGGTCCCGCCCCGATCACGATGACGTCGAACTCCGTATCAAGCCGCCCCTGATTCATCGCTCCCTCCGTCCTTCGTCTCTCCGAAGACGAACTCCGAACCGGCGTTGTTCTTTCGAACCCACTCGACGGGAATCCCGAGCTCCCGAGAGAGGATCCCGACGACGCGGGTCAGGTCGAATCCCCCCTGGCAGCGGCCCGTCCCCAGCCACGTCCGCCGCTTAATCGCGTCATACGTCCGCGCCGGGATCGGCGAATGGATCGCGGCGACGATCTCGCCCTCCGTGACCATCTCGCAGCGGCAGACGATTCGCCCATAGCGCGGGTCAGCCTCGATGACGCGCTGTTTCCCGTCATCGCTCAGCATGCGCATCACCGGCGGACGCTTCCGGATCGGGTCCCAATCCGCCTTTTCGATCAATTCATATCCGGTTTCCCGGATCAGCGTTTCGATCCGTTCAGCGATCGCGGGCGCCGACGTCAACCCTGGGGACTCGATCCCGCCGCAGTTGATCAGCCCGGCCGCTTCCGCCGCGCGTTCGACGATAAAATCGCCGACGTAATCGACGTCCGGGTTCAGGCAGCGCGCGTTTCCAGCGGCGCGCAGCCCGGCGAACACGGCGATCGTCCGTCTCAGGTCGATCGAGGGAACCAGCTTTTTCATATTCGCTTCCAGATACGCCTGACCTGTCTTCGAAATCGAAGCGTCCGTTCGATCGTCGATCCATTCCGACGTGGGGCCGACGATCGTATTTCCATGCGTCGTCGTAAACACTAATACGCCTTTTCCTTTAAGACTCGGGACCGGGAAAAGGACCTCGTCCAGGGCAAACGCGTCCGGATCGAGAACGCAGTATTCCCCACGACGCGCGCGGATCGAAAACTCGGGCCGGCAGCCCGCCCGATGCATCACGATATCCGACTGCAGCCCGGCGCAGTTGATCACCCAGTCGCAGCGCGCCTCGCCTTTCGAGGTCCGTACGCCGATAATCCGGCGCCCGTCAAAAATAAAATCTTCAAATTCCGTTTCAAGCGCAAACTCGGTTCCGTTCCGGACCGCATTTTCCGCGGCGGCTACCGTCGCGCCGAAGGCGTCGACGACGCCGGCGGTCGGCGCGTAAAGCGCGCCGCTGACCTCCGGATTCAGGAGCGGAACGCGCGCTTTGACCGCTTCGCCGTCAAGGAGCGCAAGACCGGGGACGCCGTTCGCGATCCCCTGCCGATAAAGCGCGCGAAGCGCTTCGACCTCGTCAGGCCCGACCGCCACGACATAATCGCCGGTCCGCCGGAACTCGAAATCAAGCTCCCGCGCCAGCCCCTCCCACATCGCGTTGCCGCGAACGTTGAGCTCCGCCTTCAGCGTTCCCGGAACCGGGTCGTATCCGGCGTGAATCAGCGCGGAATTCGCCGCCGACGTTTCCGCGCCGACGTCGCTGTTCCTTTCGAGAACTAAAACGTCCAGATCGAATCTCGCCAGCCGACGCGCCGTCATGCATCCGACGATCCCCGCGCCGATGATCACCACGTCATAGCGTCCCTGCATAAGCCTTTCCCCGCTCCCTCTTCTCTCTCTTCGCGCCCCGGCTTCCGCCGCTGCCTTAAAAACGAGACTACAGGAAATTATACAGTTTCCGTTAAAAATGCCCCTATAAATCTTAATCCAATTCATGGAAATCGTGGAAAATCCGGCGTCATCTTGAATAACTGCGATTTTCCACAGGCAAAAAAATCAGAACAGTCCAAAAGACCTTTTTTAATCTGAGATTCAGTATTGACAAAAGGAATTTGGCCTGATAGAATCATCATATAAGATAAATGCTAAATCATAAGTGATAAAAGCTCCTGCTGTAGGATCTTTTCCTGATAAGTTGACTTATCGCTGATACGCGCCAATCATTTTTTATTCGAAATTTTTTATTAATTTGTTGTCTACAGATTTTCAATTAAATGAGGCAGGTCAGAAATCTTATGAACAATTCTTCAGCACCCGAAAACCAACGTTTTGTAATCGATCCAGATTTTGGAACCTTGTGTGCGCCAGCGAGGTCATCACCACTGCACGAAATAGCGATATATTATCCTGCCCGAATCCACATACTCGCATTACACCAGAAATCGATCCCTGAACCGGAATCGGCCGCATATCTACTTTAAGCTTTCGGTTCCGTCAAATGGATTTCAATGTATTAGCCCCTCGGAACATACTATAGAAAGGAGGTAAAAAAGTTTTCCGAGAGGTTTACTACACAGAAATAACGTTTTTGAAAACAAGGAGAATTAGAAAATGAAAAAATCTTTAGCGTTAATTTTAGTCATCGTAATGCTTCTTTCAGCTTTAAGTGGGATTGCCTCTGCGCAAGAGAAGCATTACAAAATCGCGTACGTGCCAACGACAATGAATAACGCGTTCTGGCTCGCACTGGAAGGTCCGATCAAGGAGGAAGTCGAAAAAAGAGGCGATGAATATATCTCTGTAGACGCTCAAAACGATCAAGCCCGCATGAACGACATGATCGGCGATCTGATTGCGCAGAAAATCGACATCCTGTTAGTCGCGCCACAAGACTCAGCCGGAATTGAAAGCGCATTAGTCGCTTGCAAAGACGCCGGAATAAAGGTCGTCAACTTTGACACGCCGGTCGCAAATACCGATTTAGTCGAGACGATCATCGCTTCGGACAATTATAACGCCGGCGTCGTCGTTGCAAAAGACATGATGAAAAAGCTCGAAGAGGGATCAAAAATCGCAGTCATGCATTCACCCGCGGGAGGCGCATGTATCGATCGCGCCAACGGCTTTTACGATACGATCAAAGATTACTTTGAAGTCGTAATCGAATTAGACGGTAAAGGCGATACCGGCGTGACGCTTCCTTTGGCCGAAGATGTGCTCCAAAGTACGCCTGATCTCAAGGCTTTCTTCTGTGTCAACGACCCCTCGGCGATGGGAGCTGTTAACGCACTCGCGGCCCATCCGGAAATGAAAGACGTCCTGATTTACGGCGTCGACGGCAATCCGGACGCGAAAAAACTTATTCTGGATGAAAAAATGACCGGAACCGCGGCCCAATCACCTGAAACGATCGGAAAAGAAACGATCAAAGCTACATATGAATTACTCTCCGGGAAGGAAGTCGAAAAAAATATCGTAGTCGATACGTTCCTCATCACAAAGAAGAATGTAGAAGAATATGGAACCGACGGTTGGCAATAAGACACTGGAACCCCAATCTTTTGCCATATAGCTACAACTAAATAATTGATGCTGGGAACGGCGGAATGAATCATGACACAATCATCCGCCGTTCTCAAATCTAAAATCGCAAGTGATTATATTCACAGCGACGATCTTTATCCGGAGGTTATAAGAATGCCTGAGCCATTATTGCGTATGACTGATATCAAAAAGAAATTTCCAGGCGTACAGGCGTTATCGAACGCTTCTTTAGAATTATTTGCTGGGGAAATTCTCGGCTTAATGGGCGAAAACGGCGCTGGAAAATCAACGCTGATGAATATCCTCGGTGGCGTTTATCATCCCGACGAGGGTAAGATTCAGATTGACGGGAACGAAGTAGCAGTCCACTCCGTCTTAGATGCACAAAACCTGGGAATCGCGTTTATCCATCAAGAATTAGCAATGGTCCAGCATTTAACCGTCGCTGAAAATATCTTTTTAGGGCGGGAGAAGCTAGACAGCTTCCATATGGTCAGCCAAAACGAAATGAATAAGCAAGCGAAGCCGATTCTTGAAACCGTCGGATTAGAAATCGATCCGAAAGAAAAAGTATCGCGCCTCAGCACGGGGCAGCAACAGCTTCTCGAAATCGCAAAAGCTTTTTCTCTGAACGCGCGGATCATCGTCATGGACGAACCAACCTCATCCCTATCTGAAAAGGAAGTCGAAATCCTCTTCAAAACCATTCGTCAGTTGAAAGAAAAAGAAATTGGAATTATTTATATTTCTCATAAAATGCAGGAGATTTTCGATTTGACTGATCGAGTTACTGTCATGCGCGACGGTTCGTATATAGGGACGAGAATAACAAATGAAACAAACCCTGACGAATTAGTAGAATTGATGGTTGGGCGTGAATTAGAAAAATATTATATTCGAACGTTCAACACGCCAGGAGACGTTATCCTGGACGTTCAAAATATCCATACTGACTCCGGCGTACATGATTGTTCCTTTCAGCTTCACCAACGCGAAATATTGGGATTCTATGGTTTAGTAGGCGCGGGACGATCTGAATTAATGAATGCTGTTATGGGACTTGATTCGATTACTCGAGGAAATATTTCTGTCTTTGGAAAAGAAGTCAAAAAGATCAATCCAGGAAATATGTTAAAAAACCGATTAGCCCTAGTTCCCGAAAGTCGAAAAACTCAGGGGCTTATTCTCGAAAACAGCATCCGATTCAACACAACGATCGCAATTCTCGATAAGTTTATCAATAAGCTTCGAGTTAACTTGAAAAAAGAAAAAGAACTATCGAAAGAAGCGATCGAGAAGTTCTCAATTCGATGTTCATCTTCTTTGCAGAAATGCATCAATCTCTCCGGGGGAAACCAGCAAAAAGTCGTTTTGGCAAAATGGTTATTGACCAATCCAGGAATCCTGATCATGGACGAACCGACCCGCGGAATCGACGTAGGCGCGAAAGCCGAAATATACGCGATCATGAATAAATTGGTCGCCGATGGAAACGCAATTATTATGGTTTCTTCAGAACTTAATGAAATCATTAATATGTGCGACCGACTTTTCATCATGCGTGACGGAACGATTGTCGCGGAGCTTTCTTCGGAACAGTTCGATCAAGATGTTATTTTACGCTACGCCTTAGGAGGCATATAAATGAAAGAAACAACAACGAAAAAATCAAGTTTCTTTGAAACATTGGAGCATGTTCCTGGATTAGGCAGCATCGCATCATTTGCAAGATTGAATCTGGGAATCCTGATTGCCTTTCTTCTGCTCTTTATTTTCATGAGCTTAACCGCTGAAAATTTTTTCAGCAAAGCAAATTTCCTAAATGTCATGCGGAATGTGTCCACTAACGCTTTCTTAGCCATGGGCGTAATGCTCTGCTTGATGTTAGGAGGAATTGATTTAGTTGGCGGGGCTATGATAGCGATGTCCGGTTGTATCTGCGTTGTCGGCATGACCCGACACGGTTTATCAATTCCCCTCGCAATCAGCCTCGGCGTTCTAAGCGGCGTAGCAATAGGGGTTTTGAACGGCTGGATTATCGCGTTCTCAGGAATTCACCCATTCATTGTTACGCTCGCAACCCAAAGCATCTGCCGAGGAATAGCCTATCTGATCGCAGGCGGTCAACCCGTTACGATTTATGGGAGAGATGATTTTTCGCTGATCGGGAATGGAACGCTTTTTGGTATACCTTTTCCGGTGATCTATATGGTCTTCGCTTTACTGCTCCTTTCATTTCTTCTTAACAGAACGAAATCCGGACGACATATCTATGCGGTTGGAGGGAACGAAACCGCCGCGCGTTATAGTGGAATCAATATCTATAAAACAAAAATTATTGTCTGGACAATTAGTGGAACGCTCTCAGCAATCGCTGGCATTATCTTAGCGACCCGGATGACCTCTGGTCAGCCTGCCGTCGGGCTGGGCTATGAAACAGACGCTATTGCCGCGGCAGTCGTCGGAGGAACGAGCATGTACGGAGGCGTCGGAAGCGTCGGCGGCATGGTAATCGGCGTATTGATCATCGGTATTATTTCTAACGGTCTTAACCTGCTGCACGTAAATTCGTATTGGCAATACGTTGCAAAAGGACTGATCATTCTTTTCGCAGTCTATATCGATATGGTCCGAAAAAGCCGGACGCTCCATGGGAAAGGCTAAGAACAATACACAATCTCGCTGAGTCCAACAATAAAGCAGGATTCCTCCAAGCCATGCCGCTCAGGTAAAAACCAGAAATCTGAACGCCCATGGCCTTTTTTATCATGAAATCAGAACCCGAATCATCAGCGAGATCTGAAAAGAGACCTCGCTGATGATCCAGTCATCCCCTGCGCACTGGACTACGCGCCGATAATCTTGATCAGCACGCGTTTTTCCCGTTTCCCGTCAAACTCGAAATAAAAAATCTGTTCCCAGGTCCCGAAATCCAGCTTCCCCTCCGTAATCGCGCAAACAACCTCGCGTCCCATAACCGTCCGTTTCAGATGCGCGTCTGCGTTATCCTCATACCCGTTATGGCGATACTGATCATACGGCTTCTCCGGCGCCAGCCTCTCCAGCCACGTCTCATAATCATGATGCAGTCCGGATTCGTCGTCGTTGATAAAAACCGACGCGGTAATATTCATCGCGTTAACCAGGACCAGTCCTTCGCGAACGCCGCTTTCATCGATCGCCTGCTGAACCTTCCCGGTAATATTTTCTAATCCGCGGCGCGTCGGAAAAAAGAACTTTAATACCTTTCGATAACTCTTCATGCCTGCTCCTTTCTCGCTTTCAGATTATAGCTCAATCGCGAGCCGCGCTTCCCCGCCAAACGCGGCCGCTTCCGGTATAATGAACCTAACAGTATCAAAAGACAACCCGTCGGATCAGCCTCCGACCGGAACGGAGAATTGCATGAAGAAAACTGTCGTTATCGCCTGTGATCATGCCGGATTCGAACTGAAAGACACGGTCAGAACAACCGCGGAGAGCCTCGGATGGAACGTCGTCGACGTAGGAACCTGGTCGGCGGCCAGCGCCGATTTTCCTGACTTCGCTCAGCTGGGCGCGGAAACGATCCTGCGGGGAGACGCCGACGCAGGAATTTTCATGTGTGGGTCGGGCGTCGGCGTTTCGCTCGCCGCCTCGAAAATTCCCGGAATTTACGCCTGCGTCTGCCATGATACCTACTCGGCGCATCAGGGCGTAGAACATGACGGGATGAACGTCCTTTGCCTGGGCGCCCGGATTATCGGAAGCGAACTCTGCAAGGAACTCGTCAAAGCCTTCCTTGGCGCAGAGTTTAATAACCAGCCTAATCAGATCCGCCGCTTCAATAAAATCAGGCGCATTGAAGCCGGCGACATGTACCTTGCCGACCGACTGATCAATCTCGAATCCGCAGGGCAATCGCTTTACCTGCGCTGCGACAGGCAGGACGACATCGCCGCGCTCAGCGGCCAGATCGCGGACAACCGCGTCCGCGGCGTCCTCATGACTCTTTCCGCCGTATGCGACTGCGCCTGCGCCCGGACAGCGCTGATGAACCGGGCGTTCCCCATGAGAATGCACAGGCGGACCCCGGCACAGCTTTTCGCTGAAACTGCCGCCGCGGCCGTCCGGAAAGCCGCCGCGCTCCTCCAGCCGGTCTTCAACGAAAGCGGCGGACAGGACGGTCTCGTTCTCGTCGAATACGCGGTCGAAAGCTTCGATCAGCCAGCTCAGGCCGCCGAAGACATTCGCCAGTTCTGGAAAGCGGCCAACCGTCCAAACCTGGTCATCGCGATTCCGGCTTCCGGATCGGGCCTGAAGATCGCCGAAGAGCTTCTCCATGAAGGGGTCAACGTCGCTTTCACCGCCGTTGCCGCCGAACCCGGCTTCATCAGCGCCGCACAAACCGTCCTCGAAGCGCTCGAAGATCGCTTCGCCGGAGGGAAAGCGATCGACACGCTGATCAGCGGCGTCATCTTCGAAGCGGACCGGATCGACGGAGAAATTTCGAATGGATCGGCGGCTGGCGCAGCGCTCCCGCTCGCGCGCCGGCTCGCCGCCGCGGCGGAAAAATTCGCGCAGTCCGAACGCTGGTCGGACCTTCGCGAACATGGCGCCAGGCCGTTCCGGATTGTCTGGAGCGCGGCCGCATCGACCGGGATCCGCTACCAGAATTCGCTCGTCGTAAAAAACAGCGTCGCCGCCATGACGAGCGCCCAGATCGCCGCGTATCGGGAAAACGGACGATTCAATACGCTGACTCCGGACGCAGACGCGAAAATCTTCCCGGGAAAATCGCTGGAGGAAGAAGCCAGCCTGATTGCGGCAATCAGCCGAAAATTAAAAGAAACGAAAGGAAATGACATGATTCAAGCATATTTGGCCATGCAAAACGACATTCAAAAAGCCGGCGACGCCGTTGAAAAGGCGCTCGGCGTTCTTGCTGAACCGATTTCAGCGAATTTCAAAAAAATCGAAGAAGACTCGGTCATCACGCGAATCTTCGCGAAGGATCCGACCGTCTGGACCTTCGATACGCAGGCATACCCTGAAATCCGGAATCGCCTCGGTTGGCTCGACGTTCATAAAACGATCGAAAAAAACGGTCCGGAATACAGGGAGATTCTCGAAAGTCTCCGGAAAGACGGGATCACGAAAGCGCTCCTGATCGGCATGGGCGGTTCCTCGCTCGCGCCCGAAGTTTTAGCGCTGACCTTCGCCGGCGCGGACGGGCTCAGATTAACGATCATCGATTCAACCGACCCGGGCCAGGTCCTGGACGCCGACCAGGCGCATCCGCTCTCCGAAACCGTCTATATCGTTTCGTCGAAATCCGGCGGCACCGCTGAAATCCGCGCACTCATGGACTATTTCTACGCGAAAGCCAAAGCCGAACTCGGCGACGACGCGGGAAAGCATTTCATCGCCATCACCGACCCCGGAACGCTCCTTGAACGCACTGCGGCCGAGCTCAGGTTCCGCAATATCGTCATCTCCGATCCGTCGATCGGGGGACGCTTCTCGGTTCTTTCG